>DGHX01000052.1:0-811 GCA_002392835.1 Prevotella sp. UBA3837 | reverse complement strand
AAGAGTGAAGAATTTGCTACCGCCTCAGCGATGCCCGTCTGCTCGCCGTCGCCGCGCTCGGCTCCGCCGCTTTGCTCGTCAAAGAAGTTGAGGACGAAGGCGCGGATGGCGTCAGACCGTGAACCGCCCTGCTCTTTGGGCTCGCCGGCGGTGATGCCGTCGGCCAGATAGAAGAGGGCGCGGCAGGCGCCGATGGTCATGGCGGCGTTGGGCCAATAGAGCTGGTTGTCGCCACCGAGGTAGAGCAGCGAGCGGTCCTCGCCGCTGATGGCGTATGGTGAGAAGAGGCCGCTGAACGTCACCTCATCGGTCTTCACTTCATAGCCGAAGCCTTCGTTCGCGAATTTGTTGTACGAGCCATTCTCTATGCAGTTCCGGACGGTGATGCGCGTAGCGTTGTCCGACCAGCCCACGATGGCGCCGGCGTAGGTGCCGCTGTTACTACTCTGGTTGTGGGTGATGCTTCCGTCGAACAGGCATCCGGTGATGGTGGCCGTAGCGGAGTGTGCGTGGCCCACGATGCCGCCGCCATGGGCTTTGCTGTCGCCGTAGCCCGTGCAGGTGACGGCCGTGGAGACGTGGCAGTTCTCGATGACGTTGGGGTTGCTGCCGACGAGCGAGCCCACCAGTCCGGCGGAGTGTATGCCTCCGCTGACGGTGCCCATTTTTTTCGTAACGGCGAGCGTTTTTGGGAAAGAAAAATGAAACGAATTACCGTAATGCGCGTAATTTATCCATAATTGGCGTAATATATTACTCAATTCAAGTTTCGCATTCGCTCAACACTGGGGAGTTAAAGGAGTTAAAGGGA
>DGHX01000181.1 GCA_002392835.1 Prevotella sp. UBA3837 | reverse complement strand
CCCTCGGCACTGAAGTGCTACCTGCAGGCGGGGGAGGAGGCCAGGCGGGAAAAGCATCCTGTGCTGCTTGAGTGGACGAACCAGTCTGTTGGCGATCTTTATTTCGAGCAGGGCATGTATGATGAGTGCAAGGACTATTACCGGCGCTATTACGACATGGCATTCTCATGTCGTGACACGCTCAGGATGGCTCATGCCGCCCATCGGATGGCACTTCTCCATACCATTGAGAGCAACGTCGACAGCATCGTCAGCTACTACCGGCAAGCGATAGCGCTGGCAGAATGTACAAGTGCTAAGGACAACATCATTCCCTACGCCAAGTCCAATCTGTGCGACATCTACATCCAGACGGAGCAGTTCGACAAGGCCCTTCAGCTGATGAAGCGCGATTCTGTCAACGAGGTTAACTGGGCCTACTGGCATCTGGGGCAGCAGCATGCCGACTCGGCTGAATATTATTTCCTGAGACTGATGGGCAAGCATGGCCTGCGTCATCAGGCAGAGTATCTGCGGGTGCTGGCGCAATTGGCTGAAGAGAAGGGTGAACTGCCCAAGGCCGCAAAGTACTATGCACGGCTTGTCACGGTTCAGGACTCGCTGAAGGTACTCTCGCAGGAAGAGGAAGTACGGCGCGTCCATGCACAGTACAACTATCAGTCTGTACGCCGGGAGCGCGACGAGCTCGTCCTTCGCCAGAAGCGCAGTCGCCAGCGTGGTGTTGCCATGGCCTTTGCCGTTGTCATACTCCTTGCCGCCGGTATCATATACGTCAGGCGCAGCAAAGCCCAGAAGCAACAGCTATCCATGCGGCTGAGAATCCTCGACAGAGAGCGGCAGGACATGCTTCGGCGCTCCTCCTTCGAGAAGAAAGAGAAAAGTGAACTGACGGACAGGCTTCAGGAGGTGGAACAGCAACTCTGTGCGATGGCAGCGGAGAGACAGAGGCTCAGCATAGAGCAGCTGCACAACACTCCCCTTTATGGCCGACTTGTACACCGGTTTGATGCTGACGGCATGCCCTATAAGTTGAACGCTGAGGAGTGGAACCAGCTCGAGCAAGCCACAGAGCAGGTCTTTCCGCATTTTGTCAGCCGTCTGCTCTCCCTGGCGAAGCTGACAACAGACGAGCTGCATATCTGTATTTTGATAAAACTTGGAATTCCTGTGTCTGATATTGCCATCCTCGTGCACAAGTCGCAGGGCGCCATTTCACATTCAAGGAAAAGAATGTGGGAAAAAATCACTGGTCAGGAGGGTACAGCTGGTCAGATGGACGACTACATCAGAAAAATGTAAAAAAGGCCGATTTCATCGAGTTTTTTGGCACTTTCTCAGCTATAGGGCAGATGGCATAAACCCATTTGTCCATTTTTGTCCACTGTTTTTCTTTGCATTTTTCATTTTATACCCTACCTTTGCACCATCATTTTTAATTCAAACACTATGAAAAGAAAACTATTAATGATATGCATGCTGCTCGCGGCAATGACTGTAGCAGCTAAGGACAGTGTTGTTGGTTTCCCAAGAATCCATGCCGTGCAAAACGGTGTGGTGGTCACTGACACAATGGTGGTGCGCGACGGCGACGAGACGTATTCACTGCTGTCGACGACAACGGACTGCTGCTGTCAGTGAGCTTCGCTATTGATTACCAACAACTAATAAATTATCATGGCTTATGAATGCAATGTTTCTAACACGACGTTTCATCGCGGCAGCTTTTTCTCTGCTACTTGTCGCCCTTGGCCATATTACAGCCAGAGCCAATGACACCAGCGGCGATGAGTATGCCACTACTTACGTCTGCAAGCAAAAGACGGGCGAATTGCAGGCCAGCGTGCCACTGAACACGTCGGCAGGCTACTCGAAGATGGAGGCTGTCTACGAGTGCTATGCCGACTTTAGCCTGTGTCAGGGCGACCGCATCGGTGGCCTCGCCTTCAGCGGCGTCAACACGGGCGGCGCACAGCAGCGCCACCTGGAGGTATGGATGGAGCAAACTCCCAGCAGCGGCGTGCCCTCGGGCAGGTTTACCAGCATGGACTACCTGTCGAAGGTGTTCGACGGCGAGTGCACCGTTAACAGCGGCGGCAGCAGCGGACAGCCGGAGCGCATCCTTGAGATAGTCTTCGACACGCCCATCGTCTGGCAGAGCGGGAACCTGCGCTTCACCATCATCTGTAACGACGGACGTCCGGGCGACGAAGTGCTGTTCTGTAATGCTTACGGCGGCCGCGACTGTTCCTTTGTCAGTGCTGCCGACGCTGCCTCGGCCTCGTCAAAGCCCGAACGGACAGCCATGCCGCTGACCACGTTCATTGTGTCCACCCCCGTGCGCTATGTCAGCGGCACGGTGAGCGACGAGCAGGGCAAGGGCATCGGCGGTGCCACGGTGCAGCTGACCCCCTGGCTGACGACCAGCCCCGTGCTGTCAGCCGAGACCGACGGCGACGGGTACTACCGCATACGCGTGGAGGCCGGCAACGGAGAGTTCAGCCCCACGGTGTGGGCTCCCGGCCATACGCGTCTTGAAAGCCCTGAGCGATTCACCGTGAAGGACAACCCCGTCAAGGACTACACCATCTATGGCAGCGTTACCTACCCGGCGGGGAAGCGCTCCACCATCATCCTGCCTACTGAGCCCGATGCCACGGCAGGGCGCTACTACACGCTGACGGGCCGCGACGGAACCCGCATCCTCTTCAACCGCGTCATGCAGCCGCAGGCCAACATGCCCTACGTGCTCTTTGCCGACCGCGACTACCATGTCAGCCTGCAGGACATGGACCTGAGCATCGAGCCGGGTATGACCCATGCGGGAGGTCTGACCCTTGCAGGACGGTATGCCAACGGCAGCATCGTCGTCACCACCAACACGGTGCTGATGCAACTGGACGAGGCAAGCCAGACGGGAGAGGCCATGCACGCCTTGCTGCTGGGCGACTACACCGTTCTCGACCCTGAATACTGCGAGCTGGTGTTCAGCGACGAGGTGCTCTCCTCCGTCGCCGCCCCGGCCTCCGTCACCGGTCATGCCGTTCTCTACGACCTGCAGGGCCGCCGCGTAGGCACGCAGCCCCGCCCGGGCCTTTACATCAGGAATGGCCGGAAACACGTCGTCAGCCGCTGACGTCCCTGTAATCAGGCTGCATCGTGCCTTGACATTCGTGCGGGGCAGGGAGGCCGCGAGTGGCCTCCCTGCCCCTGCTCAGAAAAAACTGCAGAAAAAGTGAAAGATTTTCGTTTTTTGCCGTTTAATAGACAGAATACATACTAAAGGCGTCATTACAATGGAAAGACTTTTTACTGTCAAGTTCTTGCAGCACCTGATGGTGTCTTCAGCTCGGTCGGATTTGCCGTGCGGCATTCCGAAGGGTGACGCTTGGCTTGCGCAAGAATCCGACCGTTACGGGTATAAGGATTTCCAATCCTCCAAATGTCTGTTTCGCATTAAAAATGCTGATACGTTTAACTATATGCAGCGATTACTACTAACAATATATTGATATGAGAAAAATAAGGTTGTATTTATTTTTGATATTATTAGCATCTCTCTTCTCGTGCAATGAAGAGCTGGTCACAATAGAAGTCAGCAATCAAACAGAAGACGTTGTCTTTATTACAGTACGGATGGCAGATGAGTCAGACCGATTTGTCTCATATCGCACCAGTTTTGAATGGCACGAGATCCATCCAGGAGAGAAGAAACTCGCTTTTGCTTCTTATGATTGCACCGACGAGTCATCCTGGAAGTTATGGGTGGTCAAAAAGGAAAACATGGAAGGTCATACCCTTGAAGATATTATCGAAAAGAATCTTCTGGAACAAGTAAATGTTCAAGTGAAAACTTACTCGTATCATCAGCTAACAACCATAAATTTCTGTGTGGTGATAGAAGATGAATGAGTTCTGTAGTGTGACAACAAATAAGGGTTCTTAATATCATTAATGGATTTTCTACGAATTATGTTCGTTTCGAATTTGTCGAAGAGCACTTCAGCTCGGTCGGATTTGTCGCAATACCTTTATCTTTTCCATTTCTGTTTTTTATGCTTTATTTGCCATGTGAAGCACCTCGGTTTGTACCGTACCCTCGCGCATGCGTGCGAAATATAACGCGAAAAATAGTTGCACTACTTGCACCTGAGTGCAGCGGAAGGATTTGACTTGTAGTGTGTTAAGGCCGGGAAACGGGCGTGCTGTGAACGGATGCTGACAGGTGTCTGCCTATGGGTGGAAATGCATGTTTATGCAGTTTCACCAGCGGGCCGCTTTTTTTTCTGAGCGGCCCGTTTTTGAAAAAAAGTGATATGGGTTTTTAAAAAAAGCGGCCCACTTTTGAAAAAAAGTGATATGGGATTTTTTCAAAAGCGGCCCGCTTTTAAAAAAACGGGGCCTCCGTTTGGGAAAGCGGGGGCGCGGGGTGTAAAATGGATGTTTATGCAGGTTCGGGTGTATAAATATGCGGTTTTTGGCTGGTTGGCGGGGGGCGGTGGACCGACGCTGACGCGCCGGGCACTGCGGCCGAGGCGGAAGGGGTGCGGAGGAAACCGCAACAAGTGTTAACGGCGGTGCAAGTGGTGCAAGATAAATCTCAACAAAGGTTAACGAAAACGCGCGTGGTGCAAGATAAATCTCAACAAAGGTTAACGCAGGTGCAAGTAGTGCAACATTTTTCTGCGTTTGTTTTGGAGCTGTCTGGGCTGATTGTTTGCCTAATAATTGTTAAATCGGCTAAAGAATGCTTTAATGTGGCGAAAAAGCTGTACCTTTGCACAAACTACTATAAACTGACAGCTAATAACGATAACGGAATGAGAACAAAAGCTACACTCACGGCAGCTTGCGGCCTTCTGCTGGCAAGCGCTTTCTGCGTGTCATGCAGCGACATTGCCGACGACGACCACTATGCTGCGCCCTCGTGGCTGAAGGGCAACGCCTGGCAGGTGCTGGAAGGCGAGGGACGCTACACCAGCTTCCTGCACGCCATTGAGCTGACGGGCTTCAAACCCATTGTGAACGGACAGACCATCCTGACCGTGATGGCCCCCGACGACACGGCCTGGCAGGAGTACCTGCAGGGCCAGGGCTACGCATCGGTGGACGACATGTGGCAGCAGGCCCCCGCACAGCTGAAGAAGGCTGTGGGCTACCACCTGATGTACTACGCCTACGACTGGCAGAAGCTGGTGAACTTCCGCCCCAACGAGGGCGACGGTGCCACCGCCGAGGCGCGCCAGCAGAACGCCGGGCTGTGGTACAAGCACCGCACGCGCAGCCAGGACCCGATGGAGCAGGTGCGCGGGCGTCTGAACGGCCAGGACACCACGGTCACCGTGTACCACTACGAGCGTTTCCTGCCCGTGCTGTCGAACCGCTTCTTCGAGACCCAGGGTCTGGACGCCAAGACGAACTACGAGTACTTCTTCCCCCAGAGCCAGTGGACCGTGGTGGGCGACGGCTTCCAGGTGGCCAATGCCAGCGTCACTGACCAGGCGGCCACCGTCACCGACAACGGCTACCTGTACCACGTCAGCCAGGTGGTGCGCCCCCTGGAGACCATCTACCAGACGCTGCGCCAGCGGGCAAACTACAGCGACTTCGTGTCACTCTACGACCAGTATGCCGAGTTCACGCCCGCCAACACCGAGACCAGCGACAACGTGGGCCGGCCCGTTTACCAGGTGGGCCACGGGGCGCTGCCCAACATTGCATGGGAGTGGCCCACGAGCAACTTCCTCAGCATGAGCCAGCTCTCCAGCCAGGGCTACACCATCTTCGCCCCCTCAAACGAGGCCATCGACCGCTTCTTCCAGGGCTACTGGACGAAGGAGCGCGGCTATGCCAGCCTGCAGGACCTGGACCCGCTCATCACACGATACTTCATCATGCAGTCGTTTGCCAACACCACCAGCATCTGCTTCCCCGAGCAGATCAGGCAGGGGCTGGTGCAGACGGCCTTCGGCACCACCATCACCATCAACCCCGACGAGGTGGACGACCGGCTGATGTGCGAGAACGGCGTGGCCTACGGCATGAACGAGATGGACGCCCCCGCCATCTTCTCCAGCGTGGTGGGCCCGGCCTTCTGCGACACCACCTACCAGTGCTTCCTCTACACCCTTGACCGCAGCGACCTGGTGCTGTCGCTGGCCAGCGACAAGATGCAGTTCGTGACCCTGGTGCCCAGCAACGAGCAGTACCGCCTGAACGAGCCCACCATGCGGCTGAACCAGACCACGCAGGGCAAGAACCTCGAGGTGTACAGCGACGTGGACGGCAACTACGCCAACATGGGTCAGACGCAGGCCCGCAGCATAGTGAACATGCACACGGCAGCCAACGTGAGCCAGCTGTCAGCCCAGGGCACGCAGGTGGTGGAGACGAACACCGCCTTCAACTACTGGTACGTCGTCGACGGCCAGATAACCACCAACGCCCGTTTCAACGAGCAGCTGAACCCCGCCTACCAGGGCACCCCCTTCGTGGGCTTCCACGAGGTGCTGAACAGCGGCCAGCCCTGGAGCAACGGCCGTGCCTACGCCTACGACGCCACCGACCTCTTTGCCGAGCAGGGCGGCGACGGCCTGGAGCACCTGCTCAGCGTGGGTAACGACAAGAACTATGAGTACTACCTCTTCTCGCAGCTGCTGCAGAAGGCCGGCCTGGTGAGCCAGGGCACCCTGCCGTCGCTGGCCAGCCAGGGCAACCGCCTGGTGGTCTTCGTGCCCACCAACGAGGCCCTGCGCCAGCACATGGGGAGCATTCCCGGCGCCGGCAGCCTGAAGGTAGCCGACGACTATACGCTCTCGGGCAACGTCAGCTCGTCGAACAAGACGCTGCTGGCCAACTACCTGCGCCGCTACTTCGTGTCGTCGCTCATGAACACCTTCACCACCTATCCCTATCCCGGCTCGCAGATGAACGGCACCTTCATGGCCATGAGCGGCGAGCGCGTGCAGATAGCCGAGAGCGGCGGACAGCTGAGCTACGCCCTGCAGGGAGGAACGCCCGTGGCCGTCAGCCCGAAGTACCACGCACTGCCCTTCGCCTTCAGCGACGGGTGCATGCACTTCATTGACGGAATACTGGCGGGCAACGCCCTAAATGATAAATGAAAAATGATAAATGAAAAATAAGCGGACGAAAAACAACAGATTATGACTCAGAGCAACATAAGGCGACTTTTGATAAGTTTATCATTTATCATTTGTCATTTATCATTTAGCAGCGTAGCTGCGCAGACCATCACCGGCACCGTGTACGAGATGCTGGGCAACCAGCGCGAGCCCGTCATCGGCGCCAACGTGGTGCTGGTGAACCAGCAGAACCGCTATGTGAAGGGTGCCGTGACCGACATCAACGGCCAGTACCGGCTGCAGGTGCCCCAGGACTCGAAGAACCTGCGCGTGCAGGCGTCGTACATCGGCATGAAGACGCAGAGCGTGAAGTACACCGGCCAGACGGTGCAGAACTTCACCATGGAGAACAGCACCACGCTGAAGGAGGTGCAGGTGACGGGCCAGCGCGGCGGGCGCGACGGCATGGGCATCAGCCGCATGGAGCAGACCTCGTCAGTGCAGAAGATTGACCTGAACGCCATCGTGGAGACGGCGCCCGTGACCAGCGTGGAGGAGGCCCTGCAGGGACAGGTGGCCGGACTGGACATCAACCTGGGCGGCGACCCCGGCGCCCGCAGCAGCATCCGCATACGCGGTACCAGCTCGCTCAGCGCCAGCAACGAGCCACTCATCGTCATCGACGGCGTGCCGCAGGATGTCGACATCAGCGAGGACTTTAATTTTGCCACCGCCAATGAAGAGGACTTCGGCGCACTGCTGAACATAGCCCCCGCCAACATCGAGAGCATCGAGGTGCTCAAGGACGCATCGGCCACCGCCATCTACGGCACGAAGGGCGCCAACGGCGTGCTGCTCATCAACACCAAGCGCGGAGCCATGGGCAAGACCAAGTTCTCGTTCTCAAGCAAGCTCACCTTCAAGAAGGAGCCCGAGAGCGTGCCCCTGCTCAACGGGCCGCAGTATGTGTCGATGATGCAGGATGCCATCTGGAACGCCGCCAACGCCAAGGGCGTGAACAGCGCCGCCAACGAGATGAACATGCTGTTCAACAACCTGGAGCTGAACTACGACCCCACATACCGCTACTTCGACGAGTACAACACCGACACCGACTGGCTGGAGGCAGTGAAGCAGGACGCACTCGTCACCGACAACAACTTCTCAATGACCGGAGGCGGCGAGAAGGCCGTGTACAAGCTCAACCTGGGCTACTACGACGAGCAGGGCACCACGCGCGGAACGGGCGTGCAGCGACTCTCGGCCGGCATGAAGATCACCTATAAGTTCAGCGACGTGCTCCGCGTGCGCACCGACTTCTCGTTCTCGAACACCAACAAGGACGCCAACGTGCTGGGCGACGCCCGCTCCATGGCCATGAGGAAGATGCCCAACCTGAGCCCCTACTGGATAGACCCCGTGACGAAGGAGCCCACCGGCGTCTTCTTCACACAGCAGGAGGACTTCCAGGGTGCCTACAGCAGCAACTACAACCCCGTGGCACTGGTGGAGAAGGGCTACAACAAGACCACGCAGCGGCAGGAGAAGATGACCATCACGCTGGAGTATGACTTCCCCTTCGGCCTGCAGTACCAGGGATGGGTGTCGATGAACATGTCGACCACGAAGAACAAGAAGTTCCTGCCCCAGGAGGCCACCGGCGTGCTCTGGACGAACAGCAACGCCAACCGCTCGACCGACGCCACCAGCGACGCCTTCTCGCTGCAGACGGAGAACAAGCTGCTCTACAACCAGACCTTCGCCGAGAAGCACAAGGTCATAGCCACCGCACTGGTGCGCACCAGCGACAACCAGAGCTTCAGCTACACCAGCTCTACCTACGGCAACGCCTCGGCCAACCTCAGCGACCCCGTCGTGGGCAGCGTGGTGGCCAGCTCAGGCTCGGGCAACAGCGAGCGCCGCAGCATCAGCCTCATAGCACAGGGCGTGTACAGCTACGACAACCGATATGTGCTGCGTGCCACCCTGAACCGCGAGGGAAACTCAACCATGGGTAAGGAGAAGCGATGGGGAACATTCCCCGCCTTCGGACTGGCATGGAACGCCGAGCAGGAGCACTTCTGGACAGAGGACATCAAGAAATGGCTCACCACGGCAAAGGTGCGCGTGGGATACGGATGGAGCGGAACATCGCCCAGCGGAGCCAGCATATACCTGGGAGCATACAAGAGCCTGGGACAGTACATGAACATGCCCGCCGTCGTGCCTGACCGCATGCAGCTGGACAACCTGAAGTGGGAGACTACACGCGAGGCCGACTTCGGTATCGACCTGCGCCTGTGGGACCGACTGAACTTCACCTTCGACTACTACGACAAGCAGACCAGCGACATGCTGCTCAAGGACACCAAGCTGCCCGTGTCGACGGGCTACAGCTCGGTGAAGTACATCAACAGCGGAAAGATGAGCAACAAGGGCGTGGAGATGCGCATGGACTACGAAATCTTCCGCAACAAGGACTGGACCATCAGCGTCAACGCCAACATCAGCCGAA
Organism: Prevotella sp. UBA3837; assembly: GCA_002392835.1. Classification (GTDB taxonomy): domain Bacteria; phylum Bacteroidota; class Bacteroidia; order Bacteroidales; family Bacteroidaceae; genus Prevotella. The sequence goes on along the minus strand of DGHX01000181.1, from coordinate 14,950 downwards.
ACGTGAACAAGGTGAAGGAGCTGCCGTCGACGTGGGTCATGGACAACTACTCCTTCGGCAACGGCAACTATGCCCTGCGCATCGTGGAGAACGCACCCGTGGGCTCCTTCTACGGATACCGCTACCTGGGCGTGTACCAGAACACCGACGAGACCTACGCCCGCGACGCCGAGGGAAACATCATGACCGACTGGCAGCAGAAGGCCATCACCATGAAGAACGGCACAGAGCAGGTGTACCCCGGCGACGCCAAGTATGAGGACATCAACCACGACGGCGTCATCAACGAGAGCGACATCGTGTACCTGGGTAACGCCAACCCGAAGTTCTTCGGCGGCGGCGGATTCCAGGTGCGCTGGCGCCAGCTCACGCTGACCACCTTCTTCTACGGACGCTACGGACAGAAGGTCATCAACGGCGCACGCATCTCGCTGGAGAACATGCGCGGCGTGGCCAACCAGAGCACCGCCGTGCTGCACCGCTGGCGCAACGAGGGCGACCAGACCGACATACCGCGCGCCCTCTACGGCATGGGCTACAACTACCTGGGCAGCGACCGCTTCGTGGAGGATGCCTCCTTCCTGAGGCTGAAGACACTCTCGCTGAGCTACAACGTGCCCAAGGAGTGGCTGAAGAAGGTGGGCATCACCCGACTGAACGTCTTCGCCACCGCCTACGACCTCTTTACCTGGACCGGCTACAAGGGACAGGACCCCGAGGTGAAGATGCCCAGCGCCACCAGCATCGTGCGCGACAACGCCACCACGCCCGTGTCAAAGCGATTCGCATTCGGCGTGAACCTCGACTTCTAAGTGCGGGCTTCGCCCTAAATAACAAATATAAAAGAAAAAAGTATAATTGAGAGGCATGAATACAGCTATGAGTAACCAGATACTTATAAAGAAACCTGTGGGAAACCTCAAGGAGCGAAACCGAAGGCACTCCCTGCGCATAAGTTTATTATTTATTATTTCATCTTTATTATTTAGCGTAGCGCCGCTCACCTCCTGCACTGACTGGCTCGACGTGCTGCCCAACAACGAGCAGGTGACCGACGACTACTGGAAGTCGAAGGAGGACGTAGAGGCCGTCATCGCATCGGGCTACTACTACATGCGCCAGTGCGTGCCGCAGATAGTGAAGTGGGGCGAGCTGCGCGGAGGGGCCATCTACACCCTCAACAGCGGCGACGCCAAGCTGCAGGACTTCAACATGACCAGCAGCCACTCGCTGTGCGACTGGAGCAACGTCTACAAGGTCATCGGACTGGCCAACTCCGTCATCATGTACGCCCCAGGCGTGGACGACGACACCTACTACGACGCCATACGCAACTCGCACCTGGCAGAGGCATACTTCCTGCGCGACTACTGCTTCCTGCTGCTGGTGAAGAACTACCGCGACGTGCCCATGGTGCTGCAGGCCTACGTCAACGACCAGGCCTCGTTCGACCTGGCCAAGTCGTCGGAGCAGGAAATCCTGGCACGCATCAAGGAGGACATCAAGACCATCCTCGCCACGGGAGCCGCCAAGGGCACCTACGAGGAGGAGTGGGCCACGAAGGGCCGCGCCACGAAGTGGGCACTCTACGCCCTCATGGCCGACGCATGCCTGTGGAGCGAGGACTACGACCAGTGCATAGAGTACTGTAACCTCATCCTCAACGCCACCGACGCCTTCCGCCCTGCCTTCATGTCGAACACCAACGACTGGTTCACCATGTTCTACCCCGGCAACAGCAACGAGAGCATCTTCGAGCTGAACTGGGACTACGCCGCCAACCAGGAGACGAACAACTTCGCATCGCTCTTCACCCCCACCGGCTCGCCGGCACTAAGGCCCACGCCGCGGGCCATGGAGCGCATGAAGGCCGAGACGCAGCTGCTGAAGGACCAGGGCCTGACCGAGGACGGCCGCATGGGCCGCATGCTGCTCAACACCTACGTGCCCGACAACGGACAGCCGAACGCATGGCAGGTGAGCAACCAGCTGTACATCTGGAAGTACTACGGCACCGACGTGCCCGACATCACCGGCGGCGCACGCGTCTATCAGGATGCCAACTTCATCATCTACCGCGTGGCAGAAATCATGCTCATGAAGGCGCAGGCCCTCACCATGAAGGGCGAGGGCTCGTGGGCAGAGGCCGTGCAGCTCATCAACAGGATCCGCCAGCGCGCACTGCTCGAACCCATGGACACCAGCAACCTCGACGAGCTGACGCTGCTCGAGGAGATTCTCGACCAGAAGGAGCTGGAGTTCATGGCCGAGGGCAAGCGGTGGTACGACCTGCTGTGGTTCGGACGCATAGGCAACCACAAGTACAAGAGCCAGTTCATCAGCAAGGTCGTAGAGGGCAACGAGACCACCAACCAGCAGTGGATACTCTCCGTGCTGCAGGATGAGAACGCATGGTACCTGCCCGTGCCACAGGCCGACATTGAGCACAACAAGCTGCTTGAGCAGAACCCCTACTACGGAACGGCGAAATGACATGGAAACTGAGAAAACTGAGAAACTTAGAAACTGAGAGATATGAATACAAAGATAATGAAACGTCATCTGATAGGTTTGTCATTTATCATTTGTCATTTGTCATTTGTCATGATGCTCACATCATGCGACAAGGACGTGTTCGACGTGAACAGCGACCCCTTCAAGGACCAGACCTACCTCAACAGCCTGGCCTCGCCCATCTCCACCTTCCTCACCGAGCAGGAGGGCTTCGGCGAGTATGTGAAGGCCCTGCGCTACAGCGACATGTTCAACGCCCTGAACCAGTCGTCGAGCGGAGTCAGCTTCACGGCCTTCGTGCCCAACGACGAGGCCATGCGCGAGTTCTACCAGCGCCGCGGCGTAGACAGCCTGCAGCAGCTATCGCGCGAGTACATGCGCCAGTTCATACTCTACCACACCGTGAAGGACTCCATACTGCCCGATGCCTTCGTGCAGAAGAAGCAGGTGCAGAACCTCAACCAGGACGTCATCACCATCGCCATCGACTCGCTGCACGCCGGACAGGCCACCCTCAACGACGAGGGGCGCGTCATAGAGATGGGCCTCAGCGCCTTCAACGGCAAGGTCTACGTGCTCTCGAGGGCCATGACACCGCTCGTGGAGACCGTCTTCGACCGCGTCAACGACGGCGGGCGCTCCACAGTGATGGTCGACGCACTCAGGGCCACAGGATGGGACAAGAAGCTGAGCACCGTGGTGGACACCACGCTCAATGCCGACCGCCAGCGCGTCATTACACATTATTATTATACGCTGCTCAACGTCACTGACGCCACCTTCCAGCGGGCAGGCATCAGCTCGCTGGAACAGCTGCGACAGCAGCTGCGACAAGCCGACCGCGACGGGCTGACCGACGACTCGCTGCTGCGCGAGTATGTGGGCTACCACATCCTGCAGAACCAGTACACCACAGCCGCCCTGGGAGCCATGAACGGTTCGGAGGTGACACGCATCTGGAGCTCGTCGGCCAAGAACCAGGTGTTCACCGTCACCGTCGACACGCTGGCCGCCACCGAGGCCGACCGCTACACCATCAACGCGCAGTCGCAGCCCGTGCACTTCGTGCCAGCTGCATCCGACGTCCTCTCGAAGAACGGCTACGTGCACGAGGTGGACGGCTGGATGCCCGTCTGGGAGCCTGAGCAGACCGCCGTGCTCTGGGACCTGGCCGACTATACCGACATCAAGAACATCGTCGATGCACAGTACTACCAGCCCGCAGAGCCCACCAGCAGCGAGCAGCGCTTCCGTGTGGGGCAGGCACCCTGCTTCCAGTATGAGCTGGGCGAGGCAGGCTCGAGCAACCATAACTACAGCGACATCGACTACGTCACCTGCAAGAGCAACATGAAGGAGGCCAACAACTACGACCGCATCGTCTTCAACGTGGGCTACATGGGGCACGTCAGCATGCAGACGCCCACCATCGTCCGCGGACGCTACCGCGTGGAGCTGACCATCGTCTACATGACCGGCAACAACTTCATGCGCCAGCAGACCGACGGCAACGGCGGACTGCTGAAGATGAGCTTCGACGACCGCGACGACTGCACCACCTTCACCGCACCCTACACCAAGGTGGCATCGCCGCTGCCAGGCGTCTACACCAGCACCATCTTCGACGAGGTGCAGTTCCCCGAGACCGCCAGCCACACCTTCAGCTTCGTGATCCTCGACCCGGCAGCCAGCACCAACAGCAACTTCAGCCTGCAGTTCGACTGCATCAGGTTCATTCCCATTGACTGATAAGTCCCAGCCCCTCTCCGATGGGAAAGGGGAGAACGGTAAGTATAGCAATAACAATAAAGTATAAAAGCACTCATGAAAACATTAGTATTTAATAGGGTTCGGAACTATATACTCCCCTCTCCGTTCGGAGAGGGGCTGGGGGTGAGGCTGCTGTTGGGGTTATGCCTCTTCGCCTCCTGCTCCAGCCTGGAGGACGACGACCACTACGCCCAGGCCGAGAGCACCATTGCCAACGAGGAGCTGAAGATAGTGGAGCAGACCTCGCAGCAGTATATGCAGAGCCGCAGCGACCTATCGAAGATGGACCAGCTCTTCCGACAGCATGGCATCTACGACGAGCTGCAGCAGAAGGGACAGCTCTCAACGCTGCTCGTCGTCACCGATGACCACTTCCGCCAGCCGCAGGACGACGCAGACTTCATCACACGCTCGCACGTCAGCGACATCAGCATCTCGCCTGCCAACCTCGAGGACGGCACAAGGCTCATGATGTGGCACGGAAAGTATGTCAACGTCACCATCGACGAGCTGGGACAGAAAGGCAACATCGTTGACCACATCCTCTTCAACAACGGAGCAGTGAAAGAGGTCATCAAGACCACAACGGGCTACATCTACGTCATCTCAGACATGATTGAGACGCCCACCTCGCTGCGCGACTACATCGACCAGCTGCCCGACGACTACTCCATCTTCCGCGACATGGTCCTGGCCAGCGGCGGGCGTGAGTTCGACCGCGCACACTCCAAGGCCGTCAGCGTCAACGAGCAGGGCAACACCGTCTATGACTCGGTGTTCATCTACACCAACACGTTCTTCGACAAAGTCAACTTCGACATGAACAGCGAGTCGCTCACGGCCACCATGCTCCTCTGCTCCAACGACGTCATCAACCAGGCCCTCGACGACGCCCACAAGCGCCTGGAGGCCTGGCAGATGGAGCGCCCCGACAGCATCCTGCGCCAGTGGATTCTGAAGACCGCCTTCTTCAGCCAGCGCTACAACGCCGCACAGCTGCAGACCACCGACGACACTGACCTGAGCAGCATCTACAGCACGCAGTGGCGCACCAGCGTGCAGCAGGTGGACGTGGCCAACCCCATAGAGCTGTCAAACGCCATAGTATATCATGTGACGCGGCTGCACATACCCAACAACGTGCTCATGTACCGCCTGAAGGACGAGTTCCACCTCTACGAGAACTGCACCGCCGAGCAGAAGGCCGAGTACTTCAAGACGGTGAACCTGAACTTCAAGTCGTGCGACACCGAGGTGACGGCCTGGACACCGTGGGCCGGCGTGTGGCCCCTGCACGAGAACCGCGTGCTGCGCTTCGACAAGCCGTCGGAGCTGAACGACGACGACGGCTTCGTGCTCGACTTCACACCCATCAAGCTCAGCGACGACGGCACCGTGCACCCCTATCTCGTGCCGCCCGGCGCCTACCGACTGGCCACCGGCTCGGTGCAGAACCAGAACCTCACCGTCACCTTCACCGTCTTTGCCGACGGACAGGAGGTCATGACTTCCGACCCCGTCATCTGGGGCTCCAGCACCGCCTACCACTATGACCGCGGCACCACGCTGCCCAACCGCCACCCCGAGGGCTACGACTCGCAGTACGTGCGCGAGATGGGCGGCAACAGCCGTGCCGACAACTACGACACCGACGGCGGACGAACCATCGACGAGCTGGTCATACCCGACGTGCATGGCGACGGATCGGCCGTGCAGCTCGTCTTCCGCATCAAGTGCGACAACTGGGCAGGAAAGACAAACGTGAAGCTGAACCACTGGTGCCTGCGACCCACGGTGAACAACTATTGATTCAACTAAGCCGTGGAGTTAAAGGAGTTAAAGGAGTTAAAGGAGTTAAGGGAGTTAAAGACGTCAGTCTTGTTGCTCCATGATTCCTTCTCCGAAGGGAAAACAAGGGTAAAGTCTGTCTCCGAAGGGAAACAAGGGTAAAGACTGTCTCCGAAGGGAAAACAAGGGTAAAGACTATCGTCTTTAACTCCTTTAACTCCCTTAACTCCTTTAACTCCCAAAAAGTTGAGTGAATGCGAAACTTGAATTATTGATTGAGATATATGAAAGACAAGACTATGAATTCTTGGCAGAAACGACTACTGATAGGTTTATCATTTATCATTTGTCAGTTATCATTTAGCAGCGTAGCTGCGCAGACGCTGCGCGGCCATATCCTCACCTCGGCCAATGAGCCACTCGCCGAGGCCGTCATCTCCAGCCCCGGCTGCGAGACGGTGCGCTCCGGTGCCGACGGCGCCTTCGCCATCGACGGCGTGAAGCAGGGCGAGGCGCTTACCGTGTGGTGCGACGGCTTCTTCCAGCAGACCGTCTATGTGCGCGATACCGGAGCCGGCGACCTGCGCATCTTCATGATGGAGGAGGACCGCACACGCTATAACGAGACCGTCGTCACACCATACGCCACCCGCGACGGTGTCACCACCAAGGGCAGCATGCAGACCCTCAGCCGCAAGGACTTCGCGCTGGGCTCGCTCAGCATCGACAACGCCCTGCGCGGCGCACTGCCCGGACTGCAGGCCGTGAACAAGAGCGGCATGACCGGCGAGGGTGCCTACCTGCAGCTGCGAGGCGTACACTCGCTCGTGGCCGACAACGCGCCCCTCATCGTCATCAACGGCGTGCCTTACCTGCCCGATGCCAACCTCAGCCAGATCGTCAGCGGCTACTCGCGCTCCTTCTTCCAGGCACTCAACGGGCAGGACATACGCAACATCACCGTGCTCAAGGGCGCCGAGGCTGCCGTCTATGGCTCCATGGGCTCCAACGGCGTCGTCATGATCGAGACCGACCAGGCCAGCTCCGACGACATGAACACCCGCATCAGCTTCTCGGCCATAGCAGGCGCCAACTGGAACTCGCGCCGCATACCCCTCATGCAGGCCACTGACTACAAGAACTACCTCTCGGACATGGGACTGACCTACTATCCCAACATGGAGGCCTTCTTCCAGGACTTCAACTTCCTCAGCGACCCGCAGGCCAACAAGTCGTACCTCTACCAGTACGACACCGACTGGCAGGACGAGATCTTCCGCCGCAGCACCTCCATGGACTACCTGTTCCGCGTGGAAGGCGGCGACAACATCGCCAAGTACAACATCTCGCTGGGCTACCTGCACGACGAGGGCACGCTGCGCAATACCAACAGCGACCGCTACCAGGCACAGATCAACGCCTCGGTGCTGGTGAGCAAGCAGTTCGAGATTCGTGCCAACATCAACACCGCCTACCTGAAGGGACAGTACCAGGAGCAGGGCATCAACCTGGCCACCAACCCCCTGCTGGCCGCCTACCGCCGCGCACCGCTGCTCAGCCCATACGAGAGCGACATGTACGGCAACCTCATCAGCCAGTATGCCGGCTACCGCTTCGGAGCCATCGACAACAGCGACTTCTACGTCTCCAACCCCCTCTCGCTGGTCAACACCATGAACGGCAAGAACCGGCAGTACGACATGAACACGAAGATACAGCTCATCTACACGCCGCTGCGCAACCTCACCTTCAACGGCATCGTGGGCATGTACTATAACTACAACCAGGAGGAGGCCTTTATCCCCGGCATCAACAACGAGGACGTGGTGCCGCAGTTCGACCAGTACGGCGAGCTGAACAACATCATCCGCGTGGGCACCAACCACACGTTCAACATGTTCTACAACCTCAACGGCGCCTACCGCCTCGAGCTGGGCCAGCGCCACAAGCTCGGCTTCAACGCCGGATGGCAGATGCTCACCACCAGCTATGAGTACGACGCCGGCTTCGGACGCAACTCGAACAACGACTTCTACCAGACCCTGGGCGACGCACAGACCCTGGGCAAGTACTTCTCGGGCTATAACAACAAGTGGAACTGGGCCAACGGCTACGCCCATGCCGACTGGACCTTCGACAACACGGTGAAGGTGGGTCTGACGGCATCGCTCGACGGCTCATCGGCCGTGGGCAGCGACGCCACACGCCTGACGCTCTATCCCGCCGTCGACGCCGTCCTCATGGCCAAGCAGCTGCCGCTGTTCAACGCCATCGGCTGGCTCGACAAGCTGAATGTCTTTGCCGACTACAGCATCACCGGCAACAGCCGCTTCTCGTCGAAGTACGGCAAGTACTACTACACCTCGCACCCCTACCAGACCATCGCAGGCATCGTGCGGGCCAACGTGCCCAGCACCGCCCTCACCGCCGAGCGCGACCGCACGGTGAACGTGGGCATCGAGGCATCGCTGCTGCACAACCGCCTGCAGCTCTCGGCCGCCTACTATAACATGCGGGCCACCGACGTGCTCATCTCAGGCGAGCGCTCGGCCATACTCGGCTCCAGCCCCTATTACAGCAACGAGGCCGAGCTGCTGTCGAAGGGCATGGAGCTCTCGCTGGCCGTCTCGCCCGTCTACACGCGCGACTTCCGCTGGACCCTGGGCGGCAACCTCACCACCCTCTCCAACGAGGTGCAGTCGCTGGGCTCGCTCACCGAGATCGTCACCACCCTCGACGACGACGCACAGGTCATCACCCGCCAGGGTGAGAACCCATACGCCTTCTACGGGCTGCGCGCACTGGGCATCTTCACCACCACCGCCGAGGCTGAGGCCGCAGGGCTCACCGCCAACGGACAGCCCTTCCAGGCCGGCGACGTGCACTATGACGACGTGAACCACGACGGCATCATCGACCAGGCCGACCGCCAGCTCATCGGCTCCGCCACACCCTCCTTCTTCGGCTCCTTCTTCACCAGGCTGGAGTACAAGCAGTGGGCCCTCGACGCCACCTTCACCTACAGCCAGGGCAACGACGCCTACAACGCCGTGCGACGCATCACCGAGAGCGGCAGCGACTTCAGCAACCAGGCCACCAGCGTGAACCGCCGGTGGCTCATGGAGGGCCAGCAGACCGACATGCCCCGCGTGCGCTGGAACGACCGCGTGGGCAACAACGCCTTCAGCAGCCGCTTCATAGAGGACGCCTCCTACCTGAAGCTGCGCGACGTCACACTCAGCTACACCTGGCAGCAGCCCCTATGGGGATTCATACAGGGCGGAACGGCCTTCGTCACAGGACAGAATCTGCTCTGCTTCTCATCCTACCTCGGTGCCGACCCGGAGTTCGCCTTCAGCTACAGCCCCCTCATGCAGGGCATCGACTACGCCAAGGCTACGGCACCGCGGGCCGTCAAGGTGGGCGTGAACCTGAAGTTCTAACGGCCTTCGGCCTAAATGATAAATGACAAATGATAAATCATAAAGTCATTATCGGAAGGCCTTAATACATTATTATGAACATATAAAATGAGCTATATGAATATAAAGATAAGCAACAGACGACTGATAGGTTTATCATTTATCATTTGTCATTTATCATTTAGCATGATGCTCGCATCATGCGCTGACTTCTTCGAGCCGGCTACGGACGACGAGTTCGACGGCGAGACGGGTTTCACCTCCAACACCGAGATGTACACCGGCTTCCTGGGCATCATGACGAAGATGCAGGCCGTGGGCGACAAGGAGATTCTGCTCACCGAGCCGCGCGGCGAGCTCATAGAGCCTACCGATGCCTCGACGAGCGAGCTCATAGCCCTGTACCAGTATGACCAGGACCTGCAGCAGAACAGCTATGCCAACCCGCAGGGCTACTACGAGGTCATCATCGCCTGCAACGACTACCTGAACAACCTCACGCGCTACCGCCAGAACCCCAACGTCGACAGCGAGGCATGGCAGGCGCTCGTCTCCAGCACCGTGCGCGTGAAGGTGTGGGCCTACAAGACGCTGGCCGAGATCTACGGGCAGGCCGTCTGGTTCGACGACCCCATCACCGAGGTGGCCGACATCGCCAATGACGACCGCTTCCAGCTGCTGACGCTCGGGCCCCTCGTGGCGAAGTGCCTGCAGACCCTCGACGAGGGCTATGAGGGCGTCGACGCCAGCATGCAGATTGACTGGTACGAGTGGCTCGACCCCACACACACCGTCACCCTGGCCAACAGCCAGTACCGTAAGTGGAACTACATCGTGCCCGACTACGTGGCACTGCGCGCCGAGCTGCTGCTGTGGCAGGGCGCCGTCCTCGATGCCGCAGGCACCGATGCCACCGCCGTCTACAAGGAGGCCGCCGACCTGCTGCTGCGCCGACTGGGCGAGCAGATCAACGTCACCAGCGACCCGGGCTCCAACGTCTATTGGCTCCCATCGGCCGCCACGCCGGGACACTACTCACCCATCTGGAACAACGCACAGCCCTATCCCTATGAGTCTGTCAGCGCCATCATCTACGACTACACCCATAATCAGACGAACACGCTGCTGCGCCACTTCTCCAACGAGTACCCCAACGAGTACCTGCTGCGACCCTCTGAAGCCGGCATCGCCCGCTTCCTCGACGCCACCTTCAACCCCGGCGCCACCACCAACGACACGCGCTACAAGTGCTGCTTCGGCACCAGCAGCCTGGTGCCCTACCTGGCCAAGTTCCGCCCCGTGGGCAGCTCGGCCCGCGTGAACGCCTTCCAGGACGACTGCCACGTCTACATCTACCGTGCCACGCAGCTGCACATGATGCTCTGCGAGGCGCTGAACCACCTGAAGCGCTTCACCGCCATGAACGCGGTGCTGAACATCGGCGTGAAGGCCGGCGAGACCGACGAGTGCTACCGTGGCGGCACGGCAGAGTGGGAGGGCTTCGCCAGCACCGTAGACCCGCAGGTGTGCGACTGGACGGGCACCGCCAACTGGGGCACGCGCCGCTATCCGTCAATGGGCCTGCGCGGCTGCTTCGGCCTCACCGCACGTCCCGTGGAGACGGGCATCCTGCGGCTGGGCGAGGCAGGCACGCTGCGCTATAACGACCTGGCACTGCTCGACGAGGCCATGCTCGAGTTCGCCGGCGAGGGAAAGGTCTACCCCATGATGTGCCGCATGGCCGTCCGCTATAAGGATCCCGCCATCGTCAGCGACCGCGTCTGTCAGAAGTACACCGACGAGGCCCTGGCAGCCACCGTCCGCTCGCGCATAGCCGAAGGCGGCTACTGGGTGCCCTTCCGCCTGTACTGATGGCTTACTACGCGTAGGATAGTCTCTTCGTTTGAAACACAGACGAAAAACCAGAAAAACAGATAAAAACACTGAAGCTGACCGCTTTGGAAATGGTTTTTATCTGTTTTTCTGCTTCGTCCGGTATAGTTGTGGGGTTCGGAAAATGTGTATTTTCTTCTAATTTCTTGCACGAAAATGTGATTTTTTGCTTATCTTTGCAGCCGAAAATGTGATTATGCGATATGGAACTGCTTAAGAGAAAGGTCGATAAGTATCTAAAGAAATGGAAAGACAGCCCATTCATGAAGGACCGTGGCGGGGCATAATAGTGAGTTTTGGCTAAATTAGTTTCTAAAGGCCTATTTGGGTTAGAACAGCGATAAGCGCAAAAAATCCGCGGGACATAACCGTTGTCCCGCGGATTTTTCGTTGTGTCTGCCGTTGTCTTTACTTCTCGGGCAGCATCACCACCTCTACGTGGTTGCCGCTGGAGAGGAGCTGCTCGCGCACGAACTTGCTCAGCACTGCGGGGCTGAGGGCCTCGACGGTCTTCTTGTAGTCGTGGTGCACGTCGATGCCGTAGGTGCGCATCTTGTCGATGACACCCACCCAGTAGCTGTTCGTCTTGGCGTCAATGTCAATCTGCTTCAGCATGTAGTCCTTCACCTTCTGCACCTGGTCGGCGTCCATCTGCTGTGCGGCGTTGCTCATGCCCTCGGCCAGCAGGCGCAGGGCGATGTCGCTCTTGTCGGGGTTCATGGGGCAGTAGGCCTGCAGCATCAGACGGGGCTGACGGCCGCGCAGGTTCATGCCGCCCGAGGCACCGCAGCTGTAGGCGGCGCTCTCGTCCTCGCGGATGGTCTTCAGGTAGACCATCGACAGCACCTGGCCCACGGCGTCGATCTTCACGCTGTTGTCCAGCGTGTACTTCGTGTCGGCGCTCCATATCTCCACGGCGGTGGCCTTCGGGCTCTCGGCCTTCATGGTGAAGTGGTTCTTCACCTCGCCCTTGGCCAGCGTCATCACGTCGCGGTACTGCTCGGCGGGCTCGCCGGTGCTGGGCAGGCTGGCTATGTACTGCTCTATGAAGGGCCGTATGGCCTGCTCGTCGAACTTACCCACGATGGTGAAGGTGAAGGCCGATGCGTTGCGGAAGCGCTCGCGGGCTATCTCCAGAATGCGGTCGTAGCTCACGTCGGCCAGGTCCTCCACATGGGGAGTCATGTAGCGGGGGTTGTGGGCGTAGAGGGTCTGCGACAGCGAGTCGGCGAAGACCATGTCGGGCGAGAGGGCCATGTTCTTCAGGGCCAGGTTGAGCTGTGTCATCAGGTTCTCGTACTGCTTCTCGTCCTTCGTCAGGTTGGTGAAGTAGAGGTACACGAGCTGGAACATCGTCTCCAGGTCCTTCGGCGTGCTGTGTGCGTCGACGTACTGTCGTGCGTCGCTCAGCGAGAGGTTGGCGTTGACGTTCTTTCCGGCCAGTGCCTTCTCCAGGTCAGTGCTGGTGAAGGAGCCCAGTCCGCTGATGCCCACCACGTCGTCGAAGAGCTTCAGGTTGTTGTAGTCCTTCTCGCCGTAGAGGCTCTTTCCGCCGTAGGCCCATCCCTGCAGCAGCACCTCGTCGTCCTTATAGTCGGTGGGCATGAGCAGCACGGTGGCGCCGTTCGATAGCTTCAGCTCCTTGTAGCCGAAGGTCTTGTCGGTGGTCTCGCTGACGATGGAGCCCTTCTGCGGCAGCTCGGCCATCAGGGGCTCGTCCTTCACGTTGTCCACGTAGGCGGTCAGCTCCTCGGCGCGTGCCTTTGCCACGGCGGCCCGCATGTCGGCCTCGGTGGGGTAGGTGAGTCCGTCGGCCTCGCGTGCCCACTCCATGACGACGAGGTTCTTGTCCTGGTCGCTGATCATCTCGCTCACAGCCATGTTCACCACCTCAACGGGGATGTTCGGAGCCAGCATCTGCATGGTCTGGTAGAGGGTCTCGATGCTGGGTATGGGCTCGTTGGTGAGGAAGTGGTCGCGGTAGTCGTTGCCGTAGCTGTCGTTGGTGATCTTTGCGCGGTTGGTGTACTGCTTCTCCAGAGCACTCAGGTAGTCGGCCTTGGCGCGCTCATACTCCGTGGCGGTGAAGCCGAACTGTGCCACGCGGCGTGCCTCGCGTATGAGTGCGCTCAGCGTCTCCATGTCGCGGCCTTCCTTGGGTATGCCTATGAGCTCGAAGGCATCCTTCGTCGATGACAGCAGGTACTGGTCGTCGTCGCCCATGGCCTGCACGAAGGGGCAGTCGGGCTCGTTGGTCATCTCGCGCAGACGGGCGTTGAACATGTTGCCGATGACACCCTTGACGTACACCTCGATGAGGTAGTCCATGTTCACCTTCTCCTCGGGCTTCGTGGCGTCGTGCTTCATGAAGACCATGATCTGGTTCATCTGCTGCTCCTTGTCCTTGTCGAAGATGTAGATGGGCTCCTCGTTGTCGGGCACCTCCTCGGGCACCACCTTCGGTGCCTTCGGGTTCACCTTGATGCCGCTGAAGAGCTCCTTCACCTTCTGCTCGAAGTGGTCCACGTCGATGTCGCCCACCACGATGATGGCCTGGTTGTCGGGGCGGTACCACTTCTGGTAGTACTTCTTCAGTGTCTTCGGCTTGAAGTTGTCGACGACGCTCATCAGGCCGATGGGCATGCGCACGCCGTACTTCGAGCCGGGGTAGAGCTTAGGCAGCGAGCGGGTGATCATGCGCTGCGAGGGACCGTCGCCCAGACGGTACTCGTTGTGCACCACGTCGCGTTCCTTCACTATCTCCTCCTTCTCAAGCAGCAGGCCGTTGCTCCAGTCCTTCAGGATGAGCATGCACGAGTCGAGGGCCGACAGGCGTGTGGTGGGCACGTTGCACACGCGGTACACCGTCTGGTCGATTGACGTGTAGGCGTTGAGGTCGCTGCCGAACTCTACGCCTAAGGAGCGTGTGAACTCAATGAGGTCGTTGCCCTTGAAGTGCTCGCTGCCGTTGAAGGCCATGTGCTCCAGGAAGTGTGCCAGTCCGCGCTGGCTCTCCTCCTCCTGGATGGAGCCCACGCGCTGGGCGATGTAGAAGTTGGCCACTTTCTCCGGCCACTCGTTGTGGCGGATGTAGTAGGTGAGTCCGTTGTCGAGACGGCCGATGCGCACGGCCTCGTCGACGGGAATGGGCGGCATCTGCGTCTGTGCCGTCGTGGGTACTGCGGTGCCGATGAGCAGCAGCGCCCCTACGAGTAGTTTTTTCATTTTCATCGTTCTTGTCTGGTTGATAACATAAATTTTGTGCAAAGTTACACATTTTTCTATTATTAGACACACTAAAGGCCAAAAAAACTACACAATGACACAATTATTAACGCATGTGATACAACCACGGTCTTTTAATGAGGTCATCGAGAACTACCTCATCCATTTCATAGGGCGCAGCAAGGCAGCTGATGCAGAGCAGGCGATTCCTGACGTCGTGCTGAGTCTGCTTGGCGCAGCCGAGCCTGTGAGCGATGATGATCTGAATGATTGATGCTGCACGGCTGTCTTTAAGTGAGTGTAAAAAATAACATGGTACAAATGAATTATTCACTGAC
>DGHX01000056.1 GCA_002392835.1 Prevotella sp. UBA3837 | reverse complement strand
TTTATATCGGTGAGCATATTGAGGTATTCTACGATAAGCCCAAGAGCAAAGACGCTGTGTCGGTGCTGCTCATTCCTTTGGAGATAGACAACAAACTTGGGGCTAAGTTTGTGGAAAAGTTCTCTAAAGAGACATTTACGAAAGATGGCATAGTAGAATTTTGTGAGGCACGAATTGAAGAGATGAACCGTCAGGCCAACCTTAACAAAATAAAAGAAGGACTAATAGCCAATGCACAAGTGCATATAACGGAGAGCCTGACATCCTATCTGATGGAGAAAAATGGTAGTACGTTCTCAGAGGCAGACATCAAGGGAATGCTTTCCTTGTTACATTTTTCTGCCTCACTAACAGACGCTCCCGCATTACCTGTACACAAGGACACTCCCTCCGAACCAATCCAGACGTTACCTACAGACGAGATGAAGAAACGAACGTATGACCATACCGGCTATTCGCTCGAAGGTGGTGAGTTTATGGGTAAGAATAAGTTTGTATATACCGTCGTATCAACTTATGTTCGGCAACACCCCGAGGCTACCTTTACAGATATTGAACGTGCGTTCCCTCCAGAGTTGCAAGGGTCGTTTGGTGTGGTGCAGACAATGGATTATATCAAAGAAAGGAACTTCAAGGGAAGACGTTATTTCAAAGAGCCGGAGTTTGTACTAAAGAGTAGTGACGGTATATCCTTTGCAGTCTCAACAGAATGGGGAAAAGGTAACATAGGGAGGTTTCTCAAGGCTGTCAGACAGTTGGGCTATCATGTAGAAACTTCTCCGTCCACAGCATCAGGTGCAGAGGTTGCATGTAAGGATGAAGGTAAGAAACCAGAAACGAACCTGTTCCACATCTCCGTTCGTGACAGCAATGCCCATGCTGTCTTCAATGAGGCCGACCACTCGATGCGCATCCTAAAAGGGAGCCTGCTGCCGCAGAGCACCGTGCCGTCGTATCGTGACAGCGAGAAGCGGAACGCCATTATTGCCGCTATGTCAAAACCAACGAAAGATGGTTTCTGGGAACTTCAGCGCGACCATGTGCTCAACAGTCCCAGCACAGCTGCCAGTTACTGTGCTGGCCGCAGTTGCAACGGCTGGGATAAGTGGGTGAACGATGCTGGACAGTCGCTGGACGAACTGTATCGGAGTGAGTGACCGGCAAGAACATGCTGCCGCTGAAGCGGATTTCGTTCTTGGGGAATAACGAATAGAAAAGAAGCAGGACATCAATCATCAGTCCTGCTTCTCTATAATTTATCTGAACTTCACGCTTGGACAGAAGTATTTCAAGATTGGTCCAAACCTCTTCATTTCGTAATTATTCATGAAGCGAGCTTCGTTTGACAATCGTTTGAATGTGCCGTCCTTTTGCTTTTCCCATACCTGAACATGAACAACTCCGATAGGGAAATGGCGACCATCCCCTCTATTAGTATGCGCATGACTCCAGTCAAAATCAAGATGCAAATTATGACCGATGTATGTTCTGGCTTGGCAAACGCCATTTACATTCTGTCTGAAATAGACATCAGAGGTGTTAGCGTAAAAAGGAAGATTGGTATGAGTATCGGTATCACCCTTGCGCTTAATCAAATGGCCTTTTACTCCATTGATCGTAGCGGCAGGCGACAATGACTCATATTCAGATTGTCTGCCTGCAGCATCTCTTGCAAAGAAATCAGATCCGTTTCCCATTGTCAGCTAAGTCGTAGTTACGTCCGTAATTTACAATCGTATAATCCTTCTCACGAAGCCACTGCCAGAGGGTAATGTCACGGTCGAGGAAACCCTCGGCCTTGAAGTTGACCGCCAAAGCCTCAGAAAGATTCATCACATGAGTCTCCTGTGCTCCATCGGTTCCAATGCCATGACCAACAACATATTCGTCGTAGTTCATACGAATGACATATATTTCATCGTCATTTTCATATTCAGAGACTAGCAAGTCGTTCAAGGCCGTTACCTCGTACTCCTGCTTGAACTGCATGTTGCTGAAGAAATTGGCCTCATTAGTTGTGAGACTTTCTGTCTTCATGGATGCGAACAACTTTGCATCCGCATCCCATAGTTGATTATTTGTTTTATTCATGTCTGAACCGTTTTGAAATGAAATCTTTTAAGAACTTGACTGGTGTATGGAGGCCGGGAATATCTATTTCCGGGCCATACACCAATATGAGAGTTGGTTGTTTCTCTTCTTCCAACCGCCTAAGTCCATAGCACCAGACATTGTAAGCCTGTAAGTCTTTGCGATTGCTAAGCCCACAGACTGCAATGACGCTTTGGCAAGGTAGTCCTTCAAGACAATAAGAAAAAGACGAGAGACCTCCAAAACTGTAAGTAGGGATTGCCTTAAAACCCCTGAGTTGCCAGAAGAGTCCTACAAATCGTGTGCGAAAGATGTTTTGCTGATTGTAGTACTCGGTGGGAAGGTCTCGCCACAGACTAAAGTCGGGAGTAAAGTAGTAATCGTAATGGGAGATACTGTATGTTGTGTACTCCAAGTTACACCACAACTGATCTCTAAACCGAAAGTCGTCAAGAAAAAAACATAAAGCCTCATTTTTACCTGTGTGATTCTTCCTGTCAGAAAATGAGACGAGGTCAAAGTCTGTGTTGTCGTTGTAAGGAAGCATCTGAGGGAAAGAGTGCACTGGCGTGAAAGTCATACCGTCCATGAGGTGCATGTTGTCGTAGATTACCTTGCGTCTCCGTTGCTTGGGAATCAAGGATGTCCTAATTGATGTACCCTTGGAGGTATGCTCCATGATGTAGAGGTCTTTCTCGCTGAAAAGATTTGTAGGTTTTGTCATATCTACTGATTCTTTATAAGGAATAATCTTTACGTTAAACCTTGACACGGAGGATCATTAATAATAATGTTCACCTATGTCGTTTGTTAAATGTTGGTAAATATCACCCGATAAGAGAACCATCATACACTACGTTTAAGAATAATTTCTTAACTTTGCAGCGAGTAACTATGAACGGTTCCCGTATTCTTCTGGGGCAACTCGGATAAGTCTATCGGGAAACAGTCCTGCGAGTCCTGCACTACTGCAATAGTGCAGGACTTTTTCGTTGCCTTACGCTGTTATATCTTCTCTAGCATAATCATGCTCCTCCTTGTATTAAAGTGTTATAAACTCGGCAGGGTCTTACCTTGCCATTATCAGATGCAAAAATACGAAAATAATTCGAGAAGTAGTTCTTTTTTGCACAAAAACTCTGATAATTCAAACTATTTTAGTAATTTCGCATCTGAAAGATGAAGAAGTCAATAACATGTTAAAAGTTCATTCATAATTTGGTATTGTCGTACAAAAACATTACCTTTGCATGCAGAAGTATTACAAATAACGACAAAGGATATGGAAACTACTATTGTCCGCCGCCCTGCCTCCTTCCGTTTGCGTGCCGACCTGCTTGAGGGGCTGAAGCGCAATGCAGCACGCTCAAACCGCTCTCTGAACAATTATGTAGAGAGCGTCCTGCTCGATGTAGTCTATAACGAACCCAATGAGGATACCAAGGAGGCCATCATGGAAGCTATGAATCGGAAAGAATACCCTGCCGAAGATGTTTATGACAACGTTGACGACATGTTCAAAGCCCTGGGAGTGAAGGTATGAAAAAGCTTTTCTTATCATCAAGATACAAGAAGGACTTTAAACGATACCAGAATTACCCTAAAAAACTCAAAGCACTGAAAGAAGTCCTGATTATGCTACAGCATGAACAGCCCATCCCCGCCGAATACCAACCTCACATGCTTCACGGCAACTATAAAGGGTGCATGGAATGTCACGTTCAAGGCGACTATTTGCTCATCTGGTTCGACCCCAACACCGACATCATTGAATTGGTGCGTTTAGGAACTCATTCAGAACTGTTTGGGAAATAACCGTTTAACTGATGCGCTAAAACTAAAAGTTTTCCGGCAAATCAACGTAATTGTCGGAAAAACTTTGTATCTTTGCAACATAATTATTAAAAAGCGTCACGAATATGGGAAAATACTTAGACCCGAGGGCCGACCTGACATTCAAGAAGATATTCGGCGAGCACAAGAACCTGGTCATCAGCCTGCTCAACGCCCTGCTGCCCCTGAAGGACGACGAGCGGGTGGAGAGCATCGAGTATTGGCCGGCGGAGAAGATTCCCGACCGCACTGAGGCCGAGAAATACAGCATCGTGGACGTGTGCTGCAAGGACAACAAGCAGCGGGAGTTCATCGTAGAGATGCAGATGTCGTGGACGGAGTCGTTCAAGAGGCGTGTGCTGCTCAACGCCTCGAAGGCATACGTGGCACAGACCGAGAAGGGAATGGACTACTCGAGCCTGCAGCCCGTCTATGCCCTGAACTTTGTCAACGCGGTGTTCCTGCCCGATGTGGAAGACTATTACCACTACTATCACCTGGTGCATGACAAGTACACCAACAAAGTTATAGACGGCCTGCACCTCATCTTCGTGGAGCTGAAGAAGTTTAAGCCTACCACTTTCTCTGAGCGCAAGATGCAGGTGCTTTGGCTGCGCTTCCTGACAGAAATCAACGAGAAAACGAAAGAAGCACCCGCCGAACTCCTGCAGAACACCGAGGTGAACGAGGCATTGGAGATAGTGGAGCGTGCTGCCTTTACCGACGAGGAGATGTGGTTCTACGACAAGTTCTGGGACAGGGTCAGCACCCAGCGTACCTTCGAGGAAGAGACGAAGCGGAAGGCAAGAGAGGAAGCCAGACGCGAGGTAAGAGAGGAAGCCAGACGCGAGGCAAGGCAGGAGATGGAAGAATACATAAAGCAAGTAAAGGCGAAGGCGGAAGAATACATTGAACAGGAAAAGGCGAAGGCGGAACAGCAAAAGTATGACACTGCCCGGAAGCTGAAGGCCATGAACGTAATGACAGCCAGCCAGATAGCTGATGCCACGGGGCTGAGCATCGAAGAAATCAACATGCTATAGGCTAAACCTGACGTCGGCTATAACCTGTGCCCCTACGTGCTGGTTGAGCCGTTGCGTCAACTCCTGCCTGCGCATGCTCAGGTCGGCACGCAGTGCGGGAATGCTGATGCGTACAAAGAGCGTCTGGTTGCGTATGACGGGGGTGCCCACGGTGTAGCGGGCGATGGCCTCGCCAGCCACCAGAGGCCACGCATCGACGAGGCGCTTCTGCAGCAGCGGCGTCTCAAGTCCCAGGGCACGCAGGCTCTGCAGCACCAGCTGGCTCACGGGTTGTTCTCTTCGCTTAAACATATTCTTTTTTGGGGGTTAAGGCGTTACAGTTAGGTTTCCACTTTCCTCTTTCCACTTTCCTCTTTCCACTTTCCTCTTTCCACTTTCCTCTTTCCTCTTTCCACTTTTTCGACTACCCCTCCACCTGACCGTCGGCCACGTGGAAGAGTTTGTAGTCGAAATCGCCGTGTGAGAGAATCTGGTCCAGGTGGTCGCGGTTGGTGTCGGTGATAAAGATTTGCCCGAACTGTCGGCTGGCCACCAGGCGTATGATCTGCTCCACGCGCTGCGCATCGAGCTTGTCGAAGATATCGTCAAGCAGCAGCAGGGGGTGGGCAGCAGCTGAGGGCTGCGTGGCATCGGCAGGAACTTCGCCAGCAGGAGCGACAGCGTCAGCGTGCTGTGTGAGCAACTCATATTGCGCCAGCTTCAGGGCTATGACGAAGGTCTTCTGCTGCCCCTGACTGCCCTCGCGTCGCATGGGGTGTCCGTCGAGCAGGATTTCCAGGTCGTCGCGGTGAACGCCGTGCAGCGAGTAGCCCACGGCACGGTCCTTCAGCCGGTCGCGGCGTATGACGTCGAGCAGCGGTCCGCGCTGGCAGTGCGACACATAGCTGAGTGCTACCTGTTCACGCCCGCCCGAAACGGTGCTGTAGAGCTGCTGAAAGAGCGGCGTGAGCTGTTCCACCAACCGCGAGCGCCGCGCGGCTACGGCCTCGCCCTCGACGGCCATCTGTTCCTCCAGCAAGTCCATCAGTGCGGGGTCTGGCTCGTGCTCCTCGTCGCGCAACAGGGCGTTACGCTGCTGCAGCGCCTTGTTGTAGCGGTTCAGCCGCTCTATGTAGGTGCGGTCTTGCTGCGCTATGGCCTGATCCATCAGCCGTCGGCGCTCCTCGCTGCCACCCTCGATGAGCAGGATGTCGGAGGGCGACACCATCACGATGGGTATCAGGCCTATGTGCTCTGACAGCCGGCGGTACTCCTTGCCGTCGCGCTTCATGTGTTTCTTCTGTCCGCGTTTCATGCCGCAGAACACCTGCAGCGCGTCGCCACAGGGTGTGCGGTAGGCACCGTCGAGCACCAGGAAGGGCTGGTCGTGACGGATGACGAGCGTGTCCTGCACAGTGCTGGCCGAATGGCAGAAACTGAGGAAGTAGAGGGCGTCGAGCACGTTGGTCTTGCCCGCACCGTTGTGACCGATGAAGCAGTTGATCTTGGGCGAGAGCCGCAGGCTGGCTTCGGCAATATTCTTGTAGTTGACTATATTCAGTTGCTCGATTATCATCCCCTTGAGGCGAATTTTTGTGCAAAATTACAGCTTTTCGGGCTTAAAAACGAAAAAAGTAGGAAATAAATTTCAATATCTGCAAGATTTTCAGTAATTTTGCGCCCGCAAAGCGATGTGGCTTTCAGCAAAGCGAATAAAAAGAACAAAAAAAATAACAAAGAAATGGCAGAGAAAAATGCAAAGCAGCGTGCCGCTGAACCCCAGCAGCCGCAGAACACGAAGGAGGATTTCATCCTCAAGTACAGGAACGCGCTCATCGGTGGCGTCATCGCCCTGATTGTCATCGTGGGCGGTATCATCTTCTGGAACAACCACAAGGCCAACAAACTGGAGGATGCCACCAACGCTATCCAGGGTGCCCAGACCGCCTTCGACGAGGCTGGCGACCAGGCCCTGCAGATGGCTCAGCTTCAGATGGCTGACAAACAGTACGAGCTGGCTCTGAACGGTGACAGCACAGGCACGCAGAAGGGCTTCCTGAAGATTGCCGACGAGTACTCGTCGACGAAGGTGGGCAACCTGGCCAACCTCTATGCCGGACTGTGCTACGCCCACATGGATCAGTGGGAGAACGCCGTGAAGTATCTGGAGAAGTTCGACGATGCCGGCGACCTGCTCATCTCGCCCGCAGCCATGGGTGCCCTGGGCAACGCCTACGCCCATGTAGGCCAGGTGGACAAGGCCGTGAGCACGCTGCAGAAGGCTGCCGAGAAGGCCGACAACATCATGCTCTCGCCCGTGTACTACGTGCAGGCCGGCGAGCTGCTGGAGAAAGATGGCAAGAAGGCCGAGGCACTGAAGATGTACCAGAAGGTGAAGCAGTACGAGCGTATGCAGGGCGTGCAGGGCGTGTCGCAGTCGTCGCCCTACGTTGAGGTCATCGACGAGTACATTGCCCGCGTGTCGGAGTAACTGCAGACAGGCACAATGGCTACTAAAAACCTTTCCAACTACGATTCCACGCACGTGCCCGATGCGTCGAACATGATTTTCGGCATCGTGGTGGCTGAGTGGAACCCCGAGATTACGGGCGCACTGCTCGACGGCTGCGTGTCGACGCTCGAGAAGCACGGCGCACTGCCCGAGAACATCCACGTGAAGAGGGTGCCCGGCAGCTTTGAGCTCATCTACGGCGCCCACCAGATGACGCTGAACGACGGCTACGACGCCGTCATCATCCTGGGCTCGGTCATACGCGGCGAGACACCCCACTTCGACTACATCTGTCAGGGGGTCACCGCAGGCATAGCCCGCCTGAACGCCACCAGCAACATACCTGTGGTTTACGGGTTGCTGACCACCAACGACATGCAGCAGGCGCTGGACCGCGCCGGCGGACGGTTGGGCAACAAAGGCGATGAGTGCGCTGTGGTAGCTATCAAGATGGCGAAGTTCTGAACAAGGACATCAGAAAAATGAAAAGAAGGCAACCTGCTGTGGCTGCCTTCTTTTCATTTTCGTTGTCCTCAAACGTAGGTCTCCAGGAATCGCACCGTTCCCTCGACGGTCACCTCACCCGTGGTGGCCGGCAGCAACAGTGTCTCGCCCGTCTTCAGCGAGGTCTTTTCGCCACCGATGGTGACGGTGCCCTCGCCCTTCACTCCGATGAGGATGACAAAGGAGTCGAGGTCGCTGTAGTCGAGCAGCATGGGTTCCGTAAGGTCGTAGACGGCAGTGGTGAAGTAGGGGCAGCTGACCACCTGCTGCGGCTCATTGCGATGGGGAGCATAGTGCGTGCGGTAGTCGCTGAGCACCGTGTAGTCGATGGCCTCGGAGGCCTCGTGGGTGTGCAGCTGCCGCAGGTTGCCATCCTTGTCGCGGCGGTTGAAGTCGTAGATGCGATAGGTGACGTCGCTCGTCTGCTGAATCTCTGCCACGAAGCAACCGGCCCCGATGGCGTGGATGCGTCCGGCGGGAATGAAGAACACGTCGCCCTCGTGCACGGTGTAGCGGGCCAGCACGTCGGTGATGGTGTCGTCGGCCACGTGCTGCTTGTACTCCTCGGGCGTCAGCTGCTGCTTCAGCCCGCAATACAGCTGGGGAAGCTCCTCTTTCCACTTTCCACTTTCCTCTTTCCACTTTCCGCTCCCCTCTCCCATGCAATACCACATCTCGGTCTTTCCGCGCTCATGTCCGTGCCGACGGGCCACCTCATCGTTGGGGTGCACCTGTATGGAGAGATCGCGGCGTGCGTCGATGAACTTAATGAGCAGCGGGAACTCGTCGCCAAAGCGCTCATAGTTCTCATGGCCCACCAGGGCTGCGCCCTGCTCGCTCACCAGCTGGTTGAGCGCCTTGCCGTCGTCGTCGCCTCCGTGAATAATGGTTTCATCGCCGGGCACCCCCGATATTTCCCAGCTCTCGCCCACTCCGCTGAGGTTGCTGTCGAGCTGCTTGAAGGGGATGATGCGGTCGCCTCCCCACAATGTCTGCTTTAAAAGCGGTTTAAATTTGTAATAGCAGTCCATAACATTATTATATACGCACGCGCGTACCATTATTACTTAATTCAATTCTCCCACCCTTTTATAACGACCGCAGATTTCACAGCTTACACGCATTTGGCAACGCCTGTCAGGAAACGCCTCAGTTCTGCTTCCAGAAGGAACGGGTGAAGAGCACCAGCACGGCCATAATCTCCAGACGGCCGACGAGCATAAGCAGCGAGCAGAGCCACTTCAGCCCGTCGCTGAGGTCGGCCCACGACATCTGCGGCCCGATGTTGGTGTCGAGTCCGGCCCCCACGTTGCTCATCAGGCTGAAGCCTATGGTGAGGGCGTTGGTGATGTCAATGCCCGAGAGGGCCATCACCACCGTTGTGAAGAGCAGCATGATGACATAGAGCAGGAAGAAGGCCAGCAGCGTCACCAGCCGGCTCTGCGGTATAGCCTGTCCGCCCACGCGCACGGGAAGCACGGCATTGGGGTGCAGAATATGGTAAAACTCATTGCGCAGCACGCGCAGCAGCATCAGCACGCGTATGCTCTTGAAACCGCCCGTGGTGCTGCCGGCACAGGCTCCCATGAACATCAGCACGCCCAGGATAACCCACGTGATGTGGGGCCACATGCCCGCATCGGTGTTCGACAGGCCCGTAGTGGTGATGAACGACACCACCTGGAAGAGCGACGAGCGCAGCGCCTCCTCCACATCATAGCCCATACGGGTGATGAGCAGGTACATAATCCACGCCGTGGCCACGATGATGGTTGCCACGTAGAGCTTGAACTCTGAGTTGCGCACTATGGCGCTGAAGCGCAGCTTGAAGAACGTGAGGTAGAGCAGCGTGAAGTTGATGCCGGCCAGGAACTGGAACAGTATGGCCAGATACTCAATGGTGGGCGAGGCCAGGAACACCGAGCCGTTGTGGGTGGAGAAGCCTCCGGTGGCCGTTGTCGACATAGAGTAGTTCGTAGCATCGAACCAGTCCATGCCGCAGGCCCAGAACGACACGCCGCAGGCCA
Source organism: Prevotella sp. UBA3837 (assembly GCA_002392835.1). Taxonomy (GTDB): domain Bacteria; phylum Bacteroidota; class Bacteroidia; order Bacteroidales; family Bacteroidaceae; genus Prevotella. The sequence goes on along the minus strand of DGHX01000056.1, from coordinate 23,146 downwards.
CCGTCAGCAGCAGGTATATGCTCCATATCCACTTGGCATTGGTTGACAGGCGCGGGTGCATCTTCGAGCGCATAGGCCCGGTGGCCTCAGCTGCGAAGACCTTCACGCTGCCGCCCACCATCGACGGCAGCACGGCAATGGTGAAGAACACGATGCCCAGGCCGCCTATCCACTGCATCAGCGAGCGCCAGAAGAGCAAGCCGTGCGAGAGGGCCTCCACGTCATCGATGACCGTAGCCCCCGTTGTGGTGAAGCCCGACATCGTTTCGAAGAAGGCGCTCGACAGGTTGGTGACCGAGCCGCTGATGAGGAAGGGCACCATGCCGAAGAGGGAGAACACTACCCACACGAGGGTCACCACGACGTAGGCATCGCGACGGCTCAGGGCATTCTCAGCATCGTGGCCCAGAAAGCGCAGCAGTGAGGCCACCGCCCCCGTCAGACAGGCTGAGGCAACGAATACCAGCAGGTCGTTCTCGCCATAGACAGCCGCCATCACCAGGCACAGCGCCATAAAGAACGCTTCTAAATATAGCAGCGAGCCCAGGATCTTGGCTATGAGTTTCCAGTTTATCACGAATACCTATTCTTTTCTATGATACGTACTCGGCGTGGGCTCTACTTTAGTCCTGCCTTACGTCGATGTTGACAGCCGCGGTAGCCTGTCCCGTCGTACAGGTGAGCGTGGCGGCGCCAGCCTGGGCCGTGCTCTGCAGCAGCACCTGTGCCAGCCCATTGAAGGTCTTCACGCTGAAGGTGCGTGCCTCGCGCTCATCGGGCTGCTCCTTCGCCTGCCAGGCGGGGTCTCCGTTGCCCACACCCAGTATGCGCACGGGACCGCTGACGCTGAGCTGTACCTCACTGCAGGCAGTGGGCACGAAACGTCCGCGGCGGTCGCGCAGCTCTATGCGGCACACCGCCACATCGCGGTCGTCGGCCTGCAGCGTGTTGCGGTCGGCAGTCACTACGATGCGCTCTGCCTGGCCTGTGGTCTCCACGCGCTCGGTGGCTATGCGGCGTCCGCGGGCGCCATAGCCGCGGGCCTCTATGTATCCGGGCTGATAGGTCACCGTCCAGCTGAGGTGTCCGTTGCGGGGCATGGCCTTGCGCCCCTGCCGTTTTCCGTTGACGATGAGCTCCACCTCGGCGCAGTTGCTGTAGGCCCACACGTCGACCGCCTCACCCTCATGGCCCTGCAGGTTCCAGTGTGGCAGCAGGTGCAGCACCGGCTGTTCGGGGCGCCACCAGGCCTGCAGATAGTAGGCCTCGTCCTTGGGGAAGCCGCAGTAGTCGAGGATGCCGAACTCCGACCCCGTGGCCGGGAAGCTCAGGGGGTTGGGCTCGCCGCGATAGTCGAAGCCTGTCCAGTAGAAGAGTCCTGCCAGCCAGGGACGCTCGTTGTAGAATCGCCATCCGCGCTCTATGCAGTTCATGGCGCTGTCGCGTCCCTGCGGGCTGCGGTTCAGTGCCGGCATGCGCCCGTTGCGGCTGTCGTCGAAGTACACGCCGCGGGTACCGCAGCCTGTGGTCTCCTCTGATCCGAAGGCCTTGCGCTCAGGATAGTTGCGGCGGTGCTCCTCCACGGGGTTCTGCAGTATGTAGTTATATCCGGCCACGTCCATCGGCTCCAGTATGGTGGGTCCGCTGCTGCTGGCGGCGCAGGCAGGACGCGTGGGGTCCAGGCGGTGGCAGAACTCACGCATGGCGGCGCCGATGCGGCGCCCGTAGTCCTTCCATTCTATGCCCCACTCCTCGTTGCCCACGCTCCAGAGGATGATGCTGGGGTGGTTGCGGTCGCGCTCTATCAGCCTTCTGAGCTGGTGGCGCTGATAGTCGTTCACGCCCGTCAGCCGGTTCTCCTCCACCACCAGCATGCCCATGCGGTCGCAGGCGTCAAGGAGTTCGGTGTTGGCGGGGTTGTGGCTGGTGCGTATGGCATTGCAGCCTAAGGCCTGCAGCTGGCGCACCGTCCACAGCTGCAAGGCGTCGGGCACAGCGGCTCCCACGCCGGCGTGGTCCTGGTGCATGTTCACGCCCCTGAGCTTCAGCGGCTGTCCGTTGAGCAAGAAGCCGCGGTCGGCGTCGAAGGCTATATGTCGCAGGCCCGTCGTCGTCAGGTAGGTATCCACCACCCTGCCCTGTTCGTCGAGCACCTCTGTCTTCAGCTGATAGAGGTAGGCATCGTCGGTGCTCCACAGGTGGGGCTTGTCAACGTGCATCGTGGCTTTGGCCGTCACTTCCTCCTTTCCCTGTACCAGCCGGCGGTCAGTGGTTGCCGCAGCCACAGCATTGCCCTCAGCGTCGAGCAGCGTGTGGCGCAGCGAGCAGCTCAGGGGCTTCACGCCGTCATTGCCCACGGTGGTCTCGACGTTCAGCTCGGCCTCAGCGTATGGTGCCGCGAGCTGGGCGCTGACGAAGGTGCCGAAAGTGCGCACATGCAGCGGAGCCGTGCGGTTGAGCCACACATGGCGGTAGATGCCGGCTCCCTCGTAGAACCATCCTTCCTCGAGCGAGGCATCGACGCGCACGCACACCAGGTTCGAGTCGCCATAGTTCAGATACTCGCTGATGTCGTAGGTCTGCGGAATGTATCCGCTCTGCTCGCCGCCCAGGTAGAAGCCGTTCACCCAGATGCGTGCATCGCGGAAGATGCCGTCGAACTGCAGCTCGAAGTGCTGGCCCTCGTCTTCCTTGTCTACGGTGAAGTAGCGGCGGTACCAGCCTACTGAGGTCTCAGGATACTTCCACCCCACGGTCTTGTATCCGTGGCTGTGGCTGGCCTCACGGGCGAAGGGCAGGCCCACCACCCAGTCGTGGGGCAGACAGACGTCCTTCCACTCGCTGCCGGGCTGGAACTTCATGGCGTAGGGCCCTTCGTTGTGTATGGAGCTGGCCTTGGTGAGGTAGTTGAAGTACTCGGTGCCGCAACCGTAGTCGCGGGCGGGGTCGGCAGCGTGGCCGAATGCGAACTGCCAGCCGTCGTCCATCAGCTGGTGCCGTCGCCCTGCGCCCTGTCCCCAGCTCATGGAGGCAGCAAGCAGCAACAGGGAAAGTAGAATGTGTCGTTTCATCGTCTTACCAGGGAATAATGGTTTTCTTGAAGTATTTCTCCACTTTGTCGAGCACGTGCCGGTGGCAGAACACGATGACGCTGTCGCCGGCCTGTATCTGTGTGTTGCCGTTCACCAGTATGCCCTTTCCCGAGCGTACCAGTCCGCCGATGGCGATGCCGCGCGGCAGCCCGAGGGCCTTCACGGGGTTCTTGGTGACGCGTGCTCCCTCGGCAGCCACCAGCTCGGCCACCTCGCTGTCGGCGAGCATCAGCGTGCGCAGGTTGCGCACATCGGCCCGCATCATCATCTGGAAGATGTGGCTGGCGGCCACCGTCTTCTTGTTGATGATGGTGCCGATGTCGAGGCCTTCGGCCATGCTGACGTAGTCGAGGTTCTCGACCATGGCGATGGTCTTGCGCACGCCGAGCTTCTTCGCCGTGAGGCAGGCCAGGATGTTGGTCTCGGCGTTGCCCGACAGCGCCACGAAGGCCTGTGTGTTCCTGATGCCCTCCTCGCGCAGCAGTCCCAGGTCGCGCCCGTCGCCGTGGATGATCATGATGTTCGAGCGGTCTATGAGCTGGTTCAGCTGTTCACAGCGCTCCAGCGAGCTCTCAATAATCTTGGCGTGCATGTTGTCGGGCAGCGTGAGTGCTGCGCGCACGCTGGTTTTTCCTCCGCCCATGATGATGACGCTCTTCACGTCTTCATATTGCTCCTTTCCCACGATGCGCTTGATGTGGGGTATGTACTCCTTGGTGGTCATGAAGTAGGCCAGGTCGCCGTTTTGCAGCACGTCGAGGCCTCCGGGTATGATGGTCTCGCCACCGCGCTTCAGTGCCACGATGTGGTAGGGGTCGTCGGGTCCGCAGAGGTCCTTGATGGGCTGGTTGAGTATCTGGCATGTGTCGCGCAGCTTCACGCCGAGCAGCACCAGCGCCCCGTCGTGCACGTCGAGCCGTTGGCGCACCCACGACAGCTGCAGGCCGCTGATGATGTCGCCGGCGGCGAGCACCTCGGGATAGACCAGCGAGTCGACGCCCACCTGGCGGAACATCTCCTGATGCTGCGGCTGCAGGTATTCGTAGTTGTCGATGCGGGCCACGGTCTTCTTTGCTCCGAGGGCGTGGGCCAGCATGCAGGCCGTGATGTTGCGGCTCTCCAGCCGTGTGACGCCCACGAAGAGGTCGGCCGACGCGGTGCCGGCATCCCTCAGCGTCTTGATGCTGGTGGGCGACTGGCAGATGGCCATGATGTCGTAGTTGGAGTCGATGCCCTCCAGGCGCTCATCGTCGTCGTCGATGAGCACGCAGTCGTGGTTCTCTGTTGACAGGAGTTTCGACAGGTGGGTACCCACGGCTCCTGCGCCGGCAATGACAATCTTCATAATGCTTAATGCTTAATTCATAATGCTTAATGCATAATGCTTAATTCTTAATGCTTAATTCTTAATGCTTAATGCTTAATTCATAATAATCCGTCCTCACGAACACTGTCCTTCAATCCTGGTTCTCAACGCGAAGCCCTATTAAGCATTAAGCATTATGCATTAAGCATTCGCATTATGCATTGCCTGATGCTCTCCATGTCGAGCCCCACTATGCGTCGCAGCTCGTCCACCTCGCCGTGCTCCACAAACTCGTCGGGCAGCCCCAGCCGTGTGATGCGCGGCGTGTAGCCGTGGTCGCTCATCCACTCTGTGACGGCCGAGCCCAGTCCTCCGTTGCGCACGCCGTCCTCAATGGTGATGACCTTCTTGAACTTCTGCCCCACTTCGTGCAGGATGTTCTCGTCGAGGGGCTTCAGGAAGCGCATGTCGTAGTGGGCGACGGACAAAGCCCCCCCTACGGCCCCCGAGGGGGCTTCTATAGTTTTGCTGGCTGTATGGAGGGAAGAGTCTATAGTAGCCCCCTCGGGGGCCGAAGGGGGGGCCTTAGGGGCTATCAGTTTCTCCACATCGTTGCCGATGGGCCCTATGGTGAGTACGGCCACATCGGTGCCGTCGTGCAGCCGTCGTCCGGTGCCCACCTCCACAGCTTCGAGGGGGCAGCGCCAGTCGTCGAGCACGCCGCGGCCGCGCGGATAGCGTATGACGAAGGGACCCATGTCCTTCTGCTGAGCGGTGAACATCAGTCGGCGCAGCTCGTGCTCGTCCATGGGCGAGGCGATGGTGAGGTGTGGTATGGGCCTCAGTGCCGCCAGGTCGAAGGCTCCGTGGTGTGTGGGCCCGTCGCGTCCCACCAGTCCTGCGCGGTCCAGACAGAGCACCACGTTCAGGCGCAGGATGGCCACGTCGTGAATGATGTTGTCGTAGGCGCGCTGCGCAAAGGCGCTGTATATGTTACAGAAGGGCAGCAGCCCCTCCTTGGCCATGCCGGCCGAGAAGGTGACGGCGTGTCCCTCAGCGATGCCCACGTCGAAGGTTCGCTCGGGCATCTGCTCCATCATGATGTTCATCGAGCAGCCGGTGGGCATGGCTGGTGTCACGCCCACGATGCGGGGGTTCTGCCGCGCCAGCTCGAGCAGCGTCTCGCCGAACACCTGCTGGTACTTCATCTTCTTGCTGCCGCCGTCGTCGCCCTTCAGCAGCTGGCCCGTCTCGGGGTCGAACTTTCCCGGTGCGTGCCACACGGGGGTGTAGTGCTCGCTGGGTGCAAAGCCGTGGCCCTTCTTCGTGTGCAGGTGCAGCAGCTTCGGCCCTTTCATGTCCTTCAGCTGGCGCAGTATGCGCACCAGCTCCTTCACGTTGTGGCCGTCGAAGGGTCCGAAGTAGCGTATGTTCATGCCGTCGAAGATGTTCTGCTGGTGCGAGATGGCGCTCTTCAGCGCATTGCCCAGGCGTATGAGGCCCTTTCGGCGGTCGTCCTTCAGCAGTCCGTGGCGCTGCATGAAGCGAGCGGCCTTGAAGCGCATCTTGTTGTAGGTCTCGTTGGTGCTCAGGCCCAGCAGGTACTGCTTCATGCCGCCCACCGAGCGGTCTATCGACATGTCGTTGTCATTCAGTATGATGAGCATGTCGTTAGGGCTCGACGACACGTTGTTCAGTCCCTCGAAGGCCAGTCCGCCGCTCATGGCACCGTCGCCGATGACGGCCACCACCTTGCGCTGCCTGTCTGGTGCCGAGGTCCCTTCGGTCCCTATCACCTCCGGATGTGCATCGGCCACGGCCATGCCCAGTGCTGCCGAGATGCTGTTCGAGGCATGCCCGCAGATGAAGGCGTCGTACTCGCTCTCCTCGGGCGAAGGGAAGGGCCGCAGCCCGTGCAGCTTGCGGTTGGTGCTGAACAGCTCGCGCCGACCGGTCAGTATCTTGTGGCCGTAGGCCTGGTGCCCCACATCCCATACGATGCGGTCGTCAGGGGTGTTCAGCACATAGTGCAGGGCCACGGTCAGCTCCACCACGCCCAGGCTCGACGCCAGGTGGCCGGGGTTCACCGACAGCTCCTGCACGATGGTCTGCCGCAGCTCATCGCACACCTGCGGCAACTGGTCTACTGTCAGCCGTCGCAGGTCGGAGGGGTAGTCTATATGGTTTAGCAGTTCTATCTTTTTCTTATCCACTATTATTTTGGGATTTTCACTTTACGGTGCAAAGATAGTGAAAAGTTGGCAGTTAGCCGTCACGTACAGCCCGTTATTTGTCTTTCGATTAACATTGTTTAATAATCGCAGCTGAAAAGTCGTTGCGCTGCACCCGCCGCGTGTCGTTTCTTTTTTGTACCTTTGCAGCAAACTTTTCGAATCACCGAAAGCAAACATGAATAATAACAATACAGACCCCACCCCCAACCCCTCCCCTTGAAGGGAGGGGAGCGGCTCCGCCTTCGGTGCCCGTAGGCACTCCCCTCCCTTCAAGGGGAGGGGTTGGGGGTGGGGTCTGTAACTTAGTTATATAGAAGCCCGTTAGCTGAGAAACATGGAAAAAGCCGCACAACTCTTCAATAAGTATTACCGTCCGCTCTGCCTCTACGCGCTGCATTATATAAAAGATGTGGATGCCGCCGAAGACGTGGTTCAGGAGTGCTATGTGCGGCTGTTGGAGAGCGAGGCTGACCCGCTGAACGCCCGTGCGTGGCTCTACGCTGCCGTGCGCAACCGCTGCATTGACCAGCTGCGGCGCACGCTGCCGCTGAGCAGCATGCAGCCCGAGGACCTCGACGGCCCCATCAGCGACGAGGAGGCCCAGACGCGCTCGGTTGACGAGGCTGCCCTGTGGACGGCCATTGACGCGCTGCCGCAGCGACAGCGGCAGGTGCTGCTCATGGCCAAACGCGACGGGCTGACATACAGCGCGATAGCTGAGCAGCTCGGCATCAGCACAAAGACCGTGGAGCACCAGCTGAGCCGGGCGATGAAGAAGCTGCGAATGCAGAAAAACGACTTTTTCATCATTTTTTTCCTCTGACCAGTGGGGGTATTTCGCTTTTCTGCGTCTATAGCAAGAAAAAGCAACCCAATGAAACAGTTATTACGCATAGCAACACTGAAGCGTCCCCTGCTCCTGCTGGCCCTCACCATCGGCCAGCTGTCAGCCGCCGACGCACAGACTACCGTACGCCAGCAGATGGACCAGCTGCAGGCTGAACGGCAGGTGAGCTTCGTCTACGACTCTACGCTGCCGCTCGACGTCACCTACTCAGGCCGCCCGCTGGACGGTCTGCCCCTCGAGCAGGCCATGGAGCAGCTCTTCGCCCACACCGGCATCGGCTACCGCATACAGGGCAGCCACATCCTGCTGAAGATCAACCCGCAGCCGGCAGCCTCCGAGCGCCACTTCACCGTGAGCGGACAGGTGCGCGACAGCCATGGCGAGCTGCTCATCAACGCCACCGTCTACGACCTCACCACCCACCAGGGCACGATGACCAACGCCTACGGCTACTACTCGCTGACGCTGCCCGAGGGTCCCCACCAGCTGCGTTTCACCTACGTGGGCTGCCACCAGCACCTGCTCAGCGTGACCCTCAGCAACCACCAGCGCTGCGACGTCAGCCTGCTGCCCAGCCAGCAGCTGCAGGAGGTGGTGGTCACAGCCGACCTCAACTCGCCCGTCACGGGCACGCAGATGGGCAAGCGGTCGCTCTCGCAGGCCGACATCAAGACGGAGTTCGCCCTCTTCTCCTCGCCCGACGTGGTGAAGACGCTGCAGCGCATGAGCGGCGTGCAGGAGGGCATCGAGCTGGCCAGCGGGCTCTACGTGCACGGCGGCAACAACGACGAGAACCTCTTCCTGCTCGACGGCACGCCGCTCTACAACGTCAACCACTCGCTGGGCCTCTTCTCCTCGTTCAATGCCGACGTGGTGAAGCATGTAGACTTCTACAAGAGCGGCTTCCCGGCCCGCTACGGCGGCCGCCTGTCGAGCGTGGTCGACGTGCGCACCAACGACGGCAACCACGAGCGGCTGCATGGCTCCTACCGCATAGGGCTGCTCGATGCCTCGGTGCAGATGGACGGGCCGATAGGCAGCAAGACATCGTTCAACATCGGTATGCGCCGCTCATGGCTCGACCTGCTGACCAGGCCCATCTTCGCCATTGCCAACAGCGCCAGCGACGAGGAGGACCTCACGCTGAACTACGCCTTCCACGACCTAAACGCCAAGCTGACGCACCAGGTCAGCCAGCGCTCGGTGCTCAGCCTGAGCCTCTACTCCGGCCACGACGGGCTGACGACAAAAGACGACTGGCGCGACGACATCGACGGCCAGGAGCGCTACCGCGACATCATCGACAACAAGTTCCGCTGGGGCAACCTCAACGCCGCCCTCGACTGGCGCTACCTGCTGTCGCCGCGCCTGCAGGCCAACTTCACCGCCGTCTTCACCCGCAACCGCACCTCGCTGCGCAGCTACGAGGACTACCGCACGCACAACTCAGCCGGACGGGCCGAGAGCGCCACCTACACCAGCCACCACTACCGCTCCACCGTCAACGACCTGGGCTACCGCACGCAGTTCGACTACCGCCCGTCGCCCCGCCACCACATCCGCTTCGGCCACGACTACATCTTCCACCTCTTCCGCCCGCAGACCAGCAGCCAGCTGAGCTACTGGAGCAGCCTTGACGAGACCGACACGCTGCGCACCGACAGCCGCAACCGCAGCCAGGCCCACGAGCTGACCTTCTACGGCGAGGACCTGCTGACGCTGAACGACCGCTGGAGCCTGAACGGAGGCCTGCACGCCTCGCTCTTCGCCGTCAGCGGCAAGCTCTTCGCCAGCATCGACCCCCGCCTGGCCGTGAAGCTGCAGCTCACCCCCACCCTCTCGGCCAAGGCCAGCTACACGCTGATGACACAGTATGTGCACAAGATCACCAACGCCTTCCTTGAGCTGCCCACCGACTACTGGGTGCCCACCACCGAGCGGCTGCAGCCCATGCACGCCCACCAGGTGGCCGCCGGACTCTACTGGCAGCCTTCGCGCCGATGGACGCTCATGGCCGAGGGCTACTACAAGCTGACGCAGCACCTGCTGCAGTACTCGAGCTGGGCAGGGCTGGAGCCGCCGGCCGAGAAATGGGACGCAGAGGTGATGGAGGGCCGAGGACGCTTCTACGGACTGGAGCTCGACGCACAGTACCGCTCACAGCGACTGCAGGCCGACCTGGCCTACACCCTGTCGTGGAACGAGCGACGCTTCGACGAGTTCTACAACGACTGGTACTACGACAAGTTCGACAACCGCCACAAGCTGAACGCCACCCTGCGCTGGGACATCAGCAAGAAGACGCAGATGTATGCCGCCTGGACCTACCACACCGGCAACCGCATGACCTTCCCCACGCAGTATGTGCTGATGCCCAACCTGCCCGACGGACAGCCCGCACCGGCAGCACCCTACTACGACCCCTACCGCTATGCCGAGGAGACGCCAGAGGCGAGATTCATCTACGAGCAGCCCAACAACATCACCCTGCCGGCCTACCACCGACTGGACCTGGGCTTCAACTTCCACCACACCACGAAGCACGGCCACGAGCGCATCTGGAACCTATCCATCTACAACGCCTACTGCCACCTGAACACGCTGTGGAACGACATTGAGTTCACCCCACTGGAGAGCAACAAGGTCGACCTGGCCGGGCACCAGCCTTTCCGCGTGAAGACGCGAGGCTACATTCCCATCATTCCCTCGTTCAGCTATACCATCAAGTTTTAGTTGAGAATTGAGAGATGAGAGATATTTGTAATGAAAGTTTCCCACTCTTTTATAACAACCACAGATTACACAGATGTCACAGATGAATAAACGATTCTTACGCCCCTGTTCCCGACCTGCGGTCGCGCGCTCGAACTTGTTCGCTTGCCATAGCAAGAGCCCGTTGCCTTTCGGTGGCAATCGCGTAGCGAGTCCAGCTCTTCGCAGCGATTTAAAAATGATTTCACAGATTACCACGCGCTGTAATCTGTGTAATCCTATAGAAATCTGCGCAATTAAAAACTGGCGTAGCCAAATCCGTGTAATCTGCGTAATCTGTGGTTGTAATAAAGGGGGGAAAAAACAGTTTGTAATTTGTTGATAGTAATATGAAGAAGAAAAAAATGATCCGACAGTTTGCCATTGCCAGTTCTGTATGCTGCGCAATAGGGGCAGCTACGGGGCTTACTGCCTGTACCGACCACTTCGACCTCGACGCGCTGCACAACACCTCGCGGCTGGTCGTCTACTGCTTCCCCTCGCAGGCCGACACCACCTACATCAGCGTGAGCAACAGCGTGGGCGTGAGCAAGGCCACCGACACGCGCAAGGCCAACCTGCTGCGCGACGCCCGCGTCAGCTACAGCGTCAACGGGCTGCCGCGGCCGGTGCACCAGCTGGCCGACGGCACCTGCTTCGTCACCGGCGGACACCAGGCGGGCGACCGCGTCACCCTGCTGGCCGAGCACGATGGCTACGGGCGCGCCGAGGCCGCTACCACCTTGCCACAGGGCACTGCCGTGGAACTGCGGCAGGTGCGCACCATCACCGAGTACGACAACTCATGGGGCGACACACGCCAGTTCTGCCAGATAGCCGCCACCTTCACCGACCCTGCCGAAAGCACCGACTACTACGCCGTGCGCGTAGGCATCAGCAGCGATGAGACCACGGTCCCCACCAGCCGCTGGGCGACGATAGCCGTGGGCGACGAGCCGCTGCTGAACAGGCTCAGCGCCATCGACGAGGACTTCGGATTTGAGAACAACTTCTACCAGGACATCTATTTCTTCACCGACAAGGACATCAACGGCCGGCAATACACGCTGCACCTGAACATCGCCACCAGCCAGCTGCCACAACACAGGGACAACCCGCGGCTGCAGGTGGTGCTCTACAGGCTCACGCCCGACTACTACCTGTACCTGAAGTCCATCAACGACATCGAGAACAACGAGCTGGCTCAGGGCGGCTTCGCACAGCTCACGCCTGTCTACTGCAACGTCAGCGGCGGCCTGGGCCTGGTGGGAGCCTACTGGGCTGCACACAGCGAATGGATGAGTGCATACGACGACAACAACAACGACCCCGAACAATGAAACGACTCCTTACAGCCCTCGCCTGCATGGCCGTGGCGGCATGCAGCAACGACGATGAGACCATCATCGGCCACATCAGCACCACCACCAATAACCCCACCGTGTACATGCACGTTGAAGACACCGACGGCCGCGACCTGCTGGCCGACGCCCCGGCGGTGAACATCGTGGCCGTGGCCACCGGACAGCCCTTGGGCTACAACCTGCTCGACGGCCAGCCGCTGCCCTGGGGCGGCACGGGCACGCTGCTCGCCTTCCAGCCCGCCGAGCCGTACCACGACGCCGATGACCGCGAATACGTGTACACCATTGACCCGCTGACGGCTATCGCCATCGGCAACTGCAACGCCATCCTGCTGCGCCGCACCTTCGACTACGACTACCGCCGACAGCCCACCGGCGACCGACGGCAGGACGTCAGCGTCAGCTACACACCCGAGCGTACCACCCTCTGCGGCTATGCCATGCAGGGCGACACGCTGCGCATCATCATGGAGAGCGGATACCCCAACCTGCGCGTGGAGCGGGGACGGCTGACGGTGGAGATGCGCCTGCCTGCCGTCAGCGACTCGCTGGCCCGTCTGCCGCTGAGCCGCAACGACAACGGCGAGTGGCAGAACGACCTGCTGAGTTTCCGCCTGCTCTACTCCGGACGCACCATAGCCAAGCCGCGAGAGACGGTGACAGCAGCCCTGCGCACCGAACAGACAACGACGGACAACGGGCAGCAGCGCGAAGACGCCTTTCTGGCGCTCACCATCAGCCTGCCGCTGCCCTACATCTACGATCAGAACGAGACAGAGGGATACCACATGGAGCAGTTCTACTACGACTTCGTTGTGAGCAGCCCCACCCTCTTCGGCGACGACGGCGAGCACAGCTTCCACATCGAGGCCTCCGACTGGTTTGGGCGGGGCTCACTCAGGTACTGGCGCATCTACCAGGACGGGCGCACCGTCGACGAACCCACGTTCGCCGCCCCCGACCACTTCATAGCAGACTTCCGACAAGAACCTACCAACTGACCTGTTACCATGATGAAAGAGACTAAAGACCAAGAACTGCGCTTCGTAGTCCGTCACTACGAGGCCGGGCGCTTCTCCCCTGAAGAGGCGCTGAAGAAGATAGGGCACGAGCCCCGCCGCCGCAGCCTGCCACGCTGGGTGGCGGCCGCCGCATCGCTGCTGTGCCTGACGGTGCTGGCCACGGTACTGTGGCTGAAGCCCTTCGCAGCATCGACGCCCGGTGCCGACAGCACAAAGCCCACCGCAGACACCACGATGACGACAGCGGCCACGGCGAGCTTCCACTTCAACGACGCCCCGCTGCCGCAGGTGCTCCGCGAATTGGGTGCCCACTACGGCGTGACCCTCGCAGCCACCGACACCACCCGTCACCTGACGGGCACCTTCAGCGGCCAGTCGCTCGAGGACATCCTCTCCATGATAGAGGAGGTGTTGGACGTGGAGATCTCCCAGCAGGGGCAATAGCCTCGCGCGCGTGCGCATAATATACGCACGCGCGTGAGTGATTTTTTGGTTGCACCGAAGCTGAATATCAAGAAGTTACGGCACCATATTTTTGGTTGCACCGGAGCACAGTTTTGGTTGCACTGGAATGCAGTTTTGGTTGCACCGGAATGCTGTTTTGGTTGCACCGAGCCCACCCGAAAAAAAATCCCAGGCCCTGGGATTTTTCTCCGCGGCCCTCTCATGAAAAAAAGCGGCCCTCTCATGAAAAAAAGTGGCCCTCTCATGAAAAAAAGCGGCCCGCTTTTTCAGCAAAACAACTTGTCTTGCCGTTCCGCCCGTCCCCGCAGCTCATCAGGTATCCTCCCCTCACCCTTCACCACTCACCAAATCCCTCCCGGTGCAACCAAAAAACCACTCACGCGCGTATCCCGCGCGCGCGTAGGCAGAGTGGAGGACCGCCGCTGACGCAGCGGGCACTGCTGCCAGCATAAGCAAAGTGAAGGACCGCCGCCTGCCGCGCCCCCACCCGCCATGTTAAAAACATGCACAAACAGTTAATTCCGCGTTAAACGCCCGCAAAGCCCCAGACAGATGCGTACCTTTGCGCGCACAATCCTTATTCAGCACACGACACACCATATATCTAAGCGATCTTTTCCATAAAAAAACATAAATTTTGCAGCCCGCCATGCGAAACAGGGCAGCGGAATGAGATTATTTCACTACTTTTGCAGCCCCAAGAATAAAACCAACGACTTATTATGGCATTAATAAAGAGTTACAAGGGCATGAGCCCCAAGTGGGGGCGCGACTGCTACTTCAGTGAGAACGCGACGCTCGTCGGCGACGTGACGCTGGGCGACGAGTGCTCAGTATGGTTCAATGCCGTGGTGCGCGGCGACGTGGCTCCCATCACCATCGGCGACCGCACCAACGTTCAGGACGGCTCGTGCGTGCACGTGACGCACGACACCGGCCCCACACACATTGGCAGCGACGTGACCATAGGGCACAACGTGACGGTGCACGCCTGCACCATACACGACGGCGCACTCATCGGCATGGGCAGCACCCTCCTCGACGGATGCGAGGTGGGCGAGGGGGCCATCGTGGCAGCCGGTGCACTGGTGCTGCAGAACACAAAAATACCTCCCCACGAGATATGGGGAGGCGTTCCGGCTAAGTACATCAAACCCACACGCCCAGGGCAGACCGACAACGCCGCCCACTACGTGGAGTATGCGAAGGAATACAGAAAGTAGGGGGTTGAGATTAGGTTGTTCAATTTCTTATACCCATTTCTGATATTACTGACCCCACCCTCAGGGGTGGGGTCAGCATCTTCGTACCTCAAATCTACTTATTCTTCTCGTAGTACTCCAAGGCCAGCTGCACGTTCTTCTTCACGGCATCGCTGGAGTAGGTGGCACCGGTGCGGCCGTCGACCTGCTTGGTCTTGGCCTCTTTCACCGTCAGGCCGTCCCACTTGTTCTGCAGGTGCTTCGAGGCAGCAGCCCAGTACTTCGGAGTCTCGGTGTTAGGCAGGAACTCTATCTTCTCAATCTTCCCGTCCTTGATGTAAACCTTCAGGGGCGTAGGGCTCTCGTAGCCCATGACGTCCTTGCCCAGGGTGGTAGTGTCTACGATGTAGACACCCTTCGACTTGGTCATCACCTTGCTTTTCTTGCCGGCGCCCATGAGCACGAGGCCCATCATCAGGCAGGCGCAGGCCGTTATCACTATTCTCTTCATAATGCTTGATTTTTGGGGGAGTTAAAGGAGTTAAAGGGAGTTAGAGGGAGTTCTTCGCAAGCGAAGCGAGCAAGCTCGAGCGAAAGGACAATACCTGTTCCCCTCGATTTGGCCAAGGAGTGTCTACCGGCGCACCATCTTCCACGATGCGGCGCTGCTGCGCACCACATAGACGCCGCTGCGCAGGGGCAGCTGGCCGAGCTGGCCTGCGGTGCAGGTGGCCACGTGGCGGCCGGCGGCGGTGTAGACGCTGACGGGGCTGTCAGCAGGTACGGCAGCCAGCGTGGGCAGGCTGATGGCATCGGGGGCGGCAACCTGGACGAAGGGCGTGGTGCTGACAAACGACAGTTCGTCGATGACCTCGCCATTGAGCACGTTGGTGTGGTAGATGCCTGTGATGTCGTACCACAGGCTGAAGTCCTTCGTCGTCTTTACCTTACGCAGCTGGAAGGTGTTGTACACACGGATGTTGTGCCCGGCATCGCGCAGCCAGATGCCGTCGTCGCTGACCATCTGCACGCTCTTCACCGTGATGAGGTCGCCATAGTCGGCAGCGGTGATGCTGCCCAGCTCCACGGGCCGCGGTTCCACGTCGTTGCCGCTGGTCACTGTGTAGCCCATGTCGTGGGTGCTGCCCTCCACGGGCAGCAGCACGGGCACGTTGTTGCGGCTGGATAGTTTGCCCATGACGAAGCCATTGAGGCAGTCGCCGACCTGCAGCGGCAGCCCCGTGTTGGCAAAGACGATGGCACCGGTGGCATCGCGCACGTAGGCGTCCTGCCCGTTGACATAGACCACGAGGGCATCGTGCAGCAGCATGGCGGCGCTGCTGCCGGCGGGCATAGCGCGGAAGTCGGCAATGCCGGCCTTCATGTCGGCCTCCTCCACCACGATGTGGCAGGTGGCGCTGTGCATGTTGCCGTTGCTGGTGGCCTCGACGGTGATGTCGCACTCGCCCACGGCGACGCCGGTCACCAGTCCGTCATTGCTGACGGTGGCCACGGCCTCGTTGCTCGATGTCCACTGAGCGGCATAGATGGCTGTGGCGGGCTTGAGCGTAGTGGGGACGACCAAGCTCAGCCCACGGCCCACGGCTAACTGTGCAGGCAGGCTGATGCTCTTCAGTATGTTGACGTTGAAGAGGTTGAAGCTGATGACGCCGTCGCTGCTCTCGCTGATGTTCTGAAGGCCGAAGGGGGTGGGTTTGCCGGCCCAGGTCCTCAGGTTGGCGGGCTCCGTCTCGTTGTCGAGCATCGTCACGTGGTGCGTGCCGGGGAAGGGATCGGTGGGCGCTGCCGTGGGAGTGTTGCCGCCGCCGGCGCGCACCAGCTCGAAGTACATGTGTTCGGGGTTGTTGTTGAGCACGTTGCTCGTCCACACGCTGGTGCTGGTGCTGTCTACGCGGAACACCAGCATGCCGTGGCCGGGCAGGTAGCTGTCCCACTTCGACGTGTTCTGGCGGTTCTCTATGAGGAAGAACTCATTGCGCACGGGAGTGATGAGCTTGTAGCCGGTGTTCGACGTGCCGATAGGCTGCAGCGTGTAGTCGCCCTCGGAGGGGAACACCTGGGGTACGGCGAAGCCCAGGGAGGCACGCTCATAGAGGGTGTATCCGCAGGGCGTGCGCCCGAAGTTCAGGTATCCGCCGCCGGCCATGATGCTCCAATCGGCGGGATGGGCGGTCTGGCCGTTATCCTCATAGTCGGTATCGTAGAGGTCGGGCAGTCCCAGCACGTGGCCGAACTCATGGCAGATGACGCCGATGCCGTCAAGGAAGTTGGAGGTGGCGCTGCCGGTGAGCTCGGTGGAGCAGGCATAGCGGCCCATGGTCACGCCGTCCTTGCGCACCCGCCAGTTATAGCCGCCATCGGGGTTGGTGATGAAGCTGGCGTGGGGCCACAGCAGGCGCTGGTTGTTGCCATCGATGTGGGCGCCGATGCCGGCATAGAGGAAGTAGACCATGTCCACCTGCCCGTTGTTGTCGCGGTCATAGTCCTTGAAGTTCACCAGCGAGTCGGCGGCGTCAATGGCGGCCAGCATCAGACGGGCGGCATTTTCCGAACCATGGGCGTAGTACTGGCTGTAGTCGATGGTGACGGGGCCCACGACGTCGAACTCGGGCGAGAACATACCGGCGCTGTTGTCGTAGAAGTAGTCGCGCACGCTGCCGGTGAAGCGGCCTACGAGGCTGTTGTCGTAGCCCTTGTAGTCGGGGGTGTTCACCATGCCGTCGATGACGTCCTTGATGTCGCTGCGCGAGAAGGAGCGGTCGTTGTACTGCACCAGCAGGATGAGGCCGCGGAAGTTGTTATAGTCGTACCGCGACGCACGGCTGCGGGCCTGTGCACGGCGGTCCAGCTCGCTCTGGCGGGCACGGGCCATGTCGCTGCTCATCTGGGGCTGCAGGCGGCGCGGCGTCTGCAGCAGCCACTGCCGCTCGTCGGCCGTGCGCTGGCCCTCGTCGTGGGCCACGCGCGTGGTGGCGGCCAGCTGGCCGTCGCTCAGGCGCTCAGCATAGACGTATGCACCGTCGGCCTGCTGCAGGATGGTGTAGCCGTCGGCGGTGGTGTTGTAATGGAGATACTCGTCGCCAATGAGGCGGATGGTGAGCGTGGTGCCGTCGGGCTGGCGCACGGTGGCCGTTCCCGGATGGGCAGGAATAGCCATTGCCATGCTTGCGGTGAGCATGGCAATGGCCAGTAACATCAGTTTTCTCATTATCTTATTAATAGCTGACTTTCGGTTCCAGTTCCTTGGCCTGGTCAATCATCTTCTGAACTTCGGCCACCGACGGCACGCGGCCGCAGATGTGGCGCTCGTCGTTGCACTGCTGCAGCTTCGGCTGCAGGTTCTCGGCCACGCGGTGGCGGAACTCCTTCACCGTGTCGACGCCGGCCACCTCGAGCAGCTCGGCAAACTGCGGGCCCACGCCGCTGATGCGGAACAGGTCGGCATGGTTGGTCCAGCGAAGGATGAGCTTCTCGCTGATGCCCGTCTGCTCGGCCAGCTCCTTGCGGCCCTTGGGGGCGGCGCACTTCTCTAAGAGTTCACTCACTTTATTAATGCCTGCGGCAACCAGCTTCTCGGCATAGACCTCGCCTACGCCTTCGATGTCTGCAATCTTGTAATCCATATATGTATGCGATTAGGGGTTGATAAATGGTATATTCAGCGCAAATTTACGCAATTATGGCCAATTATCAATCAAATAAAGCGAAGTTTTTTTATTAATTAAGAATTGGCAAAGTGGAATTAAGAATTATTTCAGTACTTTTGCGCCACAATGAAGAAAGTGATACGTTTTCTGAAGGACTGGACGCTGCCGGTGGCCATGGGCTTAGGGGCGCTGCTCTATCTGGTCTTTGCCTTCGTGCCGGCGCTCGACGGTGCTGCCGTGTTCTTTGCACCGGTGATGGACGCGCTGCTGCCGGTGTTCATGTTCGGCGTGCTGTTCGTGACCTTCTGCAAGGTCGACTTCCACGCCATGCGCCCCGTGTGGTGGCACTTGTGGGTGCTGCTGGCCAACCTGCTCTTCGTGGGCATCGTCATGGCTGTCATCCTCTGTCCGCCGGTGGCCACACACCTCACCCCGCAGGCCCGCATACTGATGGAGGCGCTGCTGATGTGCGTCATAGCACCCTGCGCCACGGCCGCCGCCGTGGTGACGCAGAAGCTGGGCGGATCACTGGAGCAGACCACGACCTACACCTTCCTGTCGAACTTCGTCACGGCGCTGCTGGTGCCCGTCTGCTTCCCGCTCATCGAGAAGGGGGCCGACGTGCCGTTCCTCAGCGCCTTTGCCAAGATTCTGTACCAGGTGCTGGTGCTGCTGGTGCTGCCCATGCTGCTGGCCTACGTGGTGAAGCACCGCTGGCCGGGCCTGCACCGCCGCATCGTCAGCGTGCGCGACCTGTCGTTCTATCTGTGGGGCTGCTCGCTGATGATTGTCACGGGCACCACGGTGAAGAACATCGTGCATGCCGAGGCATCGGCCGTGCTGCTCAGCATCATCGCAATGACGGGGCTGCTGGTGTGCGTGGTGCAGTTTGCCGTGGGCCGCTTCATAGGACACTTCTTCCACCGGGCACAGGAGGCCGGGCAGGCCCTGGGACAGAAGAACACGGCCTTCGCCATCTGGCTGGCCTACACCTACCTGAACCCGCTGGCCAGCGTAGGCCCGGGCTGCTACATCCTGTGGCAGAACATCATCAACTCAGCGGAGATTTGGGCTGCGCAGAGAAAGGAAAAAGGGCAATAGCCTGATGTGGTAAAGGGCTCAGCGGAAGAGCGTGAAGTTCACGCTGCCGTAGCTGCGGTGCTCGAGGAAGCGGGGATGCTCCGTAAAGTCGTTGGCGCTGCCATGCTCGAAGACGAAGACGCCGCCGGGGGCCAGCAGACTGCCGCCGAGCACCAGGTCGGGAATCGTGGCCAGCTGAGGCAGGGCGTAGGGCGGGTCGGCGAAGATGAAGTCGAACTGCTGGTGGCACTGTCTGATGAAGCGGAAGGCATCGGCACGCAGGGCGATGGCCTCGCTGCCCACGCCGATGCTCTTCAGACACTGTAGGATGAAACGGTGGTGGTCGCGGTCTTGCTCAACGCTCACCACCTGTCGGCAGCCGCGCGAGAGCAGCTCGAGCGTGATGCTGCCCGTGCCGGAGAAGAGGTCGAGGGCCGTGGCACCATCGAAATCGACGTAGCCCATGAGCACATTGAAGATGTTCTCCTTGGCAAAGTCGGTAGTAGGCCGCGCCTTGAACGTGCGCGGAATGTCAAAGTGACGGCCCTTGTATTTTCCTGTTATTACCCTCAAAGTGATTGACGATTTACGGATTTACGATTTACGATTGAATAGACTATTCCCTTTCCACTCTCCTCTTTCCACTCTCCTCTTTCGACTATCCTCTTTCCACTTTCCACTCTCCTCTTTCCACTCTCTCACCTTCCTTTCACTACGAGCGTCAGCAGGTCGTAGGGCACGCCCTTGACCTGCGCCGCAGGGTGCTGGCTGAAGTCGGCCGAGGCATTGATTACATATACGTTCTGCAGGAAGAGCTTCAGCTCGTTCACCATTGCCTCCTGCTCGGCCATGTCGCCCACCAAGTGCAGCTCGTCGGTATCGGCAGCCATGTTCAGCTGTTGCCACACATAGGTGATGAAAAACACGGCATCCTTGTAGCGGGGGGCCTCGAAGCTGTTGCAGAACTTGAAGCGGTTCTGCTGGAAGGCGCACAGCTCCAGGCGCTTCTCATGGAAATAGGCATAGAGCTTCTGGCGGCTGCCGGTGAAGCTGCGCTGATGCAGATGCCGCCACACGGGCTGCATGAGCGTCACCATCGTCACGTCGCTGAAATGGTCGTCGAGCACCATGCGCAGGTCCTTGTTCACGGCAAAGACGGCCACGGCGTTCAGCGCGGGCAGCACGTTGTAGTGCACCACGTCGCTGCCGCTGCCGGGAAAGGCATGGCGGTGCATGTCGGCCATGGTGTCTTCCTCGAACTGCTCCACGGGCACCAGCAGCACGTCGCTGTCGATGAGCACGTGCACACGAGGCGGCACCTGCTGCAGCAGGCGGCTCTTCTTGAAGGCATCGCGCAGATTCGCGGCCATCGAGACGCCACTCTTCACCACGTAGGGCTCATAGTCTATGTCGTTGCTCCCGCTTCCCTGCGCCAGCATGCACAGCGTGGAGCGACCCACACGCAGGGTCAGCCGATTAGTCGATTCTGCCATCTCTCATCTCCTGTCTTTTGGTTAATGACTGCTGCTCACCGACAACACTCCTGACGCAGAGGGCCAGCAACACTATTGCCAGCAAAGCCAGGAGAACATTGGTCCAGTTGATGCTACGTTTCATTTCGTGTGCAAAATTAATAAAAAGTTGGCGGTTTAGGGTACTCAGCGGCGCCTTATCTGCGCCATTTAACTTTTTTTACATGCCGGGCAGTCAAAAAAACAGGAGCGCCCTGCGCTTCCGCTCCCCATTTATTTGTACCTTTGCAGCATGAACGCAACCGAACTGACACAGCACATACGCAGCCACTTCCCCCACACGCCCACGCCTGAGCAGTGGACGGCCATCGGTGTCTTCGCGCGATTCCTGCTCGACGCCTCGCCACAGGCCTGCATGGTGCTGCGTGGATCGGCGGGAACGGGAAAGACCACGCTGGCGGCTGCCATCGTGCAGGCCATGACGGCGATGCGGCAGAAGCTGGTGCTGCTGGCACCGACAGGGCGTGCCGCAAAGGTGTTCTCGCTGTATGCCGGCCATAATGCCTACACCATACATCGCCGCATATACCGACAGAAGACGGCCGCCATGCCCATGGCAGAGATGGCACAGGGTGCCTTCCAGCTGAACGACAACCTGCACCGCGACACGCTGTTCATCGTCGACGAGGCATCGATGATAGCAGCAACAGGCGGCGACAGCGCCTTCGGGTCGGGCTCGGTGCTCGACGACCTGCTGCGATTCGTATACATGGGGGCACCGGCACAGCAGGGAGGCAACTGCCGACTCCTGCTCATAGGCGACCAGGCACAGCTGCCACCCGTGGGCGAGGAGCAGAGCCCGGCACTGCAGGCGCAGGTGCTCAGCGGATACGGGCTCCTTGTCTACGAGGCAACGCTCAGCGAGGTGCTGCGGCAGAGCAGCCTGTCGGGAATACTATGGAACGCCACAAACATCAGGCAGGAGATGCAGCAGCCACTGGCATTGCCAAAGATGCGGCTGCAGGGATTCGCCGACATCGTCAGCACGCCCGGCAACGAGCTCATAGAGGCACTGGCCAGCAGCTACAGCCGCGTGGGAGTGGACCAGACGATGGTGGTGACACGCTCAAATAAACGCGCGAACATCTATAATAGGGGTATACGCAGCACCGTCCTCGACCGCGAGGAGGAGCTGTGCCGAGGCGACGAGTTGATGATAGTGAAGAACAACTACTTCTGGCTGAAGGACGATACCGACAAGGGAAAGGACATAGGATTCCTGGCCAACGGCGACCGGTGCGTGGTGCAGCGGGTGCGACACATACACGAGCTCTACGGCTTCCGCTTTGCCGAGGTCACCCTTCAGCTGCCCGACTACGACGACTACGAGATTACCGTCACTACCCTGCTCGACACACTCAGCAGCGAGGCACCGGCACTGACCAGCGAACAGCAGACGGCACTCTACGAACGGGTGATGGCCGACTATGCCGACATGCCACTGAAGCAGGACCGCATGAAGGCGCTGCGCAACGACCACCACTACCAGGCACTGCAGGTGAAGTTCGCATACGCCGTCACCTGTCACAAGGCGCAGGGCGGACAGTGGGCACACGTGTACATAGACCAGGGCTACATGACCGACGACATGCTGTCGACCGACTATCTTCACTGGCTCTACACCGCACTCACCCGCGCCACGGAGAAGGTATTCCTCGTCAACTGGCCCACCACCCAGGTGGAGCCACCGAGTCCCCTAAGTTAGGGGGGGCGGGGGTCTGAACGAGCGCACGAAGCGTGTTGACTGATATTTACTATTCTGAAATAATGAACTACAAAGCAATTATAGAGAAATACTACCCCGAGGACGACGCGCTGCGCCGCCTCTTGTTGAAGCACTCGCGCCAGGTAGCCGACCGCTGCCTGCTCATCGCCGCCCGCCACCCCGAGCTGCACATCGACACGCAGTTCGTGGAGGAGGCCGCCATGCTCCATGACATCGGCATACGCTGGTGCCACGCACCCAGCATCTTGTGCCACGGACAGGAGCCATACATCCGCCACGGCCTCATCGGCGCACAGCTGCTGCGAAGCGAGGGGCTGGAGCTCCACGCCCGCGTGTGCGAGCGCCATACCGGCACCGGCATCACCAGCGAGCAGATAGAGCGCCAGCAGCTGCCCCTGCCGCCAGGATGCTACGAGCCGCAGACCACAGAAGAGCAACTGGTGTGCTATGCCGACAAGTTCTATTCGAAATCCAGCCCCGACCGCGTGCGCACCGTAGAGCAGACGGCGCAAAGCCTGGAGAAATTCGGCCGCGAGGGGGTAGAGAAATTCTTACAATGGGCTAAAATGTTTGAATAAAGCACAAAAACTGAGCCACTTTAACTCCCTTTAACTCCCAATAGCATTTTCTCTGCCCAAAATTGTGTAATTTTGCAGCCGTGAAACAGAAAACTGGTACGTTACTCTTCGTGCTGGCCTTCATCTTTGTGTGGGCCTGCACGCCTTCGTCGCTCTTTAAGGGAACGTCTTCCCCTAAAGGGCCGGCAGCCACCGCCGTACCCGCAACCGCCGCCACAACCACCAACTCACCCACCCCAAATACCCCCACCACACCCCCCACCCCCGACAGCACCACCC
>DGHX01000005.1:29227-31577 GCA_002392835.1 Prevotella sp. UBA3837 | reverse complement strand
GTGACGCTGAACATCGTGCCCCCCATCAGCGAGTGGAACAAGATCAACCCCAACCTTTAAGACTTTTTGTCTGCCACTGGGCCTGACAGACCGTCGGGCCCGGAGGCCTTTTGTAAAAACACACATTACCAATACAAAAGACAATCAGACAGAATGATAGGCTTAGGACAGCGGGTCTGCCCTAAGTCTTTCTGTTTTAACACCAACATGTTATGAAGAAACAATTATTTGCTTGTTTAGCCGTGGCCGCCCTGCTGTCAGCATGTGGTGGGCGGACGGGCGCGTCGTCGCAAGGTGAGGCGACGGCCGAGGGCCAGCCGGTGGCAGCCGAGAAGGGCCAGCAGAAGGTAGAGGACATAGACCCTCAGAGCGAGGAGGCGCTGATGATTCAGGTGAAAGACTACTATGCCGAGATGAACCGCATGGCAGCCGAGGATGATGTCATAGACATAGCCCGGCTGGACCGCCAGTTCTGTTCGAAGAGCCTGCTGGCGCTGATGGCACAGGTGTACGAGGCCAACCAGAAAGTCGACGGTCCTAAGGGTTATTTTAGCGACGAGGGCTACCACTGGCTGCAAGGCCTGGGTACACCCGTCGAGGTGGACATCAACGAAGTGTACTTCGAGGAGATTGAGAAGAAGAAGTATGCGGAGGTCTATCTCGCGCTGAAGAACAACGGCTCAACGTCGAAGCTGCGCCTGCGTACCGTCTTTGAGGACGGGGCATGGAAAATCAACGACTTCGTGGAGTACGACTGCGACACCTGCAGCCTGCGCAATGACATGGATGCCTTCCTGGGCAATCCTATTCCGTAGCTGCCGACTGGGTGCTGATGCGGTGCAGGCGTTCCAGGCCTTCCTGTCGGGCCTGGTAAATCTTGTACCTGGTGACCAGACAGGCCAGCATGAAGTAGGCCAGGGCCTGCAGCCACAATATCTGGTATTCGGGGAGCACATCGCTGAGTGTGCCCCCCATTTCGTTGATGCACACATAGCCTCTGATGCCGAAGGTGCTGGGGAACAGCCACGAGATGCCCTGCCAGAAGCCGGGGATGCTGCTCTGCGGCCAGCTGATGCCTGAGAGGAACAGCAGCGGTATGGTGACGAAGACCATGAGCAGCATGACATTCTCGCGGTAGCGCACCAGGCAGCTCACCGTTATGCCGAAGAAGATGCAGTCGAGCAGGTAGGGCAGCAGGAACAGCACCAGGTCCTGCCACCGTCCTATGGCCGTGAAGCTGAAGAAGCGGGGTACGAGGAACACCAGGTAGGCCGTCATCACGGCGTAGATCATGAAGTAGCACAGCGCTTTGCCGCCCACGATGCGGAACATGCCGTTGTAGTGGCGGCTGACGGGAATGAGCCCGCGGTCGCGGTTGCGCTCGCGCGACGTGCCTGCTGAGAGGCCTATGCCCAGTACCAGCGTCTGCTGTATGATAAGCATCAGCACGGCGGGAATGATGAACGAGCCGTAGCCGCCTGTGGGGTTGAAGATGGGCACCTCTTCGAAGGCCATCGGCTGTGCGCTCACCTGCTCGTCGCGCGCTGTGTAGTGGCCGCCCAGGCGTGTGCGTATGTCGGCTCCCATCTGCATGCTCACCGTCTGCGCCGTCTGGAACACCGCCTTGTAGCAGAGCATCAGGCTCATGTCGCAGTAGACGCTGATGGTGGCCTGCTCCAGCCGGTTCACGTGGTTCTCGAAGTCCGACGGGATGTAGTAGATGCCGCGGGCCACCTGGCGGCTCAGCAGCGACTTGGCCTCGTCAAGGTCAGAGGCATACGACAGGATCTTCACGTCGGGCGAGGCATCGCACTGGCGTATGAACTGGCGTGAGAGGCTGCTGTGCGAGTCGTCGACCACGACGACGGGCACTTCGCGCACCACCTCATTATTATATATCCATGAGTAGAGCAGCGGGTAGAACAGCGGTACGAGGATGAAGAAGATGAACACTCCCTCGTCCTTTACCACCTGCTTCATCTCTTCCCACCAGATGTAGCAAGTATCTTTTATAGCCTCGCGTATCCTATTCATCACTCATTCTTCATTTTTCATTTCTCATTTCTCATTTAGCGTAGCGCTAAGGTATGTAGACGTAGTTGAGCATCGCATTCTTGATTTTCTTCATTACCAACCAGGGCAGCAGTGCGAAGGCCACGAGTGCTGCCAGGTGGAACCAGGCCTCGAGCAGCGGGTAGCCGTTGAACACGCATATCTGGTAGAGCATGTAGTAGTGGCGCAGGGGGAAGAGCCACGACAGCGTCTGCAGGGGCTCGTCCATGCCGATGATGGGGAAGGCGGAGCCCGCCATAGAGAAGCTGAGCACGGCCCACAGCGAGCAGATGCTCAT
>DGHX01000005.1:944-29166 GCA_002392835.1 Prevotella sp. UBA3837 | reverse complement strand
GCGCAGCGAGGGCATCAGTCCGAAGACGAACACGCCGAAGCCCTGGGCCGCCAGCACATGGAGCACGGCCAGCAGCACCATCATCCACACGCCGCCGGGGTGGGGGAAGCCCAGGTGTATGAACACATAGTACTCGTAGAAGAAGGTGATGGCCAGGAACACCAGTGCCTGCGGCAGCAGCTTGCCTGTCAGGGCCGTCAGTATGTTGTCGCCGGCCGTGTGCAGCCACTCCTTCGACGTGCCGAACTTCAGTTCCGTGCCCAGCGAGTAGGCCGTGATGAGAAACATGAAGAGCATCATCAGGCCTGGAATGAGCATGGTCGACAGATAAACGTTGTAGTTTGTCTGCGGGTTCTGTATCTGGTGCAGGTCTATGCGTATGGGCTGCAGCAGCGTCTCTATCTGGTTGTCGGTGAATCCCCGTGCCCTGAGCGTGGCCTGCCCCACGGCAGCCGAGCCCAGCGTGGCTATGGTCTTCATGTCCTTGAACACGAGTGAGCCGCCGGTGATGCTGGCCATGGAGTAGTAGAACGATACCTTCGGCTGGCGGCTGCTGAGCAGCTGGTCGGTGGTGCCTTTCGGTATGTAGAAGAATCCGTAGATCTTGTTCTGCTGTATGGCCCGTCGTGCCTCGCTGACGGTGGGGTAGTGGGCCGTGACGCGCGAGTTCTGGAAGGCGTCGAGGCGCTGCACCAGTGAGCGTGTCGTCGACGTGTTGTCCTGGTCTACCACGCCTACAGGCATGTCGAGGGGCTGCCCGTCGCTCATCATCGACGTGAAGAAGAGCATCACCATTATGGGGAACACCACCATGCAGAAGCCATAGATGGGGTTCTTCATTAGGATGCGGCATTCGCGCAGGACCACGCGCCACAGCATCAGCCACCTTTCACTCCTCCCTTTCGTGGTGGGCTGGCTGCTCTGCTTCGCCGTCTCTTCGCTGTCGATGATGGGTGTAGTCATCTGTTGTTGATTGTGGTAGATGTGATGGGTTTATTTAATCACCAGGCTCATTCCCGGGCGCAGCCCCTCGAAGGGCTCCACGGGGCGTGCCTTTACCTCGAAGGTCTTCAGGTCGTACTGGCCGTTAGCCTTTGTGGCTTTCCACACAGCATAGGAGCCTTGGTCCTTTATGTGGTACACCTTCATGCGTATCGTCTTGTTGAAGGCGGGCATGAAGGCCTCGAACTCCGTTCCTATCTGCATGCCCTGCAGCTGGTCTTCGCGCACGTTGAAGGTGCCCCACAGGTCGTCCATCATCGATATGGTCATGATGGGGCTACCCGTTCCCACCAGTTCTCCCGTCTTGGGGTATATGCTGCTCACTTCGCCGTCCATCTGCGCCGTCTGCACGGTCTCGCCTATGTATGCGTTCACTTCCTGCACGGCTCCTCGTGCCCTGTCCACCTGTGCCTGAGCCGCCATTCGCTCCTCGCGGCGTGCTCCGTTCACAGCCATGTCATACTGGCTCTGTGCGGCCTTCACCTGTGCTTCCGATGACTTCAGCAGCGCCTCTGCCTCGTCGCGTTTCTGTGCGCTCACCACTCCTTCGTCGAAGAGGCGCTTCACACGCTGGTACGACTTCTCTGCTATCTCCAGTCCTGCCTTAGCCTGCTGCAGCAGCTGGTAGGCGCCCTGCACCTGTTCGCGGCGTGCTCCGTTCTTGGCCATTAGCTCCAGTGCTGCCGCTGCGCCCTCGGCGCCCTGTGCCTGCTGCATCTTGGCGCGCACTTCCGGTGCGTCGATGATGGCCAGCGTGTCGCCGGCGTGCACGTAGTCGCCTTCTTTCACGCGCAGCTCCAGTATGCGTCCGGGCACCTTGCTCGATACGCGGTATTCGGCCACTTCCACCTGTCCCTGAATGATTTCCGGGTCGCGGTCCAGTGCGAAGAAGCCTATGGCGGCCACGATGACTACTACGACGATGAAGCCGAGTATGGCCAGGAGGATGTTGTTATGCTGTTTCTTTGCTTGTTCTTTCTCGTTCATAATGGTGATGTTTTATTGTAGATGGGGTAGATGTGGTAGATGTGGTAGATGTGGTAGATGTGGTAGGTTATGGGGCGAGGGTTCCGAGTGCTTTCTGCAGGTCTACATTTGCCAGTCGCATGTCTATCTGTGCGTCTATCATCTGTGCCTGTGCCTGCAGCCATGCCGTCTGTGCCTCCATGACGGTGGTGGCAGTGATGACCCCCTCCTTGAATCCCAGGTTGGCCACCCTCAGGTTTTCGTCGGCGCGCTCTAAGCTCTTCTGTGCCATGGCGAAGCGCTTTCCTGCCTCGCCCACCTTGAAGTTGCTCTGTTTCAGCTGCAGCTCCATCAGCTCGCGAGCCTCTTCGCGCTCCAGTGTGGCTATGGCTGTGGCGTTCTTCGATGCCCGAACCTTGTAGGCCACGTCGCCCCAGTTCCACAGCGGTATGCGCACCAGGAGCCCTACGTTCCAGAATCCTCCGAACTTCTTCTCAAATCCGTTCAGCACGTTGGGGTTGCTCACGGCGTAGCCTCCGGTCAGCGCCACCTGCGGCAGGTTGGCTGCTCGCAGCAGGTTGGTGGTCTGTCGGCTCAGCTCTATGGCATTGTCCATCATATGCAGTTCAGGACGGTTGTCCACGCCGGTGCCATCCGTTGCCGTCACTGCCGGTGCGGTGGTGGTGGGGGCAGCGTTCTCGTCCTGCAGTTCTATGTCGGTCTCCAGTGGCAGTCCTATCTGCTTGCAAAGCAGCATCCTGGCCAGCGTCAGCCCGTCGTTCACCTTCTGCAGCGTCATCTCGGCCTCGTTCACCTTCACGCTGACGCTCAGCCCCTCGCTGCGAGTGGCCACGCCCTCATTGATCATCTTCTGCACGTCGCTGTCCAGCTTCTTCACCACGCCGAGGAAACTCTCTGCCAGCCGCTGCTTGTGGCGCAGCGACACCACCTGCCAGTAGGCCTGGTCGGTGCTGTAGATGATGGCCTGTCGGCGTGCTTCTGCCGAGTGCCCCATCATCTGCTCATTGATGTCGGCCATCTTGTTCATGGCCACGATGGCTCCGCCCATGAACACAGGCTGCGTCACCAGCACCGATCCGGCGAAGATGTTGCGCGTGTCGGTGCGGAATGCATCCACAATCTTCTGTCCTTCGGTGTTCAGCAGTCCGGCAGTGTTCGTCAACGTCTGTCCCATCTGCTGTTGCATCTGCTGCCCCATCTGCTGCAGGGCCTCGGTGGGCACGCCCAGCTGTCCGAGCATGGTGCCCAGGGTGCCCAGCCTCTCCTGCATTCCGCTGGCCATGCCCTGCAGGGGCGCAGCCATGTTCGTGCCCAGGTTGCCCAGGCTCTGCTTCTGGTGGTCGTTGAGCAGCGACAGCTCCTCGCTGGTATACTGGTAGGTGCCTATGGCCGACAGGTGCGGCAGGTACTTCGTGCGTGCCGAGCGCTTCAGGTTCTGCGCCATGTCCTGCTTCTGCTGTGCCACGCCCATCTGCTTGTTGTTGCGCAGGGCCATGGCGCGGCAACTGTCCAGGCAGAGCACCTGTTGTGCTGCAGCCAGGCCTGGCGACAGGGCCATGAGGATAAGGGCCATGCCTGCGGCCCTTATCCTGCCTTTGCCGGTGTGTAGCTTTTCTTGTGTCATTATCCTGTTCTTACGTGTTTTCATCAGTTGTCCGTCGGTTCCCTTACTTCTCAAATAAGAATGTACGTGTACCTATCATATTGCCGTCGGCGAAGATGCTGACGCGGTATTCGCCTGCTTCGAGGAACTCGCCCACCTGCCAGTAGGTGGCCACGGGCGTCTCCTCGCCGCTGTACTCAATGACCTTCTTCATCGAGTATTCCAGCTGGCGGTTCTCGTAGGGGAATGTGCCTCCGCTGTTCAGCGCCTCGCCTGTGGGCGTCTGTATGCGCACGTAGATGGTGCGCTGTCCGTTCTGTGCCGTCACGTTTCGCGAAATGTTGAAGTTCACCTGCAGCTGCTTGGCGTCCTTCATCTTCTTGGCCACCTTGCCGCGCTTGTTCAGCGGGGTCAGTGTGATTGCCGTAGCGTCCAGCTGTGCTGCTATCTCCACCCGCTCGGTCAGGGTGCGTCGCTCTTCCTGCAGCGTCTGGTTCTGCCGTGCACTCTCCTCCAGCTGTCCGCTCAGCTGTGTGTTCTGGTTGCGCAGGTTCTGGTTCACCTGGTTCAGCGAGTCCACCTGGCGTATGTAGTTGCGCAGCACGGCGCGCACCGAGTTCAGCTCCTTCTTCAGTCGTGCTATCTCGCGTGCGTCGTCGGCCTTCGTCTGCTTCAGTTCCTCCAGCAGCTGCTGTGCGCGCAGCTGCTCGCGCGTCAGCTGTGCTATGAGCGAGTCGTTGGTCAGCTGTGCCATCATCTCGCCGTACTGCTGCCCCAGCTGCTCGTAGTCGTTCTCCATCTCCTCCTTCTCCAGCTGTGCCAGCTCCTCAATGGCCGTCACCTTATCCTCCAGCTCCTTGTTGTCGTCCTGCTGGGGCTTGATGACCAGCAGGAACAGGGCGGCAGCCACTATGGCGGCCACGGCCAGCGATGCTATCAGCGCTATCAGGTATTCCTTTTTCATGTCGTCGTTATTTTTCTTTCATTGTTTTTGACATGCAAAATTACGGCTTTTTATTGAAACGGCAAAAGAAAACCACGCGTTTTAAGATAAAAGTAACAAAATCAACAAATTTTATCCTTTTCGCTTGGTAATGTGAAATATTTTCCCTATCTTTGCCGAGTTGAAAACCTAAGACAACTATGGCGAAGGATGGTTTCTGGAGCCGCGCGTTCCACCTCTACTACGACGGCTTCCGCAGCATGACGCTGGGGCGCACGCTGTGGGCTGTCATCCTCATCAAGCTCTTCATCATCTTCGTGGTGCTGAAGCTGTTCTTCTTCCCCAACTTCCTCAGCCAGCATGCCGAGGAGGGAGGCGAGGCCGACTTCGTGGCCAACGAGCTGCTGCAACGTACACCTTAGTAATATCGTACACCCTAATAATTAATACAACCATGCTATGCAAGACATTCTTCTTACTATTGACACTGGCACCATCGACTGGTCGAGGGCACAGTTCGCACTGACGGCCATCTACCACTGGCTTTTCGTGCCGTTGACGCTGGGCCTGGCCGTGGTCATGGGCATTTGTGAGACCATCTACTATCGTAAGCGCGAGGAGTTCTGGAAAGAAACGGCCAAGTTCTGGCAGAAACTCTTCGGCATCAACTTCGCCATGGGTGTGGCCACGGGCATCATCCTGGAGTTTGAGTTTGGCACCAACTGGAGCAACTACTCGTGGCTGGTGGGCGACATCTTCGGCGCGCCGCTGGCCATCGAGGGCATCGTGGCCTTCTTCATGGAGTCGACCTTCGTGGCCGTGATGTTCTTTGGGTGGAAGAAGGTCAGCGCCGGCTTCCACCTGGCCTCCACCTGGCTTACCGGCCTGGGAGCCACCATCTCGGCATGGTGGATCCTGGTGGCCAACGCGTGGATGCAGCACCCCGTGGGCTGTGAGTTCAACGCCGACACCATGCGCTACGAGATGACATCGTTCTGGCAGGTGGCCCTCTCGCCGTCGGCCGTCAGCAAGTTCTTCCACACCGTCATCTCCTCATGGATCATCGGCGCCGTGTTCGTGGTGGCCGTCTGCTGCTGGTATCTGCTGAAGAAGCGCCACCAGCAGCTGTCGCGCCAGAGCATCAGGATTGCCTCGGTGGTGGGACTGGTGGCGTCGCTCGGCGCTGCCATGACGGGCCACATCTCGGGGCAGGACGTGGCCAAGACGCAGCCCATGAAGTTGGCAGCCATGGAGGCGCTATACACCGGTGGCACCTCGCAGCCGCTGACGATGGTGGCGCTGGTGCATCCCTTCGGACAGGACGACTATGCCACGCAGGACGAGCCCATGGCGAAGCTGGCCCTGCCTAACTTCCTGTCGCTCATGGCCACTAACACCCTCGACGGCTATGTGCCGGGCATCAACGACCTGCTGAACGGCTATACACGGCCCGACGGCACCCGTGAACCGTCGGCCGAAGAGAAGATGGCGCACGGCCGCCAGGCATTGGCAGCGCTGAAAGCCTTCCGCCAGGCCCGTGCCGACGGCGACGAGAGCGGCGCCCAGCGCCATCTGGCCACCTTCCGCCAGTACCAGCAGTACATAGGTTATGGCTACGTCAGCGACCGCAGCCAGCTGGTGCCCAACGTGTTCCTTAACTTCTGGGCCTTCCGCACCATGGTGGGCGTGGGCTGCCTGCTCATCCTGTTCTTCGGCCTCGTGGCTGTGCTGGCCTTCCGCGTGCCCTTCCTCTCGGTGTTCAGCCGCCGACTGCTGGCAGCGCTGGGACTGATGGACGAGGCATACGCCGACGTGCACGGCGCCACGCGCATGCCCCGCTGGCTGTGCTGGATGGCCATCGTCATGCTGCCGCTGGCATACATAGCCTCAGAGAGCGGATGGCTGGTGGCCGAGATGGGACGGCAGCCATGGACCATACAGGACGTGCTGCCTACGTGGGCTGCCGTCAGCGACCTCAGCAGCGGCTCGGTGCTCGTCACCTTCGTGCTCTTCCTCCTCCTCTTCACCACCATGCTCGGAGTGGAAATCAACATCATGCTCAAGCAAATAAGGCGTGGCCCCGAGGTGTAGGCATCCGTAAATCGTTAGTCGAAAATCGAAAATCCGTAAATCGAAAATCGAAAATCCGTAAATCGTAAATACCATGTCCTATTCATTCCTACAACATTACTGGTGGTTCCTGGTGTCGCTGCTGGGCGCACTGCTCGTTTTCCTGCTGTTCGTACAGGGCGCCAACTCCATAGTGCGCTCGCTGGGCGCCACCCCTGAGGGGCGCCGGCTGGTGGTGAACAGCACTGGCCGGAAATGGGAGTTCACCTTCACCACGCTGGTCACCTTCGGCGGAGCCTTCTTCGCCTCTTTCCCCCTGTTCTACAGTACCAGCTTCGGCGGAGCCTACTGGCTGTGGATGATCATCCTCTTCAGTTTCGTGCTGCAGGCCGTCAGCTACGAGTTCCAGAACAAGCTGGGCAACCTGCTTGGGGCCGGCACCTTCCAGTGGTGCCTGGTGCTCAACGGCATCCTCGGACCGCTGCTCCTGGGCGCTGCCGTGGCCACCTTCT
Organism: Prevotella sp. UBA3837; assembly: GCA_002392835.1. GTDB lineage: Bacteria > Bacteroidota > Bacteroidia > Bacteroidales > Bacteroidaceae > Prevotella. The sequence continues at coordinate 22,049 of DGHX01000005.1, read as the reverse complement.
TCGAAGGTTCTAACTTCGTGGTGGAGAAGGGCAACCTGCTGTCGCCGCTCCTTGCCGAGGGCGCAGGGCCTTCCCTCAGCCACTGGGCCAACGCCTCGCACGGCCTCGACGCGCTCCTCCAACCCTGGGTGCTCATCTTCGGCCTGGCGGTGATGTTCCTCGCACGCACCCTGGGCACCCTCTACATCATCAACAACGTGGCCGACGACGGCCTGCAGCAGCGGGCGCGCCGCCGCCTGCTTGGCTCTGCCGTGCCCTTTGTCATCCTCTTCGTGGCCTACCTGGTACACCTGCTGCTGAAGGACGGCTATGCCGTCGACGCTCAGGGCTCCATCTTCATGGAGCCACAGAAGTACCTGCACAACCTGCTGGCCATGTGGCCCGTGCTCCTGCTGCTCCTCGTGGGCGTGGTGTTGGTGCTGTGGGGCATAGCCAGTGAGCTGCCGCTCCTGAGGAGGAGACCCGGCGGCGGACTTAGCGGCATCTGGCCCGCAGGCATCGGCACTGTGCTCACCGTGCTCAGCCTGTTGCTCACGGCAGGATGGAACCACACGGCCTACTACCCCTCGACGGCCGACCTGCAGGCATCGCTCACCATCGAGAACTCGTCGAGCAGCTATTTCACGCTGAACACCATGTTCTACGTGTCGTTGCTCATACCCTTCGTGCTGGCCTACATCGTCTACTGCTGGAGGAAGATTGACAGCCGCAAGCTGACCGCCGACGAGCTGACCACCGACGAGGCATACTGATGACAGGCATTCGTGCTGACCATTCACCTCACGCGCGCGTGTTACGCGCGTGAGTGTTTTTTTGGTTGCACCGGGAAGAAGTGATGAGTGATAAGTGATGGGTGATGAGTGAGAGTCACCCGAAGACCAAAAACAAGTTGTTTTGCTGAAAAAGTGGGCCACTAATGAAAAAAAGCGGCCCACTTTTTTTCATTAGTGGCCCGCTTTTTTTCATAAACGGCCCACTTTTTTTTCGAGCGGCTCCGGATATAGACAAAAATATAGATTGTTTCGGTGCAACCAAGTTTTTTCGAGTTTGTAACTCATTGAAAATCAGTCTCGGTGCAACCAAAAAATCGCTCACGCGTGCGCGCGCGTGAGCTGCGGGATTAAAGTACTTTTTTTTGAGACTTGATACGACTCAGGATTGAAAACCGCCTGAAAGTCCACGATGAGCTTTCAGGCGGTTTCGTTTGTTGGCGTGTCGGTGCTGAGCTTACAGCTGTACGCTTACTGCCTTTCCGTTGTACTGCACCATGGTGCCGGCGGGGTTCTCGCCTTGCGAGCGACCTTTGGTCGAGCGGTCGAGGTTCAGAGGCTTCGGGGCATCGGGCGTGACGAGCACGATGTTGAAGCGGCGCTCCTTCAGCATGCCGGGGAACTGGCCCTGGCGCTCGGAGAAGCTGACGGTGCGCGAGGCGTCGTCGTAGCTGATGTCGATGGTGCTGTATCGGCCATGCTCGTAGTTGTAGTTCGTGCCCTCGTCCTCATAGAGCTGGAACTGGCCGTCCTGTCCGGCGTAGACGTAGAGGTTGATGAGCTCGGGTGCCTTCTCGTCGCTCCACTCCATCTGCGGGCCGAAGGGGATGATGGCTCCCTCGCGCACGTAGACGGGTATGCGCTCGTAGGGGGCATCGACGACTAATTTGCGATTTACGGATTTACTATTTACCATTTGGCTGCTGCCGATGACCTGCTCGCCGCTGTACAGATCGTACCATCCGCACTGTTGGGGGAAGTAGACGCTGCGGTTGCGGGCCTTGTAGTAGCCCACGGGACAGGCCATGAGCGCGGGGCCGAGCATCCACTGGTTGCCGATGTTGAGCACCCCGGGGTCGCTGCCGAAGTCCATGACCAGGGCGCGCATTAGCGTATAGTCGTGGAAGTGTGCCCATCCGGCCAGTGAGTAGAGGTAGGGCATGAGGTGATAGCGCAGGCGGTCGTAGTAGAGGAACGACTGGTAGGCGGGATGCTCGTCGGGGGCTATGTTCCATATCTCGCGCAGCGGCCACTGTCCGTGACTGCGGAAGATGGGTATGAAGGCTCCGAACTGGTTCCAGCGCGTCTGCAGCTCGCGCCACTCGCGCAGGTCCTCGTTCTCCTGTCCTGTGCGGTCGTAGAGCTGCTGTGCTGCCACGTAGCGGTTCTCCACGCAGAAACCGCCCTGGTCCATGCCCCAGAAGGGTATGCCCGACAAGGAGTAGTTCAGCCCGGCCGTCATCTGTGCGCGCATGTCCTCCCAGCGGGTGCCGATGTCGCCGCTCCAGGTGGCTGTGCTGTAGCGCTGCTCGCCGGCGAAGCCGCTGCGGGTGAGCAGGAACACGCGCGGCTCGTTCTTCTTACCTTTGTAGAGCGAGCGCTGCCCGTTGTAGATGGCATCGGCATTGACTGTGCTGTAGGCATTGAAGTACTCTGTAGAGGTGCCCAGGGCTGTGGGCCCGCAGAGGGCCTTGCGGTACCACATCGGCGTGCAGTCGCGCACGTTGGGCTCAGAGGCGTCCATCCACCAGGCGTCGATGGCGCGGTTGAACTTCGAGTAGAGGTTCTCGTCCATCTGGCGCCAGAACACCTTGCGGGCCTCGGGGTCATAGGCGTCGTAGAAGGAGCCGCGGAATCCCAGCCAGTCGTGTATGTCGTCGTTGATGGCCTGGCGGTACATCCATCCGTTCTGGTCCAGCTCCTTGTAGTTGGCCACCGTCTCGTAGAACTTCGGCCATACGCTGATCATGAACCGTCCGTGCATCTGGTGCACTGAGTCGAGCATCTGCTGTGGGTTGGGGAATCGTGCGGCCTCGAAGGTGTGGTCGCCCCATGAGTCGAGCTTCCAGTAGTTCCAGTCCTGCACGATGTTGTCGATGGGGATGTGGCGGCGGCGGAACTCGCTGAGCGTCTCCTCTATCTCTGCACTCGACTTGTAGCGCTCGCGGCTCTGCCAGAAGCCGAGCACCCACTTGGGGTACAGGCTTGCCTTTCCCGTCAGCGTGCGGTATCCGCTGATGACCTGGTCGAGGCTTTCTCCGGCGATGAAGTAATAGTCCATGTCGCGGGCCATCTCACACCAGATGCTGAGCTGCTCGCGCTCCTGCCGGCTGCGCGGCTTGGCCACTCGCAGTCCGCAGTAGCTCTCGCCGCCGTCGGGCTGCCATTCTATGCGCAGCTGCACACGGCGTTTCTGCTCCAGCGTCACCTCGAACTTATAGGCATTGGGGTTCCAGGCTGTGCGCCACCGCTCGGGCACCACCTCCTGTCCGTCGATGTACACCTTGATGTATCCGGCGTAGTAGAGGATGAACTGGTAGAGCGAGGCCCCGGCCCCCCCTACGGCCCCCGAGGGGGCTTCTATAGTTTTGCTGTCAAGAGACGGGTCTATAGTAGCCCCCTCGGGGGCTGAAGGGGGGGCCTCAATGAAGCCTTCATACACCACGTTGGCGCCCTGCAGGTTGAAGCCCTTGGGCAGGTTCTTAAGGCCGCCGTCGTCGGTGCGGTTGGCAATCTCGCTCTTGGCGGGGTAGGCATACTCATAGTATATGCTGTCCTCCTGGCGCACCAGCTGGCGGCCGTCCTTGTCGGTGTAGGTGCCGGTGAGGTGGCCCGGGCGCCCCTGCTTGTCGTAGAGGCGGAAAGCGCGGTTCAGCTGCAGGTACTCCTCGGGCTTGCCGAAACGACAGTAGGAATAGGCATCCCACAGCACGCCGTAGTTCTTAGACGAGAGGACGAAGGGAATGCTCACCTTGGTGTTGTACTGGAACAGATCCTCGTTCTTTCCCTTCATGTTGAACTCCTCGCTCTGGTGCTGTCCCAGGCCGTAGAAAGCCTCGTCGGCAGGGCTGTCGAACTTCATCTGCCACTGCAGGCCGTGCTTCATCTCCTCGGTGATGGCGGCTCCGCCCTTCAGCCCGTACTCGCGTTCGGGCACGGTGAAGTCGGTGAAGCGCTTTCCTTCCTTGGCTTCCTGCAGCAGCAGCTTCCCGTCGGCGTCGTAGTAGGCTATCTGGCCTGTGGCCTTCTGCACCACGGCCTTCACGCCCTTAGCTTTCACCACCACGGTGGTGCCTTCGTCGGTCACTGTGTAGCTGCCCTTGGCGGGTGCCTGTTGTGGCACTATCATCAGGCTGGGCTGCTTCACGGGCAGCTCGTCGTGTGATGTGGCGCGAACACGGATGATGTTGTCGTTCATCACTTCCAGCCGAATCACCTTGGCCTGTCCGCCGTCGGGGCGGATGGTCACCACGTTGCCGCTGGTCTTCACATCGGCAGCCTGGGCCATAGTGGCACAGCCCAGCAGCAACGCAGTCATCAAAACGGTTTTCATCTTCATGTTTTCTTCTCTTTTTTTAGTTATGGTTATTTGTTCTATAGTCGCTCGGCTCATCGCTTCAGCACCTTCTGCGAGTAGATGCCGCGGTCAGTGTGCAGTTGCACATGATAGACGCCGGCGGGGAGGTGACCAGTATAGACCGGTTCGCCTTGCCTCAAGTGGTTGCTCTGCAGCCGCTTCAGTCCGTTCATGTCGTAGACTGTCAGCTGTTGTATCTTGCTGAAGTTGCCTTTCACGTACAGCCTTTCGCCCAGGGGCAGCGGGGTAATGACGATGCGCTCCTGACTGCCTGTCTGGTCGGCCAGCACGTTCTGTATGGCCGTCTCCTCCTGTCGCTCTTCGAAGGTGAGCAGCCAGTTTTCGGCGGCTCCCTGCGACTCGCAGATGAAGTGCAGGCGGTTCTCGTGGATGGGGTCCTTGCCATCGCGCAGCGTCACGGGAGTCTGCCACACGTTGTCCGTCGGGATGGAGGCACCGTCGCGCCGGCGTATGATGGAGGCCAGCTGCAGGCGCCCGTTGGTGGGGTCGGCCAGCGAGCCGTAGTTCCAGCCCATCGCCGAGGGCGATATGTTGAGCAGGTAGGCATCCTGGCCCAGGCTGCTGATGGTGGCACCGGTAGCCTTGTTCACACTCTTCTGCGTGCCGTCGGTGAAATACACCTCGTCAGGCAGGTCTTCAGCATCGGACACGTCGTTCACCAGGAAACCGCGCCCTGTGGCCTCGGCGTTCAGCCAGTCGGCGGGCGTGAAGCCGTGTATGAGCTCATGTATGCTCACCTGGTTCAGCAGCGAGAGGTCTTCGTTGCCATAGCTGGTCACGTGGGTGGCCGTCACGTCGTAGTCGATGAAATGGCCCAGCAGGGTGCTCGTCAGCCACCACTGCGCGTAGACCTGCGACTTGGCTGCGATGGTGCCGAAGCTGTTGGCGATGGCCTCGCCGAAATTCAGCACTGCCGGCCGGCCGTTCACCTGCGAGCTGATGAGCTGGAAGTCGATGAGCAGGCCCTTCTCGTTCTCGGTGATGACGGGCTGCTGCGTCACCATGCGCACGTCGGTGGCGTCGCCATACCCCTTGTTGTCGATGATGAGTGCGAACTCAGCAGGCACTATCGGCTCCACCTCTGCGGTCAGCGGGTCGTCGCCCAGCAGGTCGCGCTGCATGAAGTAGGTGAGGTCGAGTTCGGGTGAGGGCTTCACGGTGAGAACTACGGGGTAGAGGTCGCGCGTTACTTCAAGATTAGTGAAGGGGTCGATGTATGTGACGCTACCGCCAAAGCTGTACTCGGCGGGGGCTTCGGGGGCTGCATACTTCGTGGGGATGAAGAGCATGGTAGCCGTACCCGTCTCCTGGGCACCGAGTGTCCAGCCGCTGCTGAGGTCGAGTGCACCGCTGAAGCCGTTCAGACTCTCAGCATTGACCTGGAACTCATGTGCCGTCGCCACGCGTCCATACATGTCGCGTATGAGTAGGTTCAGCCGGATGTCCTTCATGGCAGTGTCTTCGTGACCATTGAAGATTTTCAGCTTTCCGCGGAAGGCCTGGCGTGTCATGGTCATGTTTTGCTCGAAGCTCAGGGTGAGTGTGGCGCAGACCGACGAGGATGCCATTTCCTCGAAATGCCTTTCATAGTCATGATAGGCACTGTCGAAATAGTCAACCATTGTGGCAAACCCTTTGTCCTTCGCCTCTGTATCAGCTTCTGTGAAAGCCGTAAACTGCGCTTTTATGTCATTAAGCGATGGCATGTGTTCTGCCATGCCGAGCATATAGCGCACATAGTTGCGTGCCTGGTCGAAGGTGACTGATTCGGGCTTCTTGGCTAACAGCTCTTCATCGGTGGGAATGATGCCGCTGGGTAGCTGGCGAACCCACTTCATGAATTCCGATTTCTGCTTGTCCATCTCATTGAACCAGATGCGGTCGCCAAATGCAATGGCTGCAAGGCTGTCGATGGCCTGCAACTGACTTGCAAACGACTTGCCCACTTTTTCAAATGCCTCTATCCAGTCATGCTTCTTTGCTTTCCTGAGGTATGTGCGCGCGTTAGAATCACCGTTGATGTCTGCGGAATCGCAAGGCTCTATGATCTCGTAAACGTCGTAGATGATGTCTACGACACCAGAATACTCTCCTAATGCTTCTTCGAGATGAGCTTCATCGACCTTGTCAAGGATATTGTCATTAACGTCTTTAATGACATATATGAGATCTGGATCTTCATTCTTTTGGAATGCTTCAATAGCCTTGCTTATAGCTTCATCGAGCGCGCCAAGCCATGTGTATTTCAGTCCTTTGGCTATTAACTTCTCCATCTTCTGTGCATCGCAGGGGTCGCAAATGTCAAGCGTCTTGGTGACTTCGCCTACGTTGCCGTTGCCACCGCCGCCACCGCCGCCGCCACCGCCACCGGGCGAACCGGGGCCGCCGCCGCCAATACCACTTAGCAGGTGCATGATGAACTGCCCCGTGGCACTGTAGGCGCAGGCTTTCATGGCCAGTGCCTGGGCTGACTTGTTTTTCCTCAAGGTGTCGCCGCATTCATGCTCGTAGGCAGCCTCCATGGACTTCATGCAGTTGCCATAGGCGTCTATCATACTGTGTGTGGCGTCTCCAACGACATTTTTCAACCTGGCTGTGGCTGCCTGTGAAGTGTCGCCAATGCGGGTAATGCGGATGGGGATGACGACGGAGTCGTTGGGAAGAAGTGTGAATCCCTCGTTCATACCCATTGACTCGAAGTGCCATTCTTCATCGTCTTCTGGTAACAAGGGAATGACGTTTTCAGCTTTTATTAATCCTAAATTAGTCAGTTTCATGTCGATGAGCACAGCATCGCCCACTGCCATGTTATCGCCGTCAATTCTTTCCGGAATGTCGATTTTGACTACTGGTATGGGCACGTTTGTCTCATACTGTACGTTGGTTACAATGTGATACTCGTCTTCCACTTCAGTCTCTTCCACTTCCCATGAGATGGTGATGGGCTGGTAGCCGATGTTGACGATTACACGCTCAGTGACGGCCGGATTGATGAATACGTAGTTGGCGTACTCCTCGTGCTTATCGGCGCTGACCTCCAGACGATAGTAGCCTTCGGTAAGCTCGGTGGTGAACGTGCCGTCGGCACCCGTCGTCCCCTCAGCCAGCACCTCGCCGCTGGTGGGGTGCTTCACCACTACTGTTGCATCCTGCACATGGGGTGCCTCGGCAGTGTTGTAGGTGTACTCGTCGCAGACATCAACCAGCAGGAAGCCTTTCGCCTCAGAGACAAGTGTCATGCTGAAGGGAATAATGACCCCTTGGCCATTGGGGCAGTTCACACCAATGGACCCTGTCATGGGAACGTTTAGCTGCATGCGGTCAAAGGGGGTAAAGCGCAGGACGATGGTGGCACTCTCGCCCTGTTTCAGCGAGGGCGTGCTGCTGACGAGGCTAAATCCCTCGGGCATGGCCAGCTTCAGGGGGCCTGTCTCGCCATGTCCCAAGTTGGTGACCTGCAGTGGAATCTCGCGGGTTTTACCCTTGCTGACCGTCATCAGCAGGCTGTCCTTGTTACAGGCCAGCAGTGCCTCGGCGGGTCGGCAATAATAATAGAGCAGCAGGTCGAGTTGTGCCCCTTCGGCTGACGTAACGCGAATGGTCAGGTGTTCCCACTCCTTGGTGCTGCTGGCCACACTGCCATTCAGCGTGTAGGACAGACCGACGTGTCCGCCGCCGCCAACGGTGGTGGGAATCCTAAGGCTCGCCGTGCATCCTTCCGGTGCGGAGACCACTTCGGCCTTCATGCCTGACAGTGGCAGGGAACTGGGGTTCACCAGCTGCACTTCACTGGTATAGGGCTCGCCACATGTCACCTCGCAGGTGATGTAACGGCTGTCGGCACGCTGCAGACCATAGACGCTGAATGAGGCCTGCTCCTTGCTGCTGCCTTCGTCGGGATAGCAGGCACCCACGCTGAAGTGGCCGGCCTGCAGCGGATAGAGCTGCCATTCGGTGCTGAAGCGTCCGTCGGCATCGGCTTTAATGCGGCGTACCTGGCGCACACCATCGTTTGTCATGTAAACGTCGGCCTCGGCCTCGCTGACGTTGCTGCCCAGCAACCGACCGCTGATGACCACCTTGTCGCCTTGGCTGTAAACGGCCTTGTCGGTGCTGACCTCTGTACGGAACGAGGAGAGCGAGCGTACCAGCAAGTCGGCCGATGTATTGTTGGTGTACGACAGTTCTTTTATCTTATTGCCTGCATTGGCTACTGCGTAGTAATAGTTGTCGCCTACGGTGGTGGGCAACGTCATTTCTTTTGACAGCGTTTGCTGCTCACCAGCAGGAAGTTCGCCCGCAGTGTAGAGTCGCACCACGGGAACGTCGCTGCCGCGCCGATAGACGAAAACAGGGGTGGCATCGCGCAGGTTGGCGACACCGTTGTTGGCCACGACGACGCTCACCGTGACGCTGCTTCCTGCCTCGGCCTCTGAGGGGTTTGCCTCAAGGCGCATGATACGGGCATCGGGCAGCGTCTGGTCGGTCACGAGCAACCAGCAAGTACCACTGCTGCAGCCATCGGCCTCAGCGGTGAAGACGATGGTCTGTGAGTCCTCTTGCGTGTCGTTGGCTGTGGGCGTTACCTCTACATAAGCCGTCGGCAGGCCGGCAGCAATGGTGATGTTATGGTTGTAGGTGAGCATGTCGTCGTGGTCGCTGCTCAGGCGTACGGTGAGCGGTTGGGCCGTCGAGGTGTTGCGTGTCAGAACCAGGCGGGTGGTGACACCTTCGCGCACAGTGCCCTCAGTGGTCGTCAGCATCAGGGCTGGCCCGTCGTCATCGAATACTTGTAGCTGAGCCTGCACGTGTCCGGCAGCTTGGCCGCTGGCGCTGCAGCTGCACGACGACAGCCATACGGCAGCCGTAACGGTATAGGTGCGGTCGCCTTCAGCTTGGTTGTTGTCAACAGGCCCCAGATTAAAGTGTACTTGCTCTACGCCTTTAGGCAGCGTCAGCTCAGACTGTGAGAAGAAGAGTGCACCGTTGGAATCGTCGCTCAGGCGTACGATGATCTTCTTGTCCACGTTGGTAGTGCGTCGAAGTGTACCTGTGATGCTGACAGGCCCGTCGCTCTCTTTCACTCTTGATGGTGCGAAAGAAAGCTCCAGTACGGGCAGGTCATTGTCATTCAGCATGACAATGGCTTCAGCCGGGTCGTAGCCGTAGGCAAAGGCTTTGAAGGCACATGAGGCATCGCTGTCTGGTATGTCGTCGTCAATGGTTTCCACATCTACGCTGGCTTGTGTCTGGCCTGCTGCAATAGTGACATAGGCGGGCATACGGAAGCGCTTTGGCCGCTCACTGCTGAGGCTGATGTTCAGTTCCTGTGCGGCAGGTTGCCCCAGCGTCACCGTCAGCTGGAAGGTGTCGCCCTCGGTGACGTCGGTGGCAGAGGCGGTGAGGTGCAGGGGAGGCAGCTCGTCATCGCGGACGATGAGGGTGGCGTGCTGGGCGCCATAGCCGTTGCCGGAGACTTGGATGGTGAAGGCGGAGTCATTGTCGCAGACGGCGTTGTTGGTCAGGTTGAGGTAGAAGTAGGCGGCAGCCTGCTCGCGGGGGATGGTGACGGTGGCTGGCACGCTGAGGCGGTCATCGCCCAGCAGCTTGCTGAGGTCAAAAGTCTCTGAAGTCGCCCAGCTGCCGCTGCGCAAGAGCTGGCAGCGTACGGTCGTGGCCTCGCCCTCCTGCAGTGTTGCTTGGGGCACTTCGAGAATGAGCTGCTTTCCTACGGTGAGCGGGGTTCCGCTAGTCTGTGCGCTGTTGTTGGTCAGGAAGTCGGCTGCCTCGCCGGCACCTACGCCGGGAATGATGGTCACGCCCAGGTCGACATTGCCGTCGATGCCCGGCAACCGTGGCAGGCTGACGGTGGCGCTGCGGTCGACGGTGGCACCGGGCTGTAGTGCCTCAGTGTCATAATAGGTGCTGCCGATGTTCACTTTCCGGCCGTTGGGGGCAATGAGGTAGATGCGCTCCGTCCATCCGCCCATGCCGGCGAGGTTGCCCCGGTTCTCCACTTTCCATGTGAGGTGGATGGCGTCCTGCGGCATGACGTCGCCGCTGGTGGTGGCCACATCGCTGACGACATAGTCGGGGCTGTCGGGTCGCTCATTCTCATCGCGTATGATTTGCACCGAACCGCTGCGCACACCGGCGTTGGCCTGCGAGCCGTCGGCCTTGAAGACCACACCATTGGTGAAGGTGATGGTGAACAGGTTGCCGATGGTGGCTGTGTCGGGCACGTGGAGGGGTATGCTGAGCACCTTGCCTTCTACGCCCTGAATGTTCTCAGTTCCGCTGACGGTGAAGCGATAGCTGCCATCTGGCAGCGTCTCTGCCTGCAGCGATTGTGTGGCGGCCCTCTCACTGAGTGTGGCGGCGTCGGCTTCGGCCGTGAAGCCCGGTGGGAAAGTCACATCGACGGCGAAGCCGGTCACGCTGCTGCCGCGGTTCTGCAGGTAGAGCGGGTAGGTCAGCGTGTGGCCGGCTTTGGCTGCCTCGCGCATACCATATATATTATATAGGTCGCCTTGGAATTCGCCGGGCTCGTCGGGGCTGTCTGGCGAGAAGCTGTAGTCGTAGTTCACCACCAGTGTCGCGTCCTTGTCGGGCATGGTGTAGGTAAAGCCCTTCGACGTCGAGATGATGCTTCCGTCCTGCGTCCAGTTGCGGAACGAGTAGTGCTGGCTGGAGTTATAAGCCTCGATGTAGACCTGTTCGCCGACGGTTATGTCGTTGTCGCTGCTCAGGTTAAACCATCCTGTATTGGCAGGATTCGTGCGCAGGTATAGGTGGCGCTTGATGCTGGCCTGCCCAGGCTCTTCGGGCTCTTCGGGCGCGTATTTGAAGCGTGCCACGAGGGTGATGTCTTTAGCGGGCATGGTGTAGCTCAGGTCGTTGGCCGTGCTGAGCACGTTGCCCTGCTCGTCCTCCCACTGCACGAAGCCGAAGTCGCTGTGGCTGTAGGCGTGGAGATAGACCTCCTCGCCTGCAGCGTGCATCGACAGCGCGTTCACGTTGTAGTAGCCTCCCGTGGCGGGCACGGCCTTCAGCGTCAGCCGCCAGGGGCGTGTGCCCGGCTCGTCGGGATTCTCAGGGTTGAATTGTGCCCACGTGGCTGGACTGACCATCAGCAACAGCACGGCGAGCAAATATTGTAGGTGTTTCATGCTGATTCGCGTTTGGGGTTATTTCACCAGGTACTTCTTGCCTTGCTTCAGGTTGATGGTGGGGCGCTGGCTGCTGGAGTCGGAACGCTGCGGACGACCCTGCAGGTCGTAGGTGGTAGCATCGCTGCCCATCTGTGCGTCGATGGCATCTATCGAGGTGGACTCGTTGCTTCCGATGGTCAGGCGGAAGCGCTGGCTGCTGATGACGGGCTCGTCGATGGTGAAGATATAGTCCTGCTGGCTCAGGTCTGTGGCCTGTCCGGTATGGGCATCGTGTAGCAGCAGCTTACCGCTGCCTCGGCTGAGGCTGATGGTGTAGATGCCGGGTGCGGTGGCTGTGAAGCCCATGACCACGGCGTCGGCCTCGGCCAGCGGGCGCTCGTTGATGGCCAGCTGGTTGCCCTCCTTGTCGAGGGTGAAAAGCTGCAGCGTGCTCTCGGTGCTGATGAACTTGGTGGCATCGCACTGTGGCTCGTAGCCGACGGAGGCCTGCGGGTTGGCCACCACGCGTGTCAGGTCGCTGCGGGTGCCGTCGGTGAGCATGATGTCGAAGAGCTGTCGGCTGTCGTTCCCGTTACTGCGGGCAGCGGCAGGCCGCTCCACCTGGGCGCTGAACAGGCGGCCCTCCTTGGGGAAGAGTATCTGTGCAAGGCTGGCAGGCTTCTGCACGAAGAAGGCTTCCATGGGGCGTAGCACGTAGCCGTCGTCAATGGGCGAGTAGGCCCGGTAGGTCCAGTTGTCGTAGTCCCACACCGTGATGGGCGCTGCCAGCTCCATGCTGTATGTGTCGTAGTAGCAGGGATAGGGGTTGCCCACGAAGTTCCAACTGGCATCGGCGGCGTTGGCTGCGGCGTAGGTCTTCAGGGGTGAGGACACGTCATCGCTGACCAGTGCAGGTGCCTTGCCTGTAGTGGTGGCGGGCATGGTGATCCATCCCTCGCGGTCAGTCTGGAAGATGTAGCCCTGTCCGGCGTGCAGCACGTTGTCCGTCAGGTCCTGCCAGCTGCCCTGCGGGCCGTTGCCGGCACGGTTCTGGCCGTTGTAGTAGCGGAAGACGAATGAGGCCTCGGCGTTGTCGTGTACCACCTCACCCACGTTCACGTCGGTCAGCGGTGTGATGAAGTACCAGCGGCGGCTGTAGGCAAAGAAGCGGGTGTTGATGTGGTCGGCGGTCATGGCGGGGGCGCTGTTCAGCAGCTGGCCGAAGAGGTCGTGGGGGCGGTTGACAGTGAAGGTGAGCGTGCCAACCTCGAAGGGAGCGTTGCCACCCACGGTGAGGCGGGCATCCTCGCCCAGCAGCACGTCAACCTTGTTCTCCGGTCGGCGGTTGTTGGTCAGTGTCAGCGAGCCGCTGATGTTCAGCATCGGTGATTCGGCGCCACCCACGATGGTGCCGAACTCATGCCAATAGTCGTCGAGCTTGTAGTCAACGAGTGAGAAGGCGGGAACGACCAGCGTCACCTTGCTGCGGTCAACATCGCCGAAGGGCTGGTAGTCGATGATGGGCGGAGTGGCAGAGTGGCATGTGACAGTCTCTAAGGCCGTACACCCCGAGAAATTGCTGTGATAGCCGTTTCTTCCGTTGTATGCATCCCATATTCTCGGGGTGGCAGGCAGTTCCACTGTCTTCAGGCTCTTGCAGCTCCTAAATGCCTCTAGGCCCAAGGCCGTCAGGTTCATGGGCAGTACCACGCTTTCCAGCCCGCTATCGTAGAATGCACCTACGCCAATGCTGGACAACGTTCGCGGGAATTCAATGCTCTTGAGCGCATGTGTGTATTCGAAACACCAGTTCCCGATACTCTCCAAGGCTGGTGGCAGGACTATTGATGCCAGCGACTCGCAGTTGTAGAAAGTATAATCTTCTATTCTCGTCATGCCAGCCGGCAGGCTGATGGCCGTCAGACTTCTGCAAGCGTAGAAGGCATGATCCCCGATGCTGTTTAATGCAGAGCCAGCGGCAATGTCGACGCTCCTGAGCCAAGGCCACGTGTCATACTGTGAGAAAGCATAGCTCCCAATGGTGGTGACGGTAGCGGGAATGCTGATGTGCCCGATGTGTGTGCGGTAAAAGGCATACTCGCCGATGGTCTTCAGCCCTTTGGGCAGCTGTATGTACATGAAGCCGGTGCGGTCGCGGAACTGCCCGTTGGGTACTTCGCTGGCCGTTGCCTGGCTAAGGTCTGCTCCCTTCAGGTTGGCCATGTTCTTCAGCGTGTTCCAGTCGTCGCTGTTCATGGCACCCTTTACGCGGATGAACTCCACGTCGCTGAGCATCTCCGCTTGGTAGAGCACTTCCTGGCCCAGCGTGCCGGGTGACGACAGTTCTACGCTGATCCATGAGGGGTCCAGGCTGTAGAGGCCGAAGTCAGCAAAAGCCTCGCCGCCACCGGAGTCTCTTACCTTCAGGGCCAGCACATTGTCGCCGGTGCGCAGCAGCTCCTTCGGAATGTAAACAGACCTGTACTCGGGAGAGATGAGGCATTGGGAGTTGGAGTAGATCCGCACGCCGTTGAGATACATCTCGCAATCGTCGTCGTGACTGACGTATGCCACATAAAGCTCGCTGGAGAAGCTGCTGACATTGAAGTGGCGGCGCAGGTAGTAGGCATAGTAATTCTCTCCCCAGCTGGTGGCGTAGTAGGGCAGGCCGTTGGCGGTGCTGAGGGGTCCGCTGATGGTCTGCCATTCCGAGTCGTTGAGGTCAGCGGCATACCAGTCGGTAGGTTCATAGTTGTTGTAGTATTGGTGATGATACTTTGCCTGCCAGGGTTGCTGGCTCATCTGGCCAAATGGACACAAGGCCGTGTTGGCCTGGATTGACACGCATCCTAAGAGGATGAGGATGGCTGCGGTCAAGCCGCGATGGAACGATTTCTTCATGGTTATTCAGTTTTTGTTTCTACGTATGCGTTTAAATGCTGATGGCGCTTGTCTACCATCTGACGGCGAGCGATAGGCTCTGGCCGGTGAAGCTCAGGTCGACGTTGTCGTTCTTGATGAGCCGTTTCTTCAGCCAGTAGGCGAGCTCCGTGGCGCCGATGCCGATGGCCGCTCCTGCGCAGACGTCGTGCAGGTAGTGGCGGTCGCGCACCAGGCGGTCGGCGCTCACCAGTGTGGCCAGGCCGTAGCCGCCGATGGTGACCCAGGGCGATGCGTGGCCGAACTCGTGGCTGAGCATGGTGGCTCCGGCGAAGGCGAACATGGCGTGGCCCGATGGGAACGAGCGGTGGTCGCTCTTGTCGGGACGCCGCTCGCCTATGAGCTGCTTGGTGGGGTAGGTGACGGCGACACCGGCGGCGTAGGCGGCCACGGCGGTCAGCGTCAGCTCGGTCCAGGGTGTGGCGTTGTCGATGTCGAAGGCTTTCAGCGCGAACACCGTGGCCATGGGCACTTGCTGCAGCAAGTCGTCGAGGGCATCGCTGCGGTGCTGCGCAGTAGCGGGGAAATGAAAAATGAAAAATGAAAAATGAAAAATGATTAGTGCCAAAGCTGTGCGGCCACGGAGGAACCGAGGCCGACGCCTATCGCTGCTCTTCATTTTACATTCTTCATTCTTCATTCTTCATTTTTCATTTTTCATTTTACATTTTTCATTTCCTCATTTTCCCAGAATGATGTTCACCACGCCGAGGGCATCGTCGATGGTGATGCCGTTGGCACCGTCGACGTTGGCGGCGCGCTTGTCGAAGTGCTCACTCTCCTCGCCGTTGAGCAGGTAGCTCACGATGGCAGCCACGTCGGCTATCGTCACCTCACCGTCGCCGTTGGCATCGCCATTGCCCATGGTGATGACCTTGCGATAGATGCGGGGAAGAGAACCAACTTCTGAACTACTAGCGTAACAGGAGAAGAGCGGGTTGTTATTGCTCGAGTTTGGATTATAGCGAACCAGATTGTTGGTGTTTGCACCTTGGAAAATAATGGTGGCATAGCCTTTATCGTCGATGTCGATGGCGGCTTCCGCATTACCATTGCCATCTGCTGTTTCCTCCGTTCTTAGATAGTTATTTCCCTTTCCGCTACCAGCCGCGTAGAGGTAGCCCGTGCCGACGTTGAAGAGATAGTTATCTCCGTCCTTCTCAAGCGCGATGACCTGAGTGTCGTCGCTGGGTGTTAGCGTACCGTCGTCATTCAGCGTGCTGCTGACGGCTGCGCGATTGTTCTTGTTTTGCGTAGCGCTCAGGGTCATGGCGTTGCCCTCTTCGTCAACGTAAGCAATGACGATGGAGTTGCCGGCGGCCAGGGTGGTGACATCAGTGACCAGCTCGTAGCAGCCGCTGGTAGGCGTGACGGGAGTGGACTGTGTGGCCGTGCCGCTGAGTGTTACGGTGACGGGCTCTGCGCCGTCGCTGCTCAGTGTGACGGTGGCGGTGTAGATACCGGCATCCTGCGGGTTGAAGGTGACGCTTACCTCAGCTTCTTCCGAGTCCTTGCTGATGGTCGTCGTTCCCAGCGAGAAAGCATCTGTGTCATCGATGGTGATGGTGATGTCGCTGAGCAGATTCTCTGTGAGCACGGTGAAGGTCTTTGTGACGGGCGTTCCTACCGTGGTCTCGCCGAAGTCCAGCTGCTCGTCGGCCACTATCACGGGGTCGGGAATGTCGCCGCTGTACTCCATGTAGATGTTCGCCTGGATCATTGACGTATTGGGGTCGCTGGTGTAGGTGGTGAAGCGCGGGCTGTTCACATTGTAGAGCATGGTGCCGTAGCTGCCGTAGGTCATGATGACGCCGTCGGTGACGTCGCTGAGTGTCCATGCCTTTCCTTCACTTTCACTGCTGTATGCCAGCTTCTTTGCGCCGGTGGCATGGAGATACTGGTTTGTCGTCTCTTCCATCACCGTCCAGCCGCCGTCGGTCTCTTCAAGCACGAACACGTCAACACCGTCGGCGATGGTTACGAAGTCGCCCTTCACAGTCACCTCCTTACTGCTCAGTATCTGGCCGCTCAACCCTCCTGCTGCCGTTGCCTCGCTGCCGCAGGCTATGATGTAGCGCATGCCTGGCTCCAGGTCATCGACAGATGCCACCCGCTGGAAGTTCTTCGTGTCGGGGTCGCTGTTGGTAGCGCCAATCCTGTATGTGGCCTTCGCCACGCTGCTTCGCTCTCCGTTGGCTATGGCGATGGCCGTGAGTGTCGTCGTCTCGCTGATGTCGATGGGGGTTGTGTATGCGGTGCTCTGCTCGGTGGGTATGGTGCCGTCGAGGGTGTAGTAGATGGCTGCTCCTTCCGTCTCGCAGCTGATCTCCACGCTGACTGGCTCGGTATAGCGTCCGCTGGCTACGGAGAAGGTCGGCGTGGCCACATTGCTCAGCCCGAAGAAGTAGAACGACACCGTGCCGTCGGCGTTCTGCGTGATTTCCTCTACCGACGAGTCAAGATAGTACGTGCCGTTGGTGTTCTTGTTGTATAGCTTCGCTGCTGGCGTCGTCGACTTGCTGAAGGCGTTCACCGTGCCGTAGGGGAACGGGTCGGTCATCATACCGTCAAAAGTATAGTATTTCGTTCCTTGGTCAATCACGTACTCGTACTTGTTGTCGGCCGCAATCCAGGTCATGCGCTGGTGGCTTGGGTCATCGTTGGGCGTGTTGGCGCTCCATGCCGATGCATTGTAGTCCACGTGCAGGATGAGCAGTCCGGCTGCGGGCAGGCTCTCGTCCCAGCCTGTCAGCTGGCGGTTCTCTAACAGGAAGTACTCATTGCTGTTTCCGCCGTTGTATATGACATAGCTCTCGCCGTCCTCTTGCAGTGCTTTCATGCCGCTGACGGCCGTGGTATTTTTCAGTTCTATGGGCTCCTTCCATCCTGCCACCCAGCGCTCGTAGCTGGTGTATCCGGCGGGTTGGTAGCCGTCTCCGTTGTAGGAGCCGCCGTCCATGAGGTCCCAGTAGCCCATGCCCTGTCCGCCGCTGTAGTCGGTGTCGTAGAAGTCGGGGTAGCCCAGACAGTGGCTGAACTCGTGGCACATGGTGCCGATGCCGGCGATGGCTCCTGATCCGTTCAGTTCGCCGCCGCAGGCGTAAGTGTCTATCTTTACACCGTCGAGTGTCTGTGGCCCTTCGCCGTCATTATTATAGTATGCGGCCGAAGCCAGTGTCCACTCATGCGGCCATATCGTGTTGGCGGCACCTCCGTCGGCCTCACCCTTTCCGGCATAGATGACATACACCTGGTCCACCTCGCCGTCGTCGTCCCAGTCATAGTCGGCGAAGTTCACGTCGGCATCAGCCTTTTTCACTGCCTCGATGACCATTTTGGCGGGGTACTTGTCATTTCCCTGGCTGTCGTTGCTGCCGTAATAGGCCTGATTACCAGATATTTCATACGGTCCCACGACGTCGAAGCTCAGCTCAAACTGCCCCTCGCTCTGTGCGTAGAAGTAGTCGCGCATGGAGCCCTTGAAGTCTCCCTCGCTGAAGTTCACCTCGTTGGCGATGCGCTGGTAGAGGGCGTTGTTGTTGGCCGCTTGGAACTTGACATCGCTGAAGTTCACCAGTATGATGATGCCCTTCTTCTGTCCTGTATAGCTGCCCACGGTGCCCACGCGGCGTGGTGCCAGCCGCTTTGCGCGGCGCTGGTTGGCGGCGGTGCGGCGTGCTTGCGCGCGTGCGCGAACATCTTCTTTATTTATTACGCTGTACGTGTCATTTCCGTCAACGGCCTGATAAGCCTTGCCGTCGGTGCCCAGCCAGTAGTGGCCGTGCTCGTCGCCTACGAGCACGGCACTAATGGTGGTGCCGTCTGTCAGGTTCAGTGTCCGTTGCAGTCCCGGCTTTGCCGGTACGGCGTATGCGGCGTTCATTACCAGTGATAGCAACAATGCGATGGTGGCCCGGCGCCACACTGACCGCAGACAGCTTTTCTTTCTCATAGTCTTATTCCTTTTTTGGGGTTTTGATGTAACAAAGGCTTTTGTCTTTTTTAGAGCAGGTTCTGGCGCTCTATGTCCTTGAAGTAGCGGTATGTGCCCACCTTCAGCTCGTCGCAGGCAGCGTCGTCGCACACGATGATGCCGTGCTGGTGCATCTGCAGTGCGCTGATGGTCCACATGTGGTTCACGCTGCCCTCTATGGCAGCCTGCAGTGCGCGGCACTTGGCGTGCCCGTTCACCAGGATCATCACCTCGCGTGCGGCCATGACGGTTCCCACGCCCACGGTGAGTGCCGTCTTGGGCACCTTGTTGATGTCGCCCTCGAAGAATCGGCTGTTGGCTATGATGGTGTCGGTGGTGAGCGTCTTCTGGCGTGTGCGGCTGCTGAGGCTGCTGCCCGGCTCGTTGAATGCGATGTGTCCGTCGGGGCCGATGCCTCCCAGGAAGAGGTCTATGCCGCCTGCCTCCTCAATCATCTGCTCGTAGTGTGCGCACTCGGCGGCCAGGTCGGGTGCGTTGCCGTTGAGTATGTGTATGTTCTCGCGGGGGCAGTCGATGTGGTTGAACAGGTTGGTGAACATGAACGAGTGGTAGCTCTCGGGATGCTCCTCGGGCAGCCCTACGTACTCGTCCATGTTGAATGTCAGCACGTGCTTGAAGCTCACCTTTCCCTCCTGGTATGCCTTCACCAGTGCGCGGTACATGCCTATGGGGCTGCTGCCTGTGGGCAGGCCCAGCACGAAGGGCTTCTCGGCGGTGGGCTTGGCGGCGTTGATGCGTTCGATGACATGATTTGCTGCCCATTGCGACATCAAATCGTAGTTCGGCTCAATAATGACTCTCATACTTCTTTCTGTCTGGTTAAATGATTAATAAGTGGTATGGAAATAGCTAATTCTCTATCTGACGACTTGCTTCCTTCCGCCCACGATGACCAGTCCGCGGTAGCCGGGCGCGGTCACTGGCCGTCCCTGCAGGTCGTATGCTGCTTCTTGGCGTGTGGCCTCGCTGTTGGGCAGCTCGCTGATGCCGCTGGTGTCGCCGCCCATGAAGTGGAAGCTGATGCATCCGTCCTCATCCTCGCGGATGTCGGTGATGGGCTTCGACAGCAGCTTCGTGCCGCTGTAGGTGGTGGCGGCTGGCATGGTGCTGTCGGTCAGCGCATAGTTGCACACGCTGTCGGTGACGTAGGGGTAGGGTGTTCCGCTGAGCAGCATGGTGTGGTGGTTGACGTATGGCGACACGCTGTCTCCGTAGGTCTGTAGCCAGTAGTCCTCCCATGCGTCGTAGTCGCGGCCGTCGGCATGCACCAGGTCGTAGCGGTGGTGTGCCGGGTTGTTGTTCACGGTGTTGGCGCTCCATGCCGCGCGGTCGTAGTCGATGTGGCTGATGAGCAGTCCGTGCCCCGGCGAGCGCATGTCCCATCCGTTCCACTGCCGGTTCTCTAAGAGGAAGAACTCGTCGTCGTCAGTGGTGCTGATGCGGTACACGGGTCCGCCCTCGGCTATGCTCTTCATCTGCCTGATGGTGACGGGGCCAGTCAGCTCCTGGGGGGTGAGCCATCCAAGGAGCATCTTCTCGTGGCCGCTCAGGTTGGGCGGGCACCAGCCGTTGTTGCTGTAGTTGCCGCCGTCCATGAGGTCCCACTCGTCGCACACCGAGTATTCGTCGCCGTCGGTGGGGTAGATGTCAGGCAGCCCCAGTGTGTGGCAGTACTCGTGGCAGATGGTGCCTATGCCGAAGCTGCGGTCGTCGTACCACAGCTCGGCACTGGCCGAGAAGCGCGACACCTTGGTGCCGCCCACCTCGACGGCGGTGAAGCTGTTGGTGTTGGGCCAGCAGTAGTTGTTGTTCTCAACGTTTGAGTCGTTGCCGCCGTAGCCTGCGTAGACGATGACGATGGCCTCGGCGCGCCCGTCGCTGTCCCAGTCGTAGACGCTGAAGTCAGCGGTGGTGGTGTCGGCCAGCTGCTGCACGGCTTCGCGGAAGTTATTGGCGCCATATTTGTTTTTGCCGTTGTAGCTGTTGCTGGTGGCGTTGATGGTGATGGGTCCGTAGACGTCGAAGCGTGGGTTGAAGCGTCCGCCCGACTGTTCCTGGAAGTACTCGCGCACGCATCCGGGTCCGCGGCTGCGGTTGAAGCCTGTTTCGTTGAACATGCGGTCGTAGCGCTCGCGCACGTCGCTGATGTCGCCCAGCGTGGTGCCTATGGCAGGGTCTCCGGCGGCGAAGCCGAGGTCGCTGTAGCTTACCAGGACCACGGCCACGGGGTAGGTGCGTGTGGCGTCCCACTTATCCTTCAGCGTCAGCTTGCGTGGCGGTGCCTTTGCCGGGCTGCTGCCGTCGGCATTGGCTTCGGTCTGCGGCATACAGTTATAACGCAGCATGCCGTGGCGTTGAGCCACGGCCGTTGCTGCCGTCAGTAGCAGCGTTGCTGCCAGTAGTGCTATTTTGCGCATGGGGCCCAGGGCTTTAAGGTCTTGAAGAAGTCGTTGCCCTTATCATCGACCAGGATGAAGGCTGGGAAGTCCTCCACGTCAATCTTCCAGATGGCCTCCATGCCCAGCTCAGGATATTCCACGCATTCAATGCTCTTGATGCTGCTCTGCGAGAGCACTGCTGCCACGCCGCCTATGCTGCCCAGGTAGAATCCGCCGTGTTTCTGGCAGGCGTCGGTGACCACCTGCGAGCGGT
>DGHX01000005.1:270-894 GCA_002392835.1 Prevotella sp. UBA3837 | reverse complement strand
TGCGAGCGGTTGCCCTTGGCTATCATCACCAGGCTGGCGCCCAGGCTCTGGAACTCGTCCACATAGGGGTCCATGCGGTTGGCCGTCGTCGGGCCCATGGAGCCGCAGGGGTAGCCTGCCGGGGTCTTAGCCGGTCCGGCGTAGAGCACGGGGTATTTCTTGAAGTACTCCGGCATCGGCTCACCGGCGTCGATGCGTGCCTTCAGCTTGGCGTGGGCTATGTCGCGTGCCACGATGATGGTGCCCTTCAGGTTCACGCGGGTGCTGACGGGGTACTTCGACAGCTCGCGGCGCACGGCGTCGATGCCCTCGTTCAGGTCGATGGTGATGGTGTTCTGGCCCTCGCCGGCCTTGGCATATTCGGCGGGTATGAGCTCCGAGGGGTTCGAGTCCATCTTCTCCAGCCAGATGCCGTCCTTGTTGATCTTCGCCTTGATGTTGCGGTCGGCCGAGCAGCTCACGCCCATGCCGATGGGGCAGCTGGCGCCGTGGCGGGGCAGGCGTACGACGCGTATGTCGTGGGCCAGGTACTTTCCGCCGAACTGTGCGCCGAGGCCTATGCGGTGAGCCTCGTCGAGCAGCTTCTGCTCCAGGTCAACGTCGCGGAAGGCGCGGCCCGTCTCG
>DGHX01000005.1:0-132 GCA_002392835.1 Prevotella sp. UBA3837 | reverse complement strand
CGATGACGAAGGCGATGTGGTAGGGTGGGCAGGCTGCCGTGCCCAGGCTCTTCATCTTCTCCACGAGGAAGGGTATGAGGGTGCCCTCGTTCTGTATGGTGGCCTTCGTCATGGGGTAGAAATAGGTCTTGT
>DGHX01000031.1:20183-21611 GCA_002392835.1 Prevotella sp. UBA3837 | reverse complement strand
ATCGTCCTTTAACTCCCTCTAACTCCCTATAACTCCTTTAACTCCCCCAAACCCAAATTAACTTAAAAACCATACTAATATGAAAGCTATTGAGAACTTTGCAGAGTTAGTGGCCTACCTCGCCGGCGGCATAGAGCCGAAGCGGGTGGCCGTGGTGTGTCCCTACGACGAGTCGACACAGGAGGCCGTGCGGCGGGCCATGGACGAGGGCTTCATCAAGCCCATACTCATCGGCGACCCTAAGCTCATAGGCCCCGCCATGAAGGGGGTGCCCATGCTGAAGGCCACCGACGACGACGATGCCGCCGCCAAGGGCGTGGAGCTGGTGCGCCAGGGCATGGCCGACGTGCTGATGAAAGGCCTGCTGAACACCGACAACATGCTGCGCGCCATACTGAACAAGCAGACGGGCATCCTGCAGCAGGGCAAGGTGCTCACACACCTCACCTGCGCCGAGGTGCCCGAATACGACAAGCTGCTCTTCATGACCGACGTGGCCGTCATCCCCCACCCCACCAAGGAGCAGCGTGAGCAGCAGCTGCGCTACCTGCTGCGCCTATGCCGCTCCTTCGGCATCAAGGAGCCCGGCGTGGCCCTCATCAACTGCTCGGAGAAGGTCGACGAGCGCCACTTCCCCCACACCGTGGAGTACCAGGAGCTGGTGAAGCGCGCCGAGAAGGGCGACTTCGGCCCCTGCATCGTCGACGGGCCGCTCGACCTGAAGACCTCGCTCTCGGGCAAGGCGCTGCGCAAGAAAGGACTGAAGTCGCCCCTGCGCGGACATGCCGACGCACTCATCTTCCCCGACATACAGGCCGGCAACGTGTTCTACAAGACGATCACCCTCTTCAGCAACTCTGCCACCGCAGCCATCCTGGCCGGACCCGACGTGCCCGTGGTGCTCACCAGCCGCGCCGACGACGCCGACTCGAAGTTCTACTCGCTGGCACTGGCGGTTATTAATGCTTAATGCTTTGCATCTGAGCCCCCTAAGTTAGGGGGTTGGGGGTCTGAACAAGCGCTGCCCCCAACCCTGAATCTCACAAAAGGAGCGTCTGCCCTTCGCTTGTTCAGACCCCCATCCCCCTGACTCAGGGGGCAGAGTATGTTAATTCTTGTCATTAACCCCGGGTCGACATCGACCAAGATGGCCGTCTACGACGACGACACGCCAGTGGTGCTGCGCAGCATCAGCCACAGCGGCGAGGAGCTGGCGCGCTTCGACGACGTGATTGAGCAGCAGGACTACCGCAAGCAGCTCGTGCTCGACGAGCTGCAGCGCGTGGGCGTGCCCATGAAGTTCGACGCCGTCATAGGCCGCGGCGGACTGGTGAAGCCCATCGCCGGCGGCGTGTACGAAATCAACCAGCGCATGCTCGACGACACACACTCGGGCATCGCCATGCACAACCACGCCTGCAACCTGGG
>DGHX01000031.1:13587-20050 GCA_002392835.1 Prevotella sp. UBA3837 | reverse complement strand
GAGCTGAACGACTACGCCCGCATCAGCGGCTCGCCACTGATGAACCGCATCTGCATCTGGCACGCACTGAACCAGCGCGCCATAGCCCGGCGCTACGCCAAGGAGATAGGGCGCCGCTATGAAGACCTGAACCTCATCATCTGCCACCTCGGCGGAGGCATCAGCGTGGCCGCCCACGACCACGGACGCGCCGTAGACGCCAACAACGCCCTCGACGGTGAGGGGCCCTTCTCGCCCGAGCGGGCCGGCAGCCTGCCCGCCGCCGACCTCATACGCCTCTGCTTCAGCGGTAAGTACACCGAGAAGCAGCTGCTGAAGCGCATAGCCGGAAAGGCCGGACTGAACGCTCACTTAGGCACCGCCGACGTGAAGGAGATAGAGACGCGCATACGCGACTACGGCGACACCCACGCCGAGCTCATACTCAACGCCATGGTCTACCATATAGCCAAGAACATCTGCGGACTGGGAGCCGTGCTCAACGGAAAGGTCGACGCCATCCTGCTCACCGGCGGCCTGGCGCGCTCGGAGTTCGTCATCAGCCGCCTACGCCAGCGCATAGAGTGGGTGGCACCCGTCTACTGCTTCCCCGGCGAAGACGAGATGGAGGCCCTGGCACAGAACGCCCTCGCTGTGCTGCGCGGACAACTGCAAGTGTCAGAATACGAATAAAGACACACACCTTCATACCCTGTGCAGATGCACCCAAAACACCTGCACAGGGTTGCAAAGTACAAGTTGCAAAACCTTGGGAAATGATGTACTTTGGTGTTCAAAAAAGCCGAAAGTGTATCTAAATTCGGAATAATGGTGAATATAGACAGAAAATGTCGCTAAATGTGCAGCGAAATGTGGAAAAAAATAGTGATATTTGCACACTAAATCATTTGCTTATGGCCAATAACAACAAAAAAGACCAAATGCGCTACATAGAACTGGGCAGCTTCGTCGTTGACTACAACGACGGAGACGTGTTGGAGTTCAACGGCGTCAATGATCTATCGCCCCTCTACCCGCTGAAACCCATGACCTGTCTCATCGCTTCATGTCAGGAAGGGTGGCAGAAAATCACGGCCAATGGCAACAGCCTGAAGCTCAGCAAGGGGAACGTACTCATCTGCCCGCCAGACACGCGCATCGTGTGCGAAGACCACAGCAGCGACTTTGAATGCAAAGTAGTGTGCGTGCATGAACATCTCATACGAAGCCTGCTGCGCACGAAGGCAGAGATGTGGCACAGGGCAGTATACATCGACCACCTGCACATAGTAGAAATGGACGAAGCCACACGCGAGGACCTTACCACCTACTTCACGCTCATACGCTCAAAGCTGAAACGCTCCAACGGCACACTGCCCACCGACATACTGCTGGCACTGCTCAGGGCTTTCCTCTTAGAGCTATGCCACATGATGGAGAGCACCAACACCGCCTATAGCGTGCAGCGGCTGTCACAGGGAAAGATACTCTTCAACCGCTTCCTCAGCCTCGTCAGCAACAGCTCCGTGAAACGGCTGCCCATCACCGAATATGCCAGCAGGCTTGCCATTACGCCCAAGTACCTCACCATGCTCTGCCTGAAATACTCGAACAAGACGGCATCAGAATGGGTGGCGCAATACACCGTCGAGGAGATACGCTACTACCTGAAGAGCACCGATCTCAGCATCAAGGAGATCACGGCACGCATGGGCTTCTCGAACATGAGCCATTTCGGCTCCTACGTGCGCAAACACCTCGGCGTATCGCCCACGGAGTACCGCTTCAGCAAAAAGGAGTAAGCCATACCCTACCCTCTTGCCCCGCCTCATGCCTTGATGAGACGGGGCTGGAAGCTGTTTAGTTATTGCCGAAAAATGTTGCACTACTTGCACCTGCGTTAACCTTTGTTGAGATTTATCTTGCACCACGCGCTTTTTCGTTAACCTTTGTTGAGATTTATCTTGCACTACTTGCACCGCCGTTAACACTTGTTGAGATTTATCTTGCACCACTCCCGCAGCCGCAGTGCCCGACGCGTCAGCGTCGGTCTCCCGAGCACACCCTGCCGAGCAGCCAGAACTGTATATTTATACACCCGAAACCGTATAAATATGCATTTTCCGCCCTGCGGCCCCCGTTTTCTAAAAAGCGGGCCGCTTTTGAAAAAATCCGATATGGGATTTTTTCAAAAGTGGCCCGCACAGAAGAAAAAGCGGCCCCCGCGTGAAACTGTATAAATATACATTTTCGGCAGGAGGCCGCCATCTGTTTTCCCCACACTTTTTCATCAGACAATCAGCTGTCAGTCAAATGATTCTGCAGCATTTAGGTGCAAGTAGTGCAACATATTTTCGCGCTAAGTTTCGCGCGCGCACGCGAGGCTGCACTCACACAGCATCCCTTCACGTCATCGTTCCAGACGTCAGGTCTCCGCTCGGTCAGGTTGCGAAAGAATGGATGTCAGGAATCCTGGCGCAGCCTGGCAAGCAGCGGCTTCAGGGCATGGGCCAGACGCTCGGTAACCATTTGCACGCCCTCGCGGCTCAGATGGAAGCCGGTGTCGAAGGCCAGGCTGTCGGGCACGGCAAGGGAGTCGGGTGATACGGCATACTGGCGCCCCATGTCGCGGAGGGCGCCATCTATGGCTGACAGGTCGGAGGGCGACAGGCACGACTCCACACAGCAGGGAGGCAGCAGCAGCACCTGCGCCCCGCGCTGCTCGTAGGCCAGCAGCAGGTCGTTCAGCCACCGGCTGAAGTCCTCACTGACAGGCCGTGCCTGGCCCGATGCGGCGTTGTGGTAGGGCTGGCCCGCACACGACCAGTGGCTCACCTCATCGCCCCACTCGTTAAAGCCGTCGGCCGTATAGCGGAACGCGCCCTGGGATGCCGAAGGCGTGTCGAGGCTTCCGCGCAGGGGATACAACAGGAGCCGCTTAAGGTTGCTCAGCGACAGCATGGGCAGACCTGACAGCAGGGCCTCCCACTCGGCGGACGTCAGGCTGCAGGCCCCGCGCCAGCCCGTGGCGGCCATCAGCTTGGGCAGCGTTTCCTTGTTGCATAGCTCGGTGAAGAAGAACTCATACTCCATCTGAAACGCCACGACGTCGCCCGGACGCACGTACGACAGGGCATCCTCGGCCGGATAGCGCATGCCGATGCCTGCGTGAAGGCCGAAGTTCACCACGTTGCAGCCCAGCGAGCTGCTGAGCATGCGCGAGTCGAGGCCAAAGGCAGTATTGCTCCCGCCGATGAACACCAGCCGGGGCGAAGGGGTCTGCTCCAGCAGCGACAGCTTGCGGTTATAGGCCTGCAGGTACTGGTTGCCGTCGGCAGGAATGGCAAACAGCAGCAGGGCGTTGACTGCACCGAAGAGCAGGAGCAGCACTGAGAACTTCATGAGAAACCGTTTCATGGACGAGATACTTTTCGCTATGGGTTCAGAACTGGAAATAGATGAACGCCGACTGTGAGCCCGCAAAGGCCATGGTCAGCATGGAGAGGCCCACATACACGGCATAGCGCAGCAGCACCGAGCGCGCCGCCACACCCCTGTCGAGCAGCTGCAGGGCATGGCGGCAGTTGCGGGTGTACCACTCGCACACCAGCATCAGGGCAATGCCGCACACGGCAGTGAGCAGGGCCGACGAGAGCTGCGGCAGCACCCAGCCCGAAGGACTGAGCAGGCCGGACACCGTGCGGCCGACATAGCTGAAGGCCGCTGATATGGAGGGGGCACGGAAGAGCACCCACCCCAGCGTCACCAGCAGGAACGTGCCGCACATGGCCGGCAGGGCGCGCATGACAGGGGGCTCAGCTGCCGATGGTTTGCCACGCCCAGCGACGCGGCGCAGGCAGAGCAGGACACCATGGAACAGGCCCCAGCAGACAAACGTCCAGTTGGCTCCGTGCCACAGGCCGCTGACGGCCCACACCACCATCGTGTTGCGAAGCGTGCGGGGAAGGCCCCGGCGGTTGCCGCCAAGGGGGATGTAGACATAGTCGCGCAGCCACGTCATGAGGCTGATGTGCCACCTGCGCCAGAACTCGGCCATATTGCGCGAGAAATAGGGCGTGCGGAAGTTGTCAGTAAGGCTGATGCCGAACAGGCGGGCGCAGCCGATGGCGATGTCGGAGTAGCCGGAGAAGTCGCAGTATATCTGAAAAGAGAACAGGACGGCACCGATGGCCAGCATCAGCGGCGACTGTGAGGACGCATCGGCCCAGACGGCGTTGACCACGGTGGCACAGTTGTCGGCTACCACCATCTTCTTGAAGAAGCCCCACAGCATCTGGCGACAGCCGTCGGCGGCACGGCCGTAGTCGAAGCTGCGCTGCCGGGCGAACTGGGGCAACAGCCGGCCGGCACGCTCGATGGGACCGGCCACCAGCTGAGGGAAGAAGCTGAGGAAGGCAAGGAAGCGCACCACGTCGCGCGTGGCGGCGATGGTGCCGCGGTACACGTCGACGGTGTAGCTCACCGCCTGGAAGGTGTAGAAGCTGATGCCGACCGGCAGCACCACATGAAGCGTAGCCCAGTCGGCACTGAAGCCAAGCCACGACAGCACGGCCTGGAGGCTCTGGACAAAGAAGCCGAAGTACTTGAAGAAACCGAGTATCAGCAGCTGTATCACCACGCTGCACACGCACGCCAGGCGCTGGCGCCGCCGCTGACCGGCATAGTGGGCCACCAGCAGCGCGCCGCCCCAGCTCACTCCCGCCGACAGGGCTATAAGGCCCAGCAGGCGCCAGTCCCACCAGCCGTAGAAGACAGCGCTGGCCAGCACGATGACGGCATTCTGGCTGCGACGGCCACGGCACAGCAGCCAGTAGGCCAGGAACACTACCGGAAGGAACAGGAAGAAGGGAAGGGAATTGAACTGCATAATCCAAAAATGTGCGACATGTTATGTGCCTGCATGCGTGTCGATGGTGTCAGCCCACCGCTACAGGCGCCTGAGCCACTGGCGGGGGTTGAGCAGCTGGTTCCAGTTCTGCAGGCGGAACTGCAGGATGTGGTTGGCGCCCACGGTGCCGAGCGTCTGGTTGGTGGTGACGCGCTGACCCTTGGTGACGCTGACCGCCGACAGTCCGCTGTAGACGGAGATGTAGCGTCCGTGGCGCACCATGACGACATATCCGCCGCCGGGGTTGAAGATGCTGCTCACCTGTCCGTCGAAGACGCAGCGGGCCTGTGCTCCGGGCTGCCCCTCCAGGTGTATGCCGCTGCTCTGCAGGGTGACGCCGGCGATGGTGTACGAGCCAAAGCCGCGCACCACGCGGTAGCTGCCAGTGATGGGCACGGGCAGGCGTCCCTTGTTGTTGGCAAAGCTGCCGGTGAGCCGGCGGTCGGGGTCGGCGTCATGATAGGAGGGGGTGGTGGTTGATGCGGTAGATGTGGTAGATGTAGTAGATGTGGTAGATGTGGTAGTGGTGCGGCGGCGTGAGCTGCTCTTCTTCGAGCCCTGGCGGCCGCCCTGCTGCTGCGCCTGTGCCTGCTGCTGGCGCTTCAGCTCCTCCTGGCGCCGCTGCTCGGCCAGCCGTCGCTGGCGCTCCTCCTCAGCCTTGCGGGCGCGCTCCAGCTCTTCGGCTATCAGGCGGTCTATCTGCCGGTTCAGCTCGGCCTCCTCGCGCTGCTGCTGGGCTATGAGCTTCTTCACCGTCTGCTGCTCGCGCTGCAGCTCGTCGGCCATGCGCTGCTGCTCCTGGCGGCGCGTCTCCAGTTGCTGCTGCTCCTGCTGGCCCCGGGCACGGAGGGCCGTCAGCTCGGCATGGGCGGCGTTCAGCTCGGAGAGCTTCGCCTGCACCTGCTCGCCCTTCTGCTTCACGGCCTCGCCCTGCGCCCGCTGGTAGGTGGTGTACTCGTTCATGAAGCGCATGCGGCGGTACATCTGGCTGATGTTCCTGGCGCTGAGCACGAAGAGCATCTGGTTCTGTGCGTTGCGGTTGCGGTACATGTAGCGCAGCGACTTGATGTAGTGCTGGCGCCGGTCCTCGAGCTCGCCCTTGAGCACGGTGAGCTGCGAGTCGAGCACGGCAATGTTGGTGTTCAGGCTGTCTATGCTGGTGTTCAGGCTGTCTATGAGCTGCTGTCGGCTCTCTATCTCCCCGCCGAGTGCCTGCACATCCTGCAGGCGCTGCTTCACCTGCTGCTCCAGCTGCTGCTGGCGCTTGCGTGCATCCTGCTGCTGTCGGCGCACGCGGTCGCGCTGCTGCTGCAGCAGCTCTTTCTGCGTGGGCTTACGCTGCTTGGTGGTGCGCTTGCCCCGCTGTGCGGGTGCAGCCACTGCCATGCAAAGCATCAGGAGGAAGATGAGGATACGGCGCATGTATGATTTGAGGATTGAGATTTGAGATTTGAGATATATGTATATAGTTCAGAGCAGAAGGCTATGCATTAAGCATTATGAATTGAGGTTCTGCGAGATATTATGTGAGTAATGCTATTGTCGAAGATGCTGACCCCACCCCCGCCCCCTCCC
>DGHX01000031.1:0-13460 GCA_002392835.1 Prevotella sp. UBA3837 | reverse complement strand
AGGGGCCGGGGGTGGGGTCAGTAACCTACCCACACGAAATCCTGTAAAACCTGAATTAAGCATTAAGCATTAAGCATTAAGCATTATCAAAGGCTCATGAGCCGTCTGAGGAGCTCGTCGAAGCTCACCTGGCGGTACTTGCTGCTGACGGTAGTGCGCTCCTCCCAGTCGGCATCGGTGCTGAGGCTGCTGAGCTTCACGCCCACCTTCAGCTCCTTCTTCGGCGTGAGCAGGGTGACGAGCACGTCGGTGGGGAATCGGGCTGCGTCGAGACTCTTCATCTCGCGGTAGTCCCAGCTGAGCTGGGTGTTGCCGTGCTTCACGTCGTTGTGCACCACGTCGGCGCGGCGTATGGCTCCGGTGAGCTCGTCGACGAGCCAGCTGTAGTTCATGTTCGTGTCGCTGCTGCGCGTGGTGGTGTTGTCGTAGCTGACGACGGTCTCGGTGCTGCCGATGGGCGATGTGACGAAGGCGCGCAGGTCGTCACTGCTGAGCTGCGTCTTCCCGGGCTGGAAGAGCTCGGCACAGAACAGGGCCTGCAGCATGTTGAAGTTGATGCCGCTGTTGCGCAGGAACTCTATGTCCTTGTAGGGTGCCTTCAGGTACTGCTTGTTGATGCGGTCCACGATGAGGGCATAGTCGGGTGTGAACTCCATGCGTGCCGCCTCGAGCAGTCCGAAGGCGACGAGCTGCAGGCGTATGACGTCGTTACGCTTCATGCGCAGCGTTCCTCCGAGCGACACCTCCTTGCCGTCCATGGTGGCGCTGAACTTCAGCTTTGCGCTGACGGTGCTTACCTTGTTGTGCGACAGCTGCTCCACCTTCTGCAGCAGCTCGGTCTGTCCGGGCCGCCCGGTGGTGGTAGTGGGCTGCACCACGTTCTTCTGCGAGTGGCAGGCAGCCAAGAGGAGCGACAGCGCCAGCACGGCAGCCTTGAAAAAGTTTGCTATTCTCATTTCTTCATGTATTTTTTGCGTTTAATCTTCTTTGCCAGCAGCTTGTTGCCGGGGTCCTCGGCCAGCGCCTTCTGCCACCAGAGCAGCGCCTGGTCCATGTCGCCGCAGAGGGCGTAGATGTCGCCGGCGTGCTCGCTGACCACGGCTCCCGGCTGGGGGTCGTGCTGGACGGCCTGCTCAATGTACACCTTCGCCTCGGCATAGCGCTGCTGCATGAAGAGTATCCATGCGTAGGTGTCGAGGTATGTGGCGTTCTCGGGCTCTGCCTTCACGGTGCGGTAGCTCATGCGCTCTGCCTCGTCCAGGCGCTTGTTCTGCAGGCTGAGGTAGTAGGCGTAGTTGTTCAGGCAGCCAATGTTGTCATCCTTCCACACCAGGCACGAGTCGTAGGCGGCGAAGGCCTCCGCCTGCCGTCCCTTCTGGTGCAGCAGGTCGCCCATGACGGCGTAGAAGTCGCTCACTATCTCTGGGTTGCTCTGGTCGTTGATGACGTTGATGCCGTTGCGGAAGGTCTCCAGGGCGTTGTCGGTGTCCTCCTTGCGGTAGTAGGCCATGCCCTGGTAGTAGTAGAAGACCATCTCCTCGGGGTTGTACTGCCTTGCCCCGTTGCAGAGGCTGATGATGCGGTCGTCGTCCTGGTCGTCCCATGCCATCATGACCAGCCTGAGTCGTGCCGACAGCTGCTCGGGCGCGAGCTGCAGCACGTAGTCGAAGGCCTGGCGCACGCTGTCGCGCGGCATCTTCTTCAGCTGCATGTACGATGCCTTCATCTCGGCGATGTCGGCATTGGGGCTGGGCTGGGCCAGCAGCTCGTCGAAGAGCGTGAGCACGTCGGTGCTGTCGCCTCCCTGCTGTTCGTTCTCAATGATGATGGCGCGCAGCTGCTCCACCTTGTCCTCTACCGATGCCTTGGGGTTGATCAGTATGGCGTGGTTCACCGAGTCGGCCTTCTCCTCTTCGCCCTGGCGTATGTAGTAGTTTCGCAGCACCTGCTGCGCGCGCAGGTTCTGCGGGTCCTCGCCCATCACCTGCTGCAGCACGCCGTAGGCCTCGTCGGTGTGGTCGGTGACGATCAGCGTGTTGGCATAGAGCGTGCGGTAGGTGGGGTCGTTGGGGTAGTGCTCGGCCAGCCGCTTCATCTCGCTGATGGCGTGGTCGGCGTCGTTCTGCTCAATGTATATGCGGCACTTCATGAGCGTGGTGCGCTCGGTGGGGCCGTCGGCGGTCTCCATGCGGTTGAGCACGTCGAGGGCGTGGTCGTAGTCCTTCAGCTGCATGTAGAGGGGGTACAGCGTCTCAAAGAGGTCCACGCGCCCCTTGTTGGTCTGGTAGAGGCGCTCGAGCACCTCGGCTGCCTCGGCATACTGGTCCTGCTGCAGGTAGGCTCCCGCCAGCCGCTCCATGAGGGTGGCGTTCCTGGGTTCCAGCAGGCATGCGCGCTTGAAGTGGTCCATGGCCAGCGAGTCGTGCTCCATCTCGGCGTACAGCTGGCCCAGGTAGTAGTATGCCTCGGCGCGCTGCCCGTCGGTCTGGCGGCATCGCTCCAGGAGGTCGTAGGCGGCGTCGAGCTCCCCCTTCTGCAGCCGCAGCATGGCTTCGTGGAAGAGCACGTCGTACTGTCTCTGACCATCGGCCATTGAACGTTGACCATTGACCTGGGCTGTTGCCGCCAAGCCAATGGCCAGATATGCTATGACAAGAAAGACGATTTTCCTCATCTTCAATGGCCACCCGTCATTTTTCATTTCTCATTCTTCATTTTTCATTTCTCACTTCACCCCCGTATGCCCGTATCCTCCTGCTCCGCGCTCCGTTTCGTCGAGCACTTCCACGGTCTCGAACTCTGCCTGCTCGTGGCGTGCTATGACCATCTGCGCTATGCGCTCCCCGTCGTTGACGGTGAAGTCTTCGGCCGAGAGGTTAATGAGCAGCACGCCCAGCTCTCCGCGGTAGTCGGCATCGATGGTGCCCGGGGCGTTGAGCACGGTGATGCCGTGCTTCAGCGCCAGCCCGCTGCGGGGCCGCACCTGTGCCTCGTAGCCCGGCGGCAGCGCTATGTAGAGGCCGGTGGGTATGAGGCGGCGCTCCATGGGGTGCAGCACCACGGGCTCGCTGATGTTTGCCCGCAGGTCCATGCCTGCGCT
The DNA here is from genome assembly GCA_002392835.1 of Prevotella sp. UBA3837. Taxonomy (GTDB): domain Bacteria; phylum Bacteroidota; class Bacteroidia; order Bacteroidales; family Bacteroidaceae; genus Prevotella. The sequence goes on along the minus strand of DGHX01000031.1, from coordinate 10,360 downwards.
CTGCCCGGTGGCGTATGCGGGCAGCGGCTGCCGCCCGCGGTTCACGACTTTTATCTTCATAAGCCTTCTGTCTTGCTTTTCAGGTTGCAGCATCCGCCATGCCTATTGCAGGGTGGCGAGCACCTCCTTGGCTGGTATATACTCAAATGCACCTTCGGTTCGCGACACGACGATGGTCTCGTCGTGCAGCGCTTTCTCCTCGAGCATCCGTTTCTCGGCGAGACGCAACCCCGTCTCTATCTTCCGAGTAAAGTTCTGTACTTCCTTATTTGACATAAGCCTTCATTTTTTCGAATGATACGTTCTCCAGGATGTCTGTCTTGGCCTTCAGTCCGCCTGTGGCCACGGTGCGTCGCGGCGTCTCGCTGTTGTCGAAGATGCCCCAGTAGTCCACCCGCGGTATGAAGAGTCGGAACAGGTTGTCGATGCCTGCTGCGTAGCGCCTGGTGATGGTGCTCTTGGGAATGTCGTGCCCGCCCTTTGCCACGCGCTCTGCCACGCGGCGCATGGCCAGCTGCGGGCTGTTCAGCCAGAAGTAGAGCAGGCTGACGCGGTAGTCGCGGGCCTTGGCACGGTCCACGAGCTTCACATAAGAGCGCGTGGCAAGAGTCGTCTCGATAGAGAAACTCTCGTCACGCGCCAGCAGGTCTTCTATGCGTTGTAACATCAGCCGTCCGGCCTCGATGGCCACGCTCGCGGGGTTGAAGGGCGACAGTCCACGGGCTATCTCGTCGGCATTGACGAACTCCTTGCATCCAAGGATTTCGGGCAACACCGTATAGGAGGCCGTGGTCTTTCCCGCCCCGTTACATCCGCTTATGATGTACAAGTTTTTAGCCATATTTGGGTGCAAAGTTACAAAAAAGTTAGCACTTCACAGGCCGCCGCATATGGTTATCCGCTCAGAGTTAACATTTTTTATATTGCAACGAAACACGGAATGGAGGCTGGACAGGAAAAAAGCGGGGCAGCGCGTCACTTCAGCGTGAGGCGCACCTTGCCACAGATGTCGGCCGACGATGTGCCCACGAGCAGGTCGAAGTCGCCGGGCTCGGCCGTCCACCGGCTGGCCTGGTCGTCGTAGAAGCTCAGGGCCTGGCGGTCGATGGTCAGGGTCACCGTCTGCGTCTCGCCGGGCTGCAGCATCACCTTACGGAAAGCCTTCAGCTCCTTCACGGGGCGGGGCACCGATGCCTTCAGGTCGCTGACGTAGAGCTGCACCACCTCGGCGCCGCTGCGGCTGCCGGTGTTGCTGACGTCTACGCTGACGGTCACCGTCTCGTCGGCGGTCATCGTGCGCTTGTCAGCCCGCACGCCCTTCAGCTCAAAGGTGGTGTAGCTCAGCCCGTGGCCGAAGGGGAAGAGCGGGGAAAGGGATTTACGATTTACGGATTTACGATTTACGGATTTACCATTTACGATTTTTCGATTGGCCAGCTGTTCGTCAATCCAGCGGTAGCCCACGAAGATGTCCTCGCGATACTCCTCGTCGATGACCTGGTGGTCCTGGCGCCACGTGCCGGGATAGCTGGCGGTGGCGTGAGCGCCGCACTGCTCCAGGCTGGCATACCAGGTGTAGGGCAGCTTGCCGCTGGGGTTGACGTCGCCGATGAGGACGCTGGCGATGGCCGTGCCGGCCTGCGAGCCCACGAACCAGCCCTGCACGATGGCGGGCACGCGGTCGGCCCAGGGCAGGGCCGACGGGTTGCCGCTGATGTTGACGAACACCAGGCGGGGGTTGACGCTGAGCAGGGCCTCCACCAGCTCGTCCTGGGCGTAGGGCAGGCTGTACTGCTGGCGGTCCTGGCCCTCGCTGTCCTGGCGGCTGCTCTTGTTCAGTCCGCCGAACACGATGACTACGTCGGCCTGGCGTGCTTTCTCCACGGCCTCGCGGCGCAGCTCGTCGGCCGACCGCGTGTCATAGAGCGAGCGGCCCACGGTGACGCCGTCGAAGGTCTGCACCGTGTCGCCCACATAGCCGCGGGCGAAGTCTACCGTAGCTGAAGTGAAGCGCTGGCGGATGCCGTCGAGCGGCAGCACCTCGCGTTGCACCTTCAGCGACGAGGAGCCGCCTCCCACGGTCATCATCTTGATGGCATTCTCGCCCACCACCAGGATGCGTCCGCCGTCGCTCAGCGGCAGCAGGCCGCCCTCGTTCTTCAGCAGCACGATGCCCTCCTGGGCTATCTTCAGCGCTGCGGCATAGTGGGCATCGGAGCAGAGGAAGCCCGTGGGCTTCTGGCTGCGCATGGTGGTGCGGTAGTAGAGGCGCAGCAGGCGGCGCACCTTCTCGTCGAGCTCGCGGGTGGAGTACTTGCCGCTGAGTATGCCCTCCTTGTAGACCTGCGCCATGTGGTAGCTGTCGTAGGCGTTGGTGCGGCCCATGGTGAGTCCGTCGGTCCAGGTGCCCATCTCCAGGTCCAGGCCGTTGCGTATGGCCTCGTCGGTGTCGTGGCATCCGCCCCAGTCGCTGATGACCACGCCGTCGAACTGCCACTGCTGCTTCAGTATCTGGTTCAGCAGCACGGCGTTGTGGCAGTTGTGCTGGTTCTTATAGAGGTTATAGGCGCCCATGATGCTCCACGCCTTGCCCTCGGTGACGGCGGCACGGAAGGCGGGCAGGTAAATCTCATGCAGGGCGCGGTCGCTGACCACCACGTTCACCTGGTGGCGGTACTCCTCGTCGTTGTTCAGCGCATAGTGCTTCACGCAGGCTGCCACACCGCGCGACTGCAGTCCCTGGACGTAGGGCACCACCATGCGCGAGGCCAGCAGCGGGTCCTCGCCCATGTACTCGAAGTTACGACCGTTGAGGGGTGTGCGCAGGATGTTCACGCCCGGGCCCAGGATGACGCTCTTATGCCGGTAGAGTGCCTCCTCGCCCAGGCTCTCGCCGTAGAGGCGTGCCATGAGCGGGTTCCAGGTGGCAGCCAGGCAGGTGAGAGCGGGGAAGGCCACGCACGAGTCATTGGTCTGTCCGGCCTGCACCCACTCGTCCCACAGCACGTCGGGGCGCACACCGTGGGGACCGTCGTCGGTCCACAGGTCGGGGAAGCCCAGGCGGGGCACGCCGGGAGCGGAGAACTTCGACTGCGCGTGTATGATGCGTATCTTCTCGTCGAGGGTCATGCGCTGCAGGGCATCGTCAATGCGCTGCTCCACAGGCTTCGTCTCGTCCAGATAGACCGGGGTCTGCGCTTCGCTAAATGAGAAATGAGAAATGACAAATGATAAACTTATCACCCTCATTATTGTTGTATTGCTGATTAGATGTCTCATCATCTGTAAATATTGAGTGAGCGGTAAATAAATAACTTGGTACGAATGGACTTAGTCACTGACCCCACCCCTACCCTACATGGGAGGGGAACAACTATTCACTTCTGGAACACCCGCACGTAGTCCACCTCCATGGTTACGGGCAGGACATTATCGTCAATGCCGCGGTATCCGCCCCAGTCGCCTCCCCACGCCAGGTTCAGTATGACGTAGAAGGGGTCGTCGTAGGGCCAGTCGTCGCGTCCCAGCCCGCGGTTGTCGTAGCTGAGTTGCTGCTTGCCGTCGACGTAGGTGGTGATGTTCTTCGCCGTCCACTCAATGGCGTAGGTGTGGAAGTCGTCCTCGGCCCCGGCCAGGTACATCTCGTGCGTCACCTGTGTGTTGTTGGTGTGCACATGGGCGTTGGCGTGGAGCGAGCTGCTGACGTAGTTGGGGTTGGCGCCCACCTCCTCCATGATGTCAATCTCGCCGTCGGCGGGCCACGAGCGGAAGTTGACGGGCATCATCCAGAAGGCGGGCCAGGTGCCCTTTCCCTTCGGCAGCTTGATGCTGGCCTCGATGTAGCCGTAGGTCCAGCCCTCCTTCACCTTGGCATAGACGCGGCCGGAGTACACCTTGCCGTTCTCCTTCAGCGCCGTGATGCGCAGATGCCCGTCGCTGATGCTAGTGACCAGGCGTCCCTCGGGGGTGCGGTGGTTCACATAGTTCTGCAGCTCGTTGTTCACCCATCCCTGGCGCTGCACCTCGTGGGTCCAGTCGTCGGCATTCAGCTCGCTGCCGCTGTCGAACTCGTCGTGCCACACCAGGTGGTAGCCCTCGGGGGCGTTGTAGGCAGCCTGCTGTGCCGGGGCCTGGGCCACGCTGATGCGCTGCAGCGCCGTGCCCGACACCACGGTGACGGTGGCGGTGCGCTGCTCGGTGTAGGGGTTCTGCGCCACGCTGACGGTGAGCGTGCCCTGCTGCGAGGTGGTGCCCTGGGTGATGAGGCTGACGAAGTCCTGGTCGCTGTAGGCTCCCCACTCTGCCCCGGTGGTAGTCACCGTGACAGAGTAGGTGCCGCCCTCAGCGGGAGCGTCGATGGCCTGCACGGAGGTGCTGACGGCCACGCCAGCTGCATCGTCGGGCTCGTCGTCGCCGCCACAGCCGGTGAAGGCTGCGGCGAGGACGAGCATTGTACTGACTAATATCATGTCCTTCATGGTGTGGGGTTATGCTTCCTTGAAGATAATCTTACTAATCCTGACGTGCGTGCCGCTGAGCGAGCCGCCGAAGTCGAAGAACAGGCGCAGGGCCGAGGCGTCGGTGCCCTCCTTCAGGGTGGCACCCTTCAAGGTGTAGATGTAGGGCTCGTCGGCCTTGAGGTCGTGGCGTCCCTCGCAGAAGAAGTTGGTGTCGCCGCTGTCGGTGAGCTTGATGGTCACGCCCGGGCAGTCCTGGTCGGCCACGAGCTCCACCTGGAAGTGGTATGACTTGGCAGCCGAGGCCGTCAGACGGGTGTCGATGTGGAACTGTCCCTGCCACTGGCTGGCGCCCAGTCCCTCGGGCAGCGTCAGCTCGTAGGCATCGCCGCTGTGGGTGGCCTCCTCGTAGGGGATGGCGGCCCAGCCGTTATCAGCGAAGTAGTAGCCGAAGGCCTCGAAGAGGGTGCCGTCGTCGACCTGCTTCCACAGGTTGTCGGCATCGTCGTAACTCAGGCTGACAGCCTCCTCGAAGTATATCTTGCTGATCTTCACGTGCGTGCCGCTGGGCGAGCCGCCGAAGTCGAAGAACAGGCGCAGGGCGGTGGCGTCGGTGCCCTCCTTCAGGGTGGCACCGTTGAGCTTGAAGACGTAGGGCACGTCGGCCTTCACGTCGTGGCGTCCCTCGCAGAAGAAGTTGGTGTCGCCGCTGTCGGTGAGCTTGATGGTCACGCCCGGGCAGTCCTGGTCGGCCTCGAGCACGAGGAAGAAGTTGTAAGCCTTTGCAGCGCTGGCCGTCAGACGGGTGTCGATGTGGAACTGTCCCTGCCACTGGCTGGTGCCAAGTCCCTCGGGCAGCGTCAGCTCGTAGGCATCGCCGCTGTGGGTGGCCTCCTCGTAGGGGATGGCTGCCCAGCCGTTGTCAGCGAAGTAGTAGCCGAAGGCGTCGAAGAGGGTGCCGTCGTCGACCTGCTTCCACAGGTTGGCGGGCGACTCGTAGTCCCAGTCGATGGTGGCAGCAGGCTCATCGTCACCGCCGCCCTGCTGGTTGGGCACGATGGTGCCGTCGTCGTTGGCGTGGTCCTTGATGACGATGCTGCTCACGCTGACGGTGGTCTTCGTGGTGGCATGGCCGAAGTCGAAGACGAGCTTCACGGGTGCGAGGTCCTTGCCCTCGATGTCGCTCTGCCAGAAGGCGTAGGGCACGCCTGCCTTCAGGCTGACGTTGTCCACGTCGATGATGGCGTCGGCATCGGCCTCGTTGGTCAGCTTCACGGTGACGCCGTCGATGTCCTGGTCGGCCTGCAAGATGCACGAGAAGTCATAGTGGCTGGCGGCCGAGAGGTTCAGGTCGGTGGTGTGCAGGTGGAACTGTGCCTGCCAGCGGTCGGCGCAGGCCTCGGGCACGGTGAGGGTGTAGTCGTTGTCGCCGCCCTGGTAGGTGGCCTCCATCTCGGCGGTGCGGTCAGCGGCCCAGCCGGGGTTGAAGTAGAACGACGGGGTGACAGCCACGCCACGCCACAGGTTGAAGTCGCTGTTGGCGTCGTAGCCGCTCTCCTCCACCAGGCGCTGGTCGGCCTCGCTGGTGAAGACGAAGCGCCAGGCGATGCTGCGGTCGGGCTTCTCGTAGTAGACCACCATCTTCGTGGCGGTGAGCTGCTCCACGCGGAAGAGGGGCTCCTGATACTGTGCGTCGTCGCTGATGTAGGGGAAGGCGCTGTTGGCTGCCAGGCGCAGGTACTTGCAGCCGCTGACAGTCTCGCCGTCGGCGTTGGTCCAGTCCAGGACCTCAAAGTTCCACGTCGTGGTCTGGTTGCCTATGGCCACGTCTACGTCGGCATCGGCGTTCTGCGTGCCCCAGATGGTGCAGCCCTTGTTCACATAGGTCATGCCGTCGGCACCGGCGTTGTAGGTGTAGGTGCCGCCCTTGCGGTTGTCGGCGGTGAAGCTGATGCGGTCGTCGTAGACGCCGAAGGCCTTCTTGTCGCCCACGGCGGCGCTCCACCACTCAGTGGCGTCGGTACCGGCAGGGCCGCAGCCCATGTGGCCCACCTCGCGGCTGTTGATGCGCCACTCCTTGCCGGTGATGCGGCGGAAGTCGGCACTCCAGTCAATCTTCGTCTCGTTGAAGGTGAACTCCTTCTTCACGCCGGTCTGGCTGACGCCGTTGCGGCTGCCTATGCGCAGCTCCACGGTGTGGGTGCCGGCCTCGGTGTTGGTGTAGCCCACCTCTTGCAGGGTGCTGTAGCTCTTGTTGTCGATGATCCACACGGGATAGGTGCCGGCGGCGGGGGTGTAGGTGGCCACCATCTGGTTGGTCTCCTGGTCGACGCTCATCTGGAAGTCGGTGTCGCCGACGGTGGGTATGCCCTTCGGGTCAGCGCCGTCGAACTCCTCGGGAGAACAGGAAGTGAGCGCTACGCTAAATGATAAATGACAAATGATAAATGATAAACCTATCAGAAGTCTATGATGTTTCTTGGTCTTCATAATGATGTATTTCTTTATGATTAATTAGAAATGAGCAATGAGTAATTATTAACTGAACTATTCCATTCTTTTATTAAAACCACAGATTACACAGATTACACGGATTTTGGCTGTGCCTGTTTTGTTGCGCAGATTTCGATTGGATGACACAGATTACGACGCGTGATAATCTGTGAAATCATTTTTAAGTCGCCGCGAAACAACTGCAATCGTTTACTAATCTGTGTCATCTGCGTAATCTGTGGTTGTTATAATATTCACTCTTCTCTCTGCTTAGTATTCGTTCTGCTTCAGTGCCGGGTCGCTGTCGAGCTCGCTCTGTGCAATGGGTATGTACTTCTTGCTGGGTGTCCAGCTGTTGGTGCGGTAGCCGTACTGGTCGGGCACGAGCACGGTGGCAGCCTTGCCGGTGCGCACGAGATCCCAGTAGCGCTTGCCCTCGCCCATGAACTCCAGGTCGCGCTCGTCGATGATGTCGTCAACGGTGACGGTGCTCACGGCGTCGAGTCCGGCACGCTGGCGCACCTGGCTCACATACTGTGCGGCGGTGGCTGCGCTGCCGCCCGTCTTCAGCAGCAGCTCGGCGGCGTTGAGCAGGGCCTCGCTGTAGCGGTAGTAGCGGTAGTTGTTGTTGAAGTTCAGGTTGTTGTCGAAGGCGGCGTGCTCGTTGGTACCCGTCTGCTTGCTGTACTTCTTCAGCCAGAGGTAGGTGTTCTGATAGCGCAGGTGGTAGGACACGCTCTCGTCGAGGCCCTCAAGCGAGCGGAAGTCGATGATGGTGGCATCGCGGCGCAGGTCGCCCTCGCTGAACTTGTTATAGGCCTCTATGCGCACGGGCAGGAATCCCCAGCCGTCGCCCTTCATCTCAGGATTGGAGGGTGCCACGAAGTTGTTGGGCGAGATGAGGGTGGGCAGGACGGTGCCGCCGATGGCCAGGGGGCTGTTCCATCCGCGCTCGTTGCCGCTGTCCTCGTAGTTGATCTCCCAGATGCTCTCCTTGGTCCACTCGCCCTCGGTGTACCAGATGCTGGCGAAGTCGGGGTTCAGTTCGTAGTCGGACGAGCTGATGAGCTCCTGCATGTGCTGCAGGGCGCGGGGATAGCGGCTCTCGTCGTTCTGGTACATCACCATCTCGGCATACATCATGTAGCACATGGCCTGCGAGGCGCGTCCGGCGTTGGCGTTGTCCCAGCGCAGGGGCAGCACCTTCGAGTCGATGACGGCCTCGAGCTCGCGTATGAGCTCGGCATACACGTCGTCGGCCTTGTACTGCGGGGCGGTGTAGGGTGCGTTGAGGTTCTCCAGGTAGAAGGGAATGTTGCCGAAGTAGTGCCACAGCATGTCGTAGTAGAACACGCGCATGGCGCGGGCCTGCATCTCGTAGCTGCGCTTGTTGGCCTCGGGCACGTCGGCGTTGGCCCAGCCCAGGTAGCGCAGCAGGTCGTTGCAGCGCTTGATGCCCGAGTAGTCGACGGTCCAGAGCGAGGAGAGGGTGTTGTTCTCGTTGGCCTCGAAGTTGAACAGCATGTGCCAGTTCTGCATGTCGTTCTTCGTCTCGCCGCCCACCCAGAAGTTGTCGGCTTGTATCTCGGCGTCGATGTTCAGCGCGTTATACTGTCCCAGTCCCCAGTCGGGCCAGTGGATGGGGTCGTAGGCGGCGATGAGTGCCTCCTGCAGGTGCTCGTCGGTCTTGTAGTAGTCCTCCAGGGAGTCGCCCTTGGGGTTGGTCACCTCTAAGAAGTCGTCGCTGCACGAGGTGAGCGCTATGGCGGTGCCGCAGCAAACGAGGCAGCTGGCGGCAATGGTCTTTATGGTTGTGGTAATCATAATTGCTAATTATTAATTACTAATTACTAATTGTTTTTAGAATGAAATGTTGCACCCGATGGTCCACGTGCGGGCCTGGGGATAGACGCCCTTGTCGATGCCGAGCGACTTGCCTCCGCTGGAGATTTCGGGGTCGTAGCCCCAGTACTTGGTCCAGGTGATGAGGTTCTCGGCCATGACGAACAGGCGCAGGCGCTCAATCAATGCCTTGCGGGTGATGCTCTGCGGCAGTGTGTAGCCCAGCGAGATGTTCTTCAGGCGCAGGTAGGAGCCGTCGCAGATGTAGAGGTCGCTGACCTGCCAGTTGGTGTTGTCGCCGGCACGCAGGATGGGGTACTTGTTCGATGTGCCCTCGCCGGTCCAGCGGCCGAGCATGTAGGTGGGATAGTTGCCGGCCTGGATGTCGGTGCGGTAGGTGGCGTCGAAGACGTCGGCACCGGCCACGCCCTGGAAGAAGGCGTTGAAGTCGAGGCCGCGCCACTCGGCGTTCAGGTTCAGGCCGAAGGTCCAGTCGGGGGTGCCCTTGCCTATCTTCGTGCGGTCGTCGCTGGTAATCTTGCCGTCGCCGTTCACGTCGACGAAGCGGGTGTCGCCGGGACGGGCGTTGGGCTGCACGAGGCCGCCGTCAGCATTGGTGTAGGCGTTCACCTCGGCATAGTTCTGGAACACGCCGTTGGTCTTGTAGCCATAGAAATAGGGGAAAGGCATGCCGTTGGAGCCACGGGCCAGTGAGCCGCCGGTGAAGCCCTGCACGCCGTCGTACTCGATGAAGCCCGACTCGTTGCCCAGGTTCTTCAGCGTGGTCTTGGTGTAGGTGGCGTTGCCCTTCACGGCGAAGCGGGCGTCGCCCACGCTCCACTTGTAGCCCAGCTCCAGCTCAATGCCCTTGTTCTGCATGTCGCCGGCGTTGCCGATGGGCTTCGACTCGCCCACATAGCTGGGGATGGGCATCTCGATGAGCATGCCGTTGGTCTTCTTCACGTAGTAGTCGACGGTGAAGGTGAGCTGGTTGTTCCAGAAGCCAAGGTCGAGGCCCAGGTCGGTCTGCTCGCTCTCCTCCCACTTGATGCTGGGGTTGGCGGTGGTCGATGCCTTCGAGCCAATCTGCTTCACTGCGGGGTTGCCGAAGAGCACGTTGTTGCCCATGTCGTTGCTCACGGTATAGTTGAAGTCGCCAATGTTGTCGTTACCGTTCTTACCCCAGCTGGCACGCACCTTCAGGTTGGTGAGCCAGTCGCGGGTGCTCTCCATGAACTGCTCGTTCATCACGTTCCAGCCCACGGAGACGGAGGGGAAGGTGCCGTACTTGTTGTTGGAGCCGAAGCGGCTGGAGCCGTCGCGGCGCACGGTGGCCTGCAGCATGTACTTCTCGTCGTAGTTGTAGCTCACACGGCCGAAGAGGGAGCTCAGCCGGTGCTCCACATTGGGACCTCCCCAGCCGTTGAACTCGGCCACCGGACGACCGATGAGCTTGCCGCCGGCATCGACCTCGTAGACGACGTTGGCGTTGGTGTAGCTCATGTAGGGCTTTTCCAGGTTGATGATGTTCCAGCGCTCGGCGCCCACATAGTCGCTCTTGTTCTTCA
>DGHX01000129.1 GCA_002392835.1 Prevotella sp. UBA3837 | reverse complement strand
TGGTGGATAGTGGCCATGCAGCTGCTCATCGGCGCCGCCTTTGGTGGAGTGGCCTTCACCATCCACACCAGTTTCTGGCTGCAAGGCACGCTCTTCTTCTTCTGGGTGATGGCGTTCAGCAGTGCCACCCACGACATTGCCGCCGACGGCTTCTACATGCTCGGCCTCGACCAGCACCAGCAGGCGTGGTTCGTGGGCATCCGCAGCACCTTCTACCGTCTGGCCACCATCTTCGGACAAGGCATCCTCGTGGCCGTCGCCGGCAACCTGCAGGTGCTCTTCCGTTACAGCATCCCCTATTCGTGGAGCCTGATGTTCTACGGCGTCACCGGCATCTTCATCGCCCTCTGGCTATGGCATCGATTCATTCTGCCCAGGCCCGCCACCGACAACGGCATGGAGCACTTCTCGGGGAAGGAGCTGATGAAGGAGCTGGGTGCCACCATCGTCACCTTCTTCAACAAGATGCCCGTGCGCGAGGTGGTCATCGCCATCCTCTTCATGCTGCTCTATCGCATGCCCGAGGGACTGCTGGCCAAGATCTCCTCGCTGTTCCTGCTCGACAGTCGCAGTGTGGGCGGTCTGGGACTCTCGCCCCAGGAGTACGGACTGGTGCAGGGCACGGTGGGTGTCGTCGGCCTCACGCTGGGCGGCATCCTCGGTGGCATGGCTGCCGGTCGCGACGGATTGAAGAAGTGGCTGTGGCCCATGGTGTGCGCCATCACGCTGCCTGACATCGTCTATGTCTACATGAGCCACGCCATGCCCGAGGGCCTCACCCTCGTGAGCATCTTCGTCTTCATCGAGCAGTTCGGCTACGGCTTCGGCTTCACCGCCTACATGCTCTACCTTATTTATTATAGTCAGGGCAAGAACAAGACCTCTCACTACGCCCTGTGCACCGCCCTGATGGCCCTGTCGATGATGCTGCCCGGCATGGTGTCGGGAGAATTGCAGAAGCTCGTTGGCTATCGCATGTTCTTCTGGATCGTGATGGCGCTGTGCAGCGTGACGTTTGTCGTGGCCTGGTTCATCAAAGTAGACCCCGAGTTCGGCAAGAAGCAAGAGGACGAGTGACGCCCCACGCGCCGGCACGGCGCCGGTAGCAGACGCCGGAAGAGCGTTCTCCGGCCAGGGAGAACAGGAACGCTCGTGGAAGCCCCTGTCTTCTGCGAGCGTTTTCCATAGCCCTCTGGTTTCGTATTCGTTCTGTTTCAGACCTTTCAGGAGTCGGCGTGGCAGGGTAGGAGCGCAGCGATGCAGTGCCAGAGAAACCGAAGGCAGTCGCCAGCAGGGGCGCAGCAGTCCTCGCCAGTTGTTACTGTTGAGCGGGCACCCCGTCCTTGTTTCCAGAGAAAACCGCTGGAAATGAACAGGAAAAACGGCGGTTGGAAGAGGAAAAAACGGCAGGGGGGTGAAACAAATCCATTGATTTTGTTCAACAAAGCTAATGGAATTGTTGAACAAAATCAATGGAATCGTTCAGCGAAATCAATGGCTTTGTTTCTCGAAAAAGGCGTTTTGCGGCTTTGAAGCTGTCAGTTTCCTGCGGCTCAGCTGACAAGCCAGCGCCCGTTTATTGTGCCCAGCGTTTCAGGATATCGCCATAATGGTCGATGCGGCGGTCGCGGAAGAACGGCCACCAGCGTCGCACCTGCTCGCTGTGTGCCAGGTCTACGTCGACGACGGCCGTCTCCTCGGCCATCTCCGAGGCGCGATGGAGCATCTCGCCCTGCGGTCCGCAGACGAACGAGCTTCCCCAGAAGGCGATGCCGCCGGTCTGTTCCGACGGGTCGGGTTCGAAGCCCACGCGGTTGACGGCCACCACGGGCAGTCCGTTGGCCACGGCATGTCCGCGCATGACCGTTGTCCATGCCTCTCGCTGTCGCTGCTGTTCGGCCTCGTCGTCGCTGGTGGCATAGCCGATGGCGGTGGGATAGATGAGCAGCTCGGCACCGTGCAGGGCCATCAGGCGCGCGGCCTCGGGGTACCACTGGTCCCAGCATACGAGGACGCCGAGGCGTCCCACGCTGGTCTGGATGGGCTCGAAGCCGAGGTCGCCGGGCGTGAAGTAGAACTTCTCGTAGTAGGCGGGGTCGTCGGGGATATGCATCTTCCGGTATTGTCCGGCTATCGTTCCGTCGCGCTCTATGACCACGGCCGTGTTGTGATAGACGCCGGCGGCGCGGCGCTCGAAGAGTGACGTGACGATGACCACGCCGAGCCTTTTGGCCAGCGCTCCGTAGAACTCGGTGGACGCTCCGGGAATGGCCTCCGCCTGGTCGAAGTTGTCGACGTCCTCCACCTGGCAGAAGTACAGCCCGTTGTGAAGCTCTTGCAGCACGATGAGCTGGGCTCCCTCGCGGGCCAGATGCTCTATGGCCGAGGCCAGCCGCTGCTTGTTGTTCTCACGGTCGGCAACGTTCTCCTGTTGCACGAATCCTATTCTCAGTGTTCTTTCCATGTCCTTTCAGTTTCTTCGTGTTGCAAAAGTACGAAAAAAAAGCGAA
>DGHX01000147.1:13642-13896 GCA_002392835.1 Prevotella sp. UBA3837 | reverse complement strand
GGGGTCGGGGGTGGGGTCACTAACTTTAGCAAAAAAACATTCTGCACAAAATGTCGCAGTATCATTGCCGCTCATGCGCGCACGGGATACGCGCGTGATGGCCTTTTTGGTTGCACCGGATTTGGTGGAGGGTAGAAGGTGGAAGGTGGAGGGTGGAAGGTGGAGGGAGGATAGCTGGAATGGTGAGTGGTGAGCAATGAAAAAAAAATCCCAGGCCCTGGGATTTTTCTGTGCGGGCCGCTCGTGAAAAAAAG
>DGHX01000147.1:11708-13552 GCA_002392835.1 Prevotella sp. UBA3837 | reverse complement strand
CCGCTCGTGAAAAAAAGTGGCCCTCTCGTGAAAAAAAGTGGCCCGCTTTTTCAGCAAAACAACTTGTTTTGGTATTCGCTTCGGCTACCCTCGCCCATCAGCTATCCACCCTCTACCCTCCACCCTCCACCAACTCCGGTGCAACCAAAACATCGCTCACGCGCGTATCGCGTGCGCGCGTAGAGACCTACAACGCCCACCGCAATGCTATACCCCGCTTGCTGTGCCGTGGCATTGGTGTTTAATTATTTTTAACGGCGCAACATCTTGCCGTGTGGATTTTAATGCCTATCTTTGCAAATTAAAACATTCAGCAGACATACAGACCACGATATGAAAAGACTATTACTGGCAGTAGCCGTCGCTACGCTGACAGCCGTTGGCGTGAGTGCACAGCAGGATAATGAGTTCACCGTCGACGCTGAGCTGCGCACCCGCGGCGAGCACAACAACGGTGCCATCGTCCCGCGCATTGACCAGGAGCAGGCCGCCAACTTCATCAACGAGCGGGCACGCCTGTCGGTGAGCTACAAGCGCAGCAACCTGCAGCTGAAGGCCTCGGTGCAGCACACCGGGGTGTGGGGCCAGGACGCCATGAACCAGGACAACGGCCGCGCCACCATGAACGAGGCCTGGGCGCGCATGAACTTCGGCGACCACTTCTTCGCACAGCTGGGGCGCATGGCCCTGGACTATGACGACGGGCGCCTGCTGGGCAGCCAGGACTGGAGCGTCAGCGGCAGCTGGCACGACGCGCTGCGACTGGGCTATGAGGACCAGCACAACCGGCTGCACGGCATAGTGGCTATGAACCAGACAGCTGAGAACAACCGCGGCGACTACTACGCGGGGCCCATGCCCTACAAGTCGATGCAGGTGCTGTGGTACCAGTACCAGTCGCTGCTGCTGCCGCTGAGGCTCTCGGCCATAGGCATCAACGTGGGTCGTGAGCTGGGAACCCAGGGGCACGGCATGACCTGGTACCAGCAGACCGTGGGCGCCAACGTGAGCTTCCAGCCCATGAAATGGGGGCTGAACCTGACCGGCTACTACCAGATGGGCACCAACAGCGACGGCCGCGACGTGCAGGCATGGATGGCCAGTGCACGGCTGCTCTTTGACCTCAGCCAGTCTGTAGCCTTGTATGCCGGCTACGACTACCTGAGCGGCAACAAGGACATACAGAAGGTGAACGCCTTCAACGGCCTCTACGGCTCGTACCACGACTTCTACGGCGCCATGGACTACTTCCCCGGATACGTGTACTGCGGACTGAACGACATTCATGGCGGACTGGACGTCACGCTGGGCAGCAAGGTGAGGCTGAAGGCCGACTACCACTACTTCATGGCGGCGGAGGACGTGCGCGGCAATGACCGCCCGCTGGGACATGAGATAGACGTCCAGTTTGCGGCACGCCTGATGAAGGACGTCACGCTCCGCGGAGGCTACAGCGTGATGTTTGCCAAGCCGGCCATCAACTACGTGAAGGGTGCGGGCAGCAGCGACGAATGGCAGGACTGGGCATGGCTGCAGCTGAGCATATCGCCGCGCATCTTCTCGACGAAATGGTAGACCAGATGACACGGACTTTTCTCTACCACAGATTTCGCAGATGACACGGACTTTTCTCTACCACAGATTTCGCAGATGACACAGATTTTTTCTTCCATAGATATTGAAGGATTTCACTGATTGCTACGCGCGCAGTAATCTGTGTAATCCTCCTATAAATCTCTACAAGAAAAAATCTGATAAATCTGCGTAATCTGTGGTCGAAAGAATAAACGACAAATATTTAGTGAATGTAAAAAAATAACTTGGTATGATTAAGATACTGACCC
>DGHX01000147.1:8712-11550 GCA_002392835.1 Prevotella sp. UBA3837 | reverse complement strand
ACCAAGTTATTTTTTTACACACACTAAATCTGATAAATCTGCGTAATCTGTGGTCGAAAGAATTAACGACAAATATTTATTATGGCAAAGCAACTAAGCAAGAAGCCATGGGGCCTGGGCAAAGGCTGGCTCATTGCCGCCGTCCTCATGGCGGTGGGCCTGTTGCTGCACCTGGCCCTCGGTCCCGTGCAGTGGCAGCAGTTTGCGTGGCCTGTGAACGGGGTGGCCCTGCTGGTGCTGCTGCTGGTCGTAGCAGTCGTCTTCGTGCTGGGCAGTCGTGTACGCTTCTGCCGCTTCCTGGGCACCTATGGCGCCGCCGTGCCCGCGCTGGTGGTGGCCACGGCGCTCACCGTCGTCATGGGCCTGACACGCCAGCAGACGGGCGGCTCGTGGCTGAGCGACATGCTGCGCTTCTGGCCCTTCGTGCTCAGCTATACCTACATAGCACTCATACTCGGACTGGTGGTGCTGAAGCGGCTGCTGAGGCGCCCGGCATGGCGCAACGTGCCCTTCCTGCTGAACCACGTGGGACTGTTCATGGCCCTCGTCACAGCCACTCTGGGCAATGCCGACGTGCAGCAGCTGCAGATGTGGACCACGAACAACGCCGACATGGCCAACCGGCTGGTGGGCGAGGAGCAGTTTCACCAGTATGAGCGCACCGCCTATGACGAGCACAACGAGCCCCACCAGCTGCCGATAGCCATCGAGCTGAAGCGCTTCATCATCGAGAAGTATGCCGACAGCACCACGGTGCGCCGCTATGCCTCGGAGGTGATGATTTACAGCCAGGCCACCATGCACCAGTATGCCGCCACCATCGACGTGAACAAGCCGGTGGAGGTGGACGGATGGAAGATATACCAGAAGGACTACTGGCTGACCGATGCCGGCGACGACTGCCAGATAAGCATCCTCGAGCTGGTCAGAGACCCCTGGCTGCCGTGGGTCTACGCCGGCATCATCATGATGCTGCTCGGGGCACTGCTGCAGCTGTTCATCGGGCGGAAGAAGCAGGTCACCCCCTCTCCCTGAGTTCCTTGCTGGGCAAGGCATCAAGGGTTTGGCGGTATGAGCAAGCGTTTTGTGGAGACTTTTGTTGAGTGAAAAGGGTTATGTGGAACAATTTTATATTTTTTGCCGTTTCGGCACTGATTCTTTGGGTTGCGGGAGCCGCGCTGGCATGGCGGGGCAAGTGCAAGCCGGCCATACTGCTCACCGTGGGTGGCATCGGCGTGTTCTTCGCCTACATCCTGGCCTTGTGGATAAGCCTGGAGCACCCGCCCCTGCGCACCATGGGCGAGACGCGGCTGTGGTACTCGCTGTTCCTGCCCGTGGCAGGGCTCTTCGTCTACGGACGCTGGCGCTATAAGTGGATACTGACGTTCAGCACCATCATGGCCACCGTGTTCATCATGGTGAACCTGCTGAAGCCCGAGATACACACCAAGACGCTCATGCCCGCGCTGCAGAGCCCCTGGTTCGCACCCCATGTCATCGTTTACATGTTTGCCTATGCCATGCTCGGCGCCGCCTTCCTCATGGCCGTATGGATGCTCTTTAGTGGAAAGTGGAAAGAGGCCCTTGCCTCCGTCGACAATATGGTTTATGTGGGTCTGAGCTTCATGACCTTCGGCATGCTCTTCGGTGCGCTGTGGGCCAAGGAGGCGTGGGGCCACTACTGGTCGTGGGACCCCAAGGAGACGTGGGCCGCCGCCACCTGGCTGGGCTATCTGTCCTACGTCCACTATCGGCTGTACCCCCGCCACCGGCCGCGTGTGGCGCTGTGGATGCTCGTCGTATGCTTCCTCCTGCTGCAGATGTGCTGGTGGGGCATCAACTACCTGCCCGCGGCACAGGGAGCATCGGTGCATACCTACGGGTAAAGTTTGAAAAGGAGGCGGCAGCGGGGCATAGCTCCACTATTCTTTGGAAACTTCACTCCTAACTCCTCACTCCTAACTCCTCACTCCTAACTCCTCACTCCCCCGGCGGGTACGTATGCCTGCCGCATCTCTTTCAGCAGTTCGCTGGCGAAGATGAAGTCGGTGAGCCGTTGGTTGCTGCTGTTCATCACCTCGGCCGATACACCCTGCCACTCCTTGCGGCCTTCATATATGAAGAGGATGTTCTCGCCGATGCCCATGACGGAATTCATGTCGTGGGTGTTGATGATGGTGGTCATCTGATATTCGTGCGTGATGCTGTGCAGCAGCTCGTCGATGACCAGGCTCGTCTTCGGGTCCAGTCCGCTGTTCGGCTCGTCGCAGAACAGGTACTTCGGCTGCAGGGCAATGGCGCGGGCTATGGCCACACGCTTCTGCATGCCGCCGCTGATCTCGCCCGGGAATTTCTTGTCCGCGTCTGTCAGGTTCACGCGGGCCAGACAGTCCTGTGCACGCCGCTGGCGCTCGCGCAGCGTCATCTGCGAGAACATGTCGAGCGGGAACATCACGTTCTCCAGCACCGTCAGCGAGTCGAAGAGGGCGGCGTTCTGGAAGATCATGCCCATCTCGCGGCGCATGCGCACCTTCTCGCGCTTCGACATGCTTACGAAGTCGCGACCGTCGTAGAGCACCTGGCCGCTGGTAGGCTCCAGCAGTCCCACCAGGTTCTTCATCAGCACCGTCTTGCCGCTGCCGCTCTGGCCGATGATGAGGTTGGTGATGCCGTCGCGAAAGGTGGTGCTGATGTCGCGCAGCACATCCTTGTCGTCAAAGCTCTTGCACAGGTTCTTTACTTCTATCATCTGAGTGATTTAAGGGTTGAGATTTGAGATGTATTATATAGTTCAAGTTTCGCATTCGCTCAACTTTGGGGAGTTAAAGGAGTTAAAGG
>DGHX01000147.1:5547-8545 GCA_002392835.1 Prevotella sp. UBA3837 | reverse complement strand
AACTTGCGAAAGTTGAGTTATTTATATAGTCTTTCAATTAAGCATTAAGCATTATGAATTAAGCATTAAGAATTACGCATTATAAAGCTGAGCCTAAGCCAGGCGTAGATGCCGAGCAGGACCACGAGCAGCGTCTGCACGGTGTGCACGATGAGCACGAAGTAGAGGGCCTGGCTGTCGGCGACGCCGTAGAGGATGAGCATCGTCTTCACGGCGAAGTGCCACGGTCCGGCACCATTTGGTGTGGGCACGATGACGGCGATGCTGCCCACGACGAAGGTGACCAGCGCTGCCGACAGGCTGAGGTGGCGCGTGAAGTCGAAGCAGAAGAAGGTGAGGTAGTAGTGCAGGAAGTAGCACACCCAGATGGCCACGGTCATGAGCAGGAAGAGCCACACGTTGCTGACGCTGCGCAGCGACGTCACCCCCTGCCACATGTCGCTGACCGTCGTCTTTACCTTATTATATATCTTCAGGTGGCGCAGCAGCACGTAGAACAGGATGGCCATGGCCACGAGGCAGATGGCGGTGACCAGCCAGCCGGCCCAGCTGAAGCCGCTGAGGATGCCGCTCAGCGTGGTGCCCGTCTGGCGGAAGAAGGTGCCGAAGGTGCTCATTTCGAGCAGCAGCGTCAGGCCCACGATGAGCAGCATGAGCAGCATGTCGACCATGCGCTCGGTGACCACCGTGCCCAGGGCGCGGGTGAACGACACGCCCTCCCAGCGCTTCACCACGGCACAGCGCGTGAACTCGCCGATGCGGGGCACCACGAGCGAGGCGGCATAGCTGAGGAAGATGCTGTTCACCGTGACGCTGTTGCGAGGGCTATTAGCCGACCCGGCGGCGGGAGAATCGCCGCCCGCTGTGTCATCGTTCATCACCGGCGCCAGCGTCTGACGCCAGCGCCAGCCGCGCAGTGCCATGGCCAGGATGCCGAAGGGAAAGGAGAGCAGCATCCACGTCCAGTCCATCTCGTGAAGCACCACCTGGCGCACCTGGCTGAAGTCGAAGCCACGGTACATCCAGTACAGAATGGCACCGCCCAGCAACAGGGGCAGTGCTATCTTCAGGGCCGTCTGGAGTCTGCTATTGCCAATCATGGGTGCAAAGATAGCTAAAAGTTAGGAGTTAGGAGCGGAGAGAAGTGAGTTTAAATAGCAGAGTTAACATTTTTTATTCCTTTGCAGCAAAAAAAACTCCTATCTCCTAACTCCTAACTCCTAACTCTTTTGTACCTTTGCAGCTGTAAAATGGATAACATCGAGATAATGCTGGTGCTGGTGGCACTCGTGGGCGTGGGCTATGCAGCGGCGAGGCTGGGCTATATGGGCGGTGACTTCGACAAGAAGCTGTCGGGGCTCATCGTCGACTTTACCTGTCCGGCCCTCATCCTGTCGTCTACCATGGGCGAGCAGCTGCCCGACCGCGCGATGGTGCTGCCGCTGCTGGCCATCAGCGTGCTCACCTACGTGGTGCTGGGCGTCGTGGCCCTGCTGTTGCCGCGGCTGCTCACACGCCGGCGCAGCGACGAGGGCGTGGTGGGCTTCGCACTGATGTTTGGCAACGTCGGCTTCATCGGCTACCCCATAGCCGCCTCTATCTTTGGACACCAGGCGGTGTTCTACGCCGCCGTGCTGAATGTGGTGAACACCTTTGCCGTGTTCACCATGGGCACCATGCTCATCACGGGCAGCAAGGAGGGCGGCGCTGACGGCAAGGGTGGGGCAGGGCGATGGGCCTTCCACCCGAGCGTGCTCTACAGCTCGCCCATGCTGGCCGCCTACGCCGCCATAGCCATCGTGGTGCTGGGCATCAGCCATGTGCCGCGCATCATCAGCCAGCCGCTGAGCATGCTCGGAGCCATCACCGTGCCCGGAGCACTGCTCATCATAGGCAGCAGCATGTCGCAGCTGCCGGCACGGACCATGCTGGGCAACAGCACCGTTTACCTGACCACCCTCTTTCGCCTGTTCCTGCTGCCCATGGGGCTCTACTTCCTCTGCCAGGCGCTGGGCTTCAGCCCCTTCGTGGTCAGCCTGAACACCGTCATCATAGCCATGCCCGTGGCCACCTACGGCACCATACTCTGCCTGAAGCACGGACGCGACACCACGCTCATCACCGAGCTGACGCTCATCACCACACTGTGCAGCGTGATCACCATACCACTGCTGGCCCAGTTCTTTGCCAACCACTGAGCCCATGCAGCAGCCGACGTTCAACACCGAGCAGCAGCGCGTCATCAGCGCCACCGGAGGCCACCACCTGGTGCTGGCCCCGCCGGGCTGCGGCAAGACGGCCGTGCTGGCCGGGCGCATAGCCCACGCCATCAGCCACGGCACCCCGGTGGAGCAGATGGCATGCCTCACCTTCACCAACCGCGCAGCAAGGGCCATGCGCGAAAGGATAGGCACCCTCCACCCGTCATCCTCCACCCTCGACAGCCTCTTCGTGGGCAACGTGCACCGCTTCTGCCTGCACTACCTCTTCAACGAGCACATAGTGGCCGGCAACAGCGCCGTCATTGACACTGACACCAGCATCAGCATCATTGCCGACTACCTGGGCGAGGACGAGCTGCGCGTGCTCGACGACAGCCGCAGCCGCCAGCGCTACTCGCAGATCATCAACCTGCAGCACCTCATGCGGCAGTGCCGACAGCAGTACCCCAGCCATCTCGTGGTGCACCGCGAGGTGCTCAGCCCGCGCCTGCTCAACGAGCTGTGCATGGCCTACCACCTGCCCTATACCCAGCAGAGCGCCACACAGCTGTACATGCAGTCCGACTTCTACCGCGACGAACCGGCACAGCTGAGCCCCGACGCCCGCCAGCTGCTCAGCCAGCTGTATGCCGCCCGCCAGTATGAG
Source organism: Prevotella sp. UBA3837 (assembly GCA_002392835.1). Taxonomy (GTDB): domain Bacteria; phylum Bacteroidota; class Bacteroidia; order Bacteroidales; family Bacteroidaceae; genus Prevotella. Next base: position 5,677 of record DGHX01000147.1, on the reverse strand, counting down.
CGCTACAAGGAGCAGAACGACCTGCTTGACTTCGAGGACCTGCTGCTCACCACCTACGAGACCCTCACAGCCTCGGAAATCGCCGCCACCCCCTCCTCGGCGCAAGCCCCTTCTTCCGTTCCCGGCGATG
>DGHX01000147.1:3534-5489 GCA_002392835.1 Prevotella sp. UBA3837 | reverse complement strand
CCCTTCTTCCGTTCCCGGCGATGCCATCGCCGCAACCCCCCACCAGTACAGCTGGCTGCAGATAGACGAGGTGCAGGACCTGAACCCCCTGCAGCTGGCCATCGTCGACGCCTTCACAGCACCCGGTGCCACCGTGGTGTACCTGGGCGACGCGCAGCAGGCCATCTTCTCGTTCATGGGGGCTAAGACCGACACACTGGCCATGCTGCGGCAGCGATGCGGCGAAGACCACTTCTACAACTTCTTCCAGAACTACCGCTCGCCGCAGTACCTGCTCGACGTGTTCAACCGCTACGCCCAGTGGCAGCTGGGCATAGACCCCGCGCTGCTGCCCACCACCAGCAACCACACACCACGCCAGGGGGGCGACGTGCAGCTGATGGAGGCCCCCACCAACATTGACGAGGCCAACATGGTGGCACGCTGCGTGAACCACCTCTACGAGCAGCACCCCGAGGAGAGCATCGCCGTCGTGGTGGCCTTCAACAACGATGCCGACGAGGTGAGCGCAGCCCTGGGACAGCTGCCGCATTTCAAGATATCGGGCACCGACTTCTTCGCCACGCCGCCCATGCGCCTGCTGCTGGCACACTTAGGCGTGCTCTCAGCCGACCACAGCTTCCTGGCGTGGGCACACCTGCTCAGCGGACTGCAGGTGTATGCCTCGAACAGCTCGGCACGACAGGCTGTGAGCGCCATGCAGCACCTGGCCATAGCACCATCCGACGTGCTCCTCTATGACGGCACCACCACCTACGTGGCCGAGTTTGTGAAGGCATACGAGCAGCAGGAACTCGTCATCTTCGACACCGAGACGACGGGCCTTGACGTGCTTAGCGACGACGTGGTGCAGATAGCCGCCGTGCGTGTCAGCCAAGGGCGCGTCACCGACGAGCTGAACCTGTTCATTGAGACCACACGGCCCCTGCCCGAGATGTTGGGCGACGTGGAGAACCCCCTCATCGACGAGTACCGACAGCACCCACACCTGCAGCCCGCCGAGGCCCTGCAGCGCTTCGTGCAGTTTGCCCAGGGATGCGCCATCGTGGGCCATAACACCACCTACGACTACCAGATCATGGAGCACAACATGCAGCGCTATGCACCTCAGCTGAGCATGCACAGCCTGTGGCCCACCTACTTCGACACGCTGAAGCTGGCACGGCTGCTGCACCCCCGGCAGCCCAGCTACAAGCTGCGCGACCTGCTGGTGCAGCTCAGCCTGGAGGGGCATAACTCGCACTTGGCCAACGACGACATACTGGCCACGCTGAGCTTAGCCACGCACTGCTACGACCTGGGCCGCAGCATCATGGGCCGCCAGCTGGAGTTCCTCAGCCGGCACCGCCAGAAGCTGCTGACCTTCAGCCGCCTCTACGGCCCGCTGTACCACGAGGCACGGAAGCGGTTGTACCAAGCGTGGAGGGTTGAGGGTGACGGGTCGCCCCTCAGCGCCGAGCTGCTGCATGCCTACCGCTACTTCACTGCCGAGCGGCTGATGACCGACCTGCCGAAGCTGAAATACATTATTAAATATATAGACGGCGACCTGCTCACCCCCGCCGAGCAGCAGCAGACCACCTGTCTGGCCCTGCAGCTGGCTGGGCACTACGCCGAGCTGTGCACACTGAAGGAGGCTGACCTGTGCGGCTCGTCGAGCATGACCGAGCGCGTCTTCGTCAGCACCGTGCACAAGGCCAAGGGCCTGGAGTTCGACACCGTCGTCGTTTACGATGCCGTCGACGGGAAGTACCCCAGCCCATACGCATCCTACGAAGCCAAAGCCGGCGAGGAGGCGCGAAAGTTCTACGTGGCCATCACGCGTGCACGACGCCGTCTCATCGTCACCTACTGCCACAACGCCATCAGCCGATGGGGAGCCTGGCACGCCAAGGTGCTCACGCCGTACATGGCCAGCATCACGTCAATGTTTAATGCTTAATGCTTAATGCTTA
>DGHX01000147.1:333-3396 GCA_002392835.1 Prevotella sp. UBA3837 | reverse complement strand
CTAACTCCTAACTCCTCACTCCCATGAAGCAAGTACGACCAAAAAAGAACCTGGGCCAGCATTTCCTTTGCGACCTTTCCATTGCCCGCCGCATTGCCGACACCGTTGACGAACCCTACGCCGAGCTGCCTGTCTTAGAGGTAGGTCCCGGCATGGGCGTCATGACGCAGTTCCTGGCCGAGAAGCCCCGCCCGCTGAAGGTGGTGGAGATAGACCGCGAGAGCGTCAGCTACCTGTCAGAGAAGTACGGGTGGAAGGTTTCTGGTGAAGGGTGGAAGGTGGAAGGTGACGGGTCGTCACCAGAGATCATCTACGGCGACTTCCTGCGCATGGATCTGCGCCAGCTGTTCGGTGGCCGGCAGTTCGTGCTCACCGGCAACTACCCCTACGACATCTCGTCGCAGATATTCTTCAAGATGCTCGACAACCGCGACCTCATACCCTGCTGCACCGGCATGATACAGCACGAGGTGGCCCTTCGCATGGCCGCCAAGCCCGGCTCGAAGCAGTACGGCATCCTGTCCGTGCTCATACAGGCATGGTACGACGTGGAGTACCTCTTCACCGTAGAGCCGTCGGTCTTCAACCCGCCGCCCAAGGTGCAGAGCGCCGTCATACGCATGGTGCGCAACGCGGTGACCCACCTCGACTGCGACGAGCAGCTGTTCCGCCGTGTGGTGAAGACCACCTTCAACCAGCGTCGCAAGATGCTGCGCGTCAGTCTGCGCCAGCTGTTCACCCGCGAGCAGCTCGACGGCGCCCAGCGCACCGCCAGCCCCCTCTTTGCCTCGCCCTTCATGACGCAGCGCCCCGAGCAGCTCAGCATACCACAGTTCGTAGAGCTTACCAACATGGTGGAAAAAGAGCTGTTTGCGGGCACAAATTAGGTGTGCCCGCACACACGCGCATTGATTTGCGTCAATAATCAGCCACTTTTGTGGTAAAAAACGGTCAAAGATGATGCGCCGTTCCGATTTTCGTCGTACCTTTGCATCGTCAAAAGGACAAAACGATAAAAAATACTTCAATAGGACACCATAAAGGTATTAGTTAGTAAATAAGGTAAGAAGTTGTACATAAAGCCTTGTGAAAGGCAACAACATTAGGCAAAAAAATAGATTCATTCAATAGTTGTTAGTTATTAGGTAAGTTTTTAGATTGTTAGTTTCAGTAGGTTTTAGCCTTTTAGGTAAAAAAGGATTGTTTAGGGAAACAATGTTTTAGAGAAAGGTTTTTAGTTATTAATATCGTTTTAAGTGCTGCCCCAGTTGTGATAACCAAGGGCAGCACTTTTTCTTTTATTACCTGCTCGCTTATACTCAGGCCCGGAGCCGCTCTACGAAGGCCCGCGTGGTGCTGAACGACTCCTGTGCCACCTTCGCCCAGAAGTCGTGGTACTGCTGTGCATGGGTGTCGCGCAGCGGCACGTCGCTGATGACGCGGAACGAGATGAAGGGCACCTGGTTCAGGTAGCAGGTGTGGGCGATGGCCGCCGACTCCATGTCTACGGCGCGGGCCTCGGGGAAGTGCTCTACGATGCTGCGCATTTTTTCGCGTGAGTCTACGAACCAGTCGCCGGTGACGATGAGGCCCGGGTGGATGCTCACGCCGCTGTCGCCGCTCTGGCTCAGCTCGCGGGCCTTGCCCAGCAGGTAGGGGTCGGCGCTGAAGCGTGCGGGCAGGCCTTGCACCTGGCCGTAGGCGGGGCCGCCGTCCTCGGCACGGCCGCAGTACACGTCGTGGTAGCAGAGCTCGGTGCTCACCACGATGTCCTGCACGTTCACCTCGTCGCCGTTGCCGCCGGCGCAGCCCGACGAGATGACGCAGTCGGGGCGGTGCTCGTTGATGAGGCGCTGAACGCCCAGTGCGGCGTTCACCTTGCCTATGCCACATTTCTCTACAATGACGTCGCTGCCCGCAAAGACCTGGCGCAGCTGCTGCAGCTCGCGGTCCATGGCCACTATGATTCCTATCTTCATGTTCTTTTGCTATTTATGGTTTTACGCCACAAAAGTACAACTTTTTCGGCAGAAAATGCTGCTTTTTCCGAAGAAATGATTATTTTTGCATGCTAAAACTCTTTGTACATGAAAAAGCTGCTGTCATTGCCGCCCAACCTGGTGCGCCCGAGCGCCAGTGGGCATACGGTGTTTCACGATATCACGGGCCTTTCGCCCGACGAGTACTTCTGCACCTGCGACCCTGAGGGTCACCGTGTGGGCAGCGGCGGCGGCACCGCCTGGCTGCTGCAGCAGGCCTTCCTCGATGAAGAGGGTGGGGCAGACTTCTCAGCCTGGCTCGCTCGCTCGAAGCGTATCATAATACATGCCGGAGGCCAGAGCCGCCGGCTGCCCGCCTATGCTCCCTCAGGCAAGCTGCTCACGCCCATCCCCGTGTTCCGCTGGGAGCGTGGCCAGCGGCTGGGGCAGGACCTGCTGTCGCTGCAGCTGCCCCTCTACGAGCGCATCATGCAGCAGACCCCCGAGGGGCTGAACACCATGGTGGTCAGCGGCGACGTGTTCATACGCACCAGTCAGCCCCTGCCCCCCGTGCCCCAGGCCGACGTGGTGTGCTACGGCCTGTGGCTCGATGCCGAGATAGCCAAGAACCACGGAGTATTTGTTTCTACGCGCGAAAACCCATCGGTGCTGAAATGCATGTTGCAGAAGCCGTCTGTCGAGACCCTCAACGAATTGCTTCACGACCNNGCCGCCGTGGCCAGCCACCACGGCGTGTTCCTCAGCGACCGCCACACACCGCAGCAGCTGGAGCGCATGCTGCAGAAGCCCAGCACCGAAAGGCTGGCACAGCTGCAGCGCGACCACCTCTTCCTGACTGACATCGGCGTGTGGCTCCTCAGCGACCGCGCCGTACAGCTGCTCATGAAACGCGCGGCTCCAGAAGCATATTCAGACAGCGGCAGCAAAAAGGACAGCGGCAGCAGATTCATCACTCATCACTCATCACTCTTCACTTACTACGACCTATACTCCGACTTCGGCCGCTGTCTGGGCACCGACCCCGAGCTCGACGACCCCGAGCTGCGCCAGCTCAGCGTGGCCG
>DGHX01000147.1:0-202 GCA_002392835.1 Prevotella sp. UBA3837 | reverse complement strand
TGCAGAATGTGGTCAGCGACCAGCGCCTCATCATGCACCACGACCGCAAGCCGCACCCCAGCATCTTCGTGCAGAACGCCGAGACCCACATAGCCTTCACCCCGCAGAACCGAAACATCTGGGTGGAGAACAGCTGCATAGGTCCCCACTGGACGCTGACCACCGACAACATCGTGACCGGCGTGCCGAAGAACGACTGGCA
>DGHX01000152.1 GCA_002392835.1 Prevotella sp. UBA3837 | reverse complement strand
ACAAGATAGCCTGCGAGCAGCTTCTTTGGCGACTCTACCGTGAAGAGGGCTTTCCTGTCACCATTGTCCGCCCCAGCCACACCTATTGTGAGCGCAGCGTTCCCGTGGGGCTGCATGGACTGAACGGCAGTTGGCAGGTGCTCCGTCGCATGATGGAGGGCAAGCCTGTGCTGGTGCATGGCGACGGCAGCTCTTTGTGGACACTCACATGGAACGAGGATTTCGCCCGTGGTTTCATAGGCTTGCTGGGCAATCCCCACGCCATCGGCGAGGCGTTCCAGATTATGAGCGACGAGTCGCTGACATGGAATCAGATCTATGCCACCGTCGCAGAGGCGCTCGATGCTGAATTCCACCCCTACTATGTGTCGTCTTCGTTCCTCGCCAGTGTGGCGCCTACGGCCTACGATGTGGAGGGCAACCTGCTGGGCGACAAGGCTGCCACGGTGGTTTTTGACTGTGAGAAGCTGAAGCGTGTGGTGCCGGGTTTCCAGGCACATGTGCGTTTCGATGAAGGCGTGCGCCGTTGTGTGCGCCACATTCTCAGCCATCCCGAGTGTCAGCAGCCCGATCCCGACTTCGACCAGTGGTGCGACCGTGTCATCGAAGCTCAGGAAGAGGCGCGCCAGCGGCTCCTTATGTAGGATGAAAGAGACTTTTGGGGAGTTGCAGAAGTTCAGGAGTTACAGGAGTTACAGACAATAGTTCTTTTGGCTCCTGAAAGGATTCCTGTGCTTAAAGTGTCGTCTGTAACTCCTGTAACTCCTGAACTCCTGCAACTCCTAAAAAGTCAAGGCCTCCCGTCGATGGCATCGAGCAGAATGAAGGCAGCCCAATAGTAGGGGTCTTCGTAGGGCCTTCGTGCAGCTTTTTTGCGGGCGCGTTTGGCTCTCGACGATATGGCGTGTCGACCGCGCCGGTTAGTGGGCACCTCCTGCATGGTGCGCAGCTCGTGCTGTGCCAGTCGCAGGGCCTCATGCTTGGTCTTACCCTCGGTCAGGTTCTTGTAGAAGAGTCCCATCAGCAGTCGTGTGGCGGTGTCGTCTACTTTCCACAGACTCATCAGCATGGTTCGTGCTCCCGCTTTCTTGAATCCGCGCTGCAGCCCGAACACACCATCGCCCGTCACCTGCCCGAGTCCTGTCTGGCAGGCCGAGAGCACCAGCATGTCCAGACCGCGCAGGTCGAGCAGTGATATCTCTTTTGCCGTGAGCACGCCGTTGTTGCCTCCTTGTCGTGCCCCTGCCCAGCCAAGAAGGGCGCGGTTGGCTCCTGCAAAGAACAGGCCTGAACGCGTCAGGGCCTTATCGTTGTCGCCCTTGAACGCGTCCGAAGAGAGGAACTGCAGGCGCTCATCAATGGCGGTGGCCTTGATGTCGTCTTCCGTCCAGTAGAAGCCGTGGGTGGCAATGTGGAGCAGACTGGGTGCATGGCCTGACAGGGCTTTCAGTGTTTGTTCGGTTGCCGTTTCGGCCATGCAGAGCACCGTCGGTATGCTGTCGGCACGTAAGACACCGACAATTTCCTCGGCTTCTCTTTTTGTTCCCGGCAGGTATTTCAGTCCGTTGTGCCCTTCGTTCTCAAAGGGAACCTCTTCCATGGCGTCGTCCGTGGTAGGACTCAAGAGAACATCTGCCAGTTCCCCGTTCTTCCCCGCCAGCGTTTCTTGTGTGTTTGTCAGCGTTGTCTGTGTCGGGTTTTGCGTAAGCTGAGTCCCCGTCTCAGCCCTTGAGTCATAGGTAATGCCGCCAATGACCATGGCCGACGCGGGCCGCTGTCCTTTAGCCCGCCGCTGAGGATTGTTGAGGACCAGCTCGCGTGTCGACGACAGACGGTAGAGCTGCCAGCGGTCGGACATCACCTCGTCGTCATCACCTTTCCACAGTGGCAGTGATTCAATGGCGATGTTGTAGAGGTCGCCGGCCGGTGCGAAGAACACGCGGCGGGCTTTCTTCAGATAGTCCGTCAGGGGCTGCCATACGAGGGCCGACAGTTTTGGCGTGGTGTACACTTCCTTGGCACCGATGGCGCGTAGCTGACTGTCGTCCATGAGGGGGATGAACTGGGGATGGCGCCAGCGTGGACCTACGACCAGGGCCGCGTATCTTCCTGTGCCGTCGTCCTGCGAGCGGTAGCGCACGAATTCCACCGCTACATCCTGCGACCCCAGCGCGGCTGCTATGTGCTGCCATTCTATGCGCAGCTGACGGGTGAAGTTGCCATAGGTCTTCGATCGGCGCACCAGCCGTCGTTCCTGTCTCGTTATGACAGCCTGCAATGAGTCGGTGTTCAGCGTGCGCTGGCTTTTCGGCAGCTCAAACTGATTGAGGAGCAGGGTGCGGCTCGCCTGAAGGCTTTTATAGTCGCTCACTGCCGTTTCGTCACCGCTTTCCATCAGCATGTTTACCATTTCCTGCTCACTTTTCAGCAACAGTCCCTTCGCCAGCAGCGTGCCGTTGTAGGCGCTTGAAATCATCTGGCTGGTGGGACTCTTAGCCGCCATCTGCAGCAGTGTGTTGGAAAACCATGGCTTCACCTTCTGCCAATAGATGTCGCGCTCGCTGGAAGTCAGGTCGGCAAAGGTGTTCAGAATGACGTTTGTGTAGCGGCCGGTGGCCTTGTAGGCGTAGGCTTCTGCCGAGTCGGGCTGCTCGTTGGCCAGGAAGAAGACGGCCATTCTGCAGAGTCCCTGGGCGTAGGATGGATGTTCGGGTCCCAGCACCTGTAGTTCTATGGCCAGAGCCTTGCGCTGTTGGTCGATGGCCTCGGCATGTTGTCCGCGTTCAAAGTGGTAGGCTGCCA
>DGHX01000073.1:1283-3456 GCA_002392835.1 Prevotella sp. UBA3837 | reverse complement strand
ATGTCTCGGTGCGGCCCTGTGCGTTGATGCTATAGCGCAGGTTGCTAATCTGGCCCAGCAGGTCGTAGGTACGCAGCTTCAGTACCCACTGTCCTTTGGCCAGCGATTTCGTCACGGAGGCATTCCAATAGACACGGTTATCGTTCATCTCTGCGTCGGTGTAGCCTCGGCGATGGTACAGGTCAAAGTCGGTGTCGATGGTGAAGTTAAGCGGTAACTTATATTGGGCGTAGAGGCCGTAGGAGAAGTTCCAGATGTTGACGGGTAAACCGTTGATGGCAAGGCTGCGGTGCAGGTGCTGCCAGGCCAGTTCGCCGCGCAGGGTGCAGTTGAAGTTGCCCTTCTGGTAGCGCAGGCGGGGTTTCCATCGGGTGTAGGTGGTGGTGACGCGGCTCAGCTCCGTGGAAGTGTTGCCGCTGACGGCGGCCAGGTCGGTGCTCTTTTCCAAGGACAGGCGCAGTTCGTTCTCTATGCGGAACAGTTTCCTGGTTCCCAAGGCACGGCTGTAGTTCATCTGGGAAGACAGCCTCCAGTTGCCCGACTTGATATTCTCCGAGCGGTAGGTGCGGATGCCCGTCACGGGGTCGTAGGTGTAGCCCTGTGCAAAGGCGTTGCGCTTGGCCTTGGCCTCCAGTTGTATGCGGAACTGCTGGTCGATGGAGTCGATGCGGGCGGTGTATTCGGTAAAGAATAGGTGTTGCGTCTCCATCTTTAGGTCGGGATTGCCCAGTCGGACGTACAGCGGATTGGTGGTGTTGGGAAACGTGATGAGGTTGTGGATGAACGGCGTCATCTGTGACATATTATATCGGGCATTGAAGCTCTTGCTGCGTCCCTTGGTCTTACGGTTGTCCAGAAAGAAGTAGACGAAGGGCTGGAATGTCGTATAATGGCGGGTGAGGCTGGTCTGGAAGGGCTCGCTATCATAACTCATGCGCTGGCGGTCGAACGAGACGGGCAGGTTGAAGTGGGCATTAAAGACCCAGCCGTTTTTCTTTCCAATAGTGTAGTAGCTGATGTCCATTCCCGTGTTGTGCTTAAAGCCCTGCGTGGTCTGGTAGCGGGTGTTGTCGAGGTCGGGCAGCAGGGGCAGCGTCTCGCTGGTGGCCAGATATTCCAGGTCGTCGTTGTTGCGGCGTGAGGGGCTGATGCCGTAGTAGGGCGACAGGGTGAAGTTTTCCATCAGGTGCAGGTTGTAACTGATGCGGGCGTTCACTGAGTAGTTGTCCGACGGCGATTCCGTGCGGCGGTGCTGATAGTCGGTGGTGCCTAATTTATAATAGGTGTAGTGGCGCCAACTCTCACTCTCGGGGCTGAACGCACGCTGGTAGTTACCAGACAAGGAGAAGTCGATGTTGTCGCCCGACGGCAGTTTGAATGTTAGGTTATTGTGCAAATTGCCCCGCAGGCGGCCCTGTCTGTTCCATGAGCGGCTGCGCACGCTGTTGATGCTGTCGGCAAACAGCTGGTCGTCGGCTGTCAGCAACCAACTGTCGCTCTCCGACTTCTGCCGCTCATAGTCCAGATTGAACCATGAGTTGAAGTAGACTTTCGTGCGGAGACGCAGTTGGTTTCTCAGACTGAAGCTGGCAGGCATGTCGCGGCGAGTACCCTCCGACTTCGAGAAGGTGGAGCCGCTGTTGAGATAAGTCTCGCCATTGGTGCGCGTTTCGGCGCGGTCGTTCTTCCACTCGGCCCGCACCTCGGTATTGTTCTGCAGGCGGCCCTCCATGCTGTTGACCATGAACATGCCGCCCACCTGCTTGAAGTGACGGTTGCCTGCCTGGTTGGTCTTGCCTTTGTCCTTGCCCTCGTCATCGAAGTCGATGCTCTCGTTCACATTGTTCGCTCCACCGAAGAGCACCGCCCGCGTATGGTCGGTGAAGCGCAGTCCGAAGCCCTTCAGCCGGTAGCGCTCGTCAGTTCCGGCTCCCGCCTCCAGATTGGCCGTACCCCCGATGCGGTATTCGCGCTTCAGCACCACGTCCATCGTATATTCCTTCTTGTCTTCGTCGTTGTTGCCGACAAACTTCTGCCAGTCGGTCTGCTTCTTATACACCTCCACGTTCTTCACCGTGTAGTAGGGCAGGTTTTCGAGCATCACCTTGTTCTTGCCCTTGAAGAAGTCGGCCCCGTTCAGCGTCAGGTTGTCCACCTTCTTGCCGTTGACGAA
>DGHX01000073.1:0-1229 GCA_002392835.1 Prevotella sp. UBA3837 | reverse complement strand
TCGCCCTCCTCCGTCAGTTCTACGCCCGGCAATTGCTTGATGAGGCCGTCGAGCATGGAGCCCTCCGGCACGTTGAACGCATCGGCATTATATACTAAGGTGTCGCCGCGCCACACCATCTTTACCTTTGTGGCCTTGACCACCACCTCGTCCAGTTCGCCGCCCTCATGGTGATGGGCCTTGGCGGCTTTCCTCATGTAGACGGGCGGGCCTTCGATTTCCCTCACCCGTCGGCCGATGCGCTTCACCACGTAGGGCACATAAGCGGTCTCGTAGTTGGGATGTTCCACCTTGATGATATATCGGCCTGGCTCACGGATGATAAGAGGGTACTCCATGCTGACGGTACGCTTGCTGCCCGTTATGTAGCTACTGCGCTCCATCAGCGAGATGGTGTCCTGCACGACGGTAGAGTCTGCCCGTAGCAGTGAGGCCCGTCCGCCTTTCGGTACGGGGGCTTTAGTGAAGGAATCGCATACTCGGCCGTGCAGCCAGATGTTCCTCTCTTTCTCTGCTTCTTGGCCCCAAAGTGCAGACACACCAAGGGCTAAGAAGAGTATCAGAATACTTTTCTTCATAGGGTTGTTATTAAGATAGTTGTTTTGTCTACTTGACAGGCAGGCTTGCTATTTTCTGCAGCAGTTCGTCGCCCGTCAATCCTGTGCAGACGATGCGCCCGTCAGGCCCGAAGATGATGGTCTCGGGCAGCGAGTGGATGCCGTAGGCCTTGAGCAGTTCCTGGTCCCATAGGTCGGCATGGGGATTGCCCTCGGGTGTCGACAGGTGGTCGAAGGTCAGCTTGCGGCTCCTGATGTATTGTTGCCAGACATCTTTATTGGTGTCGATGGAGAGTCCGATGGCTCGCAGGTTCTTGCCGGCATACTGTTTATGGAGTTGTTTCATGACCTTGGTGCCGTTGCGCGTGATGTAGTTCATGGATGACCAGAAGTAGAGCACCACATAGTCGCCGTGCCCGATGTATTCGCTCAGGCGATGGCTCACTCCCGCGGTGTCGATGCAGGCGGCATCCGCAAACAGCTTGCCCGGCAGTCGCTGCCCGAGTCCCTCGTAGTAGGCTCGTGCGGGCTGCAGGGCCACATGGTCGGCGTAGGGCAGGCCGGGCTGAATCCAGGGGTACAGTTCCTGATGCGACATCGTGGTGTAGTTCTCTGCCAGATACCAGACGGGTATCAGGTTGTCTTGATTTTCTCGGATGATGTCCATCTGCA
>DGHX01000030.1:2423-3403 GCA_002392835.1 Prevotella sp. UBA3837 | reverse complement strand
GTGATGAATCCCAACCGGCTGTCGCCCTATTGTTCGGCCAACCTCAGCGTGACCAAGGAGATTGGCGACCACGTGTCGGTGTCGTTCTATGCCAATAACTTCTTCAACAACATGAGTCGCGTGCGCTCGTCGCAGACCGGACTGGAGACCTCGCTCTTCGGCAGCAACTACATTCCCAGCTACTACTACGGCCTTTCGCTCCGCCTGAAACTCTGAAACACCCATTGAACCACAGAATGATGAAATACAAAGCAAACCAGCTGCTCGCCGCCCTGCAGAACCCCTCCCTTGGGGAGGGGCAGGGGTGGGTTCACCATACACCGCTGCTATTGCTGAGCCTGTTGCTCGGCCTTGCGCTCTCCTCGTGCCACTACGACGAGACGTTGGAGGTGTGCACGCTGAGCGTCCGGCTGGTGTATCCCGAAAACAGCGTCGACCCCTACGCAGGAGCGCGCGTGGAACTGCGCGACGCCTTGGCATCGGTGTTTGTCGATTCCACCGACGCCAGCGGCATGGCCACCTTCACGGTGCCGCCTGGCATCTACGAGGCATCAACGTCTGAGGTGCACGAAACCTACGACTACCGCTACATCTTCAACGGCGTAAAAAGCCTCATTATCGTGCAGCCCGACAGTATGAACCGCGTGGACATGAAGCTGAAGATGTCGAAGAAGAGGATTGTTCACTGAGGGCCGGGGCCCGATTACAAGGGCGAAACAACCTCTCCGCCCGCAAATCAGAATAGAAAACACGATAGGCAAACGGGGCGAATGGCCGATATGCCCCTACAAAGAAAACTCCGGAACTCCTTTCATAAAAAACCCTTTCAATTATTAAATACCAATTACGACAATGAAAAGAAAAAGAATGATCAAAGCCCTGTTGCTCGCTGCCCTGCTGGCACTGCCCTTCACGGCGCGGGCGCAGTACCTGTTGCTCACCATGAGCGACGGTTCCCAGGCAGAGTTTGCCCTGAGCGA
>DGHX01000030.1:0-2328 GCA_002392835.1 Prevotella sp. UBA3837 | reverse complement strand
CTGGTGCTCACATGTGGCGAGCGCGAGTTGTCCACACCGCTCGACGGCGTCAGCTATTCCTTCTCCGAGGAGCCTGTTGCCATCCGTCAGGTGGAGAGTCCATCAACCCCCGATGTCAGCGTAGCCTTCGGACAAGCCGCCTTCAAAGGCCTGAAGGCGGGCAGCCGCATCGCGGTCTACACCATCGACGGCGTCATGGTGTCGTCGATAGCAGCCGACGAAGCAGGAGAAGCCAGCGTTGACATCAGTGCCCTGCCCCGAGGCATCTATGTGGTGAAGGCACCCAACAAGATCATCAAGGTCAGGAATTAAAGAATAAGGAGTTCTCTATAGTAGGGGCGGATCAGCGTATCCGCCCGCCCAGCCGGTGGCCAGAACGCCCTGTCAGAACTCTGCTGAAGGGAGATTCGGACTGCCGAAGTTGAGAAAAGAGCGACATTAGAAGAACGGGCGGATACGCTGATCCGCCCCTACATGAAGTGGAACTCCTGTTGAGCGAAACATAAACAATAAACAAAAAAACAGCAATACAATGAAAAAGGTTTTACTTACCCTGCTCGCTGCCGTCGCATTCTCGGCAAACATGAGCGCCCAGAACTGGAACATGGTCATCACCAAGACCGATGGAACGCAGGTCGTCATACCAGCCACCAATGTGCAGAACGTGACCTTCGCTGAGGCCACTCTCGAAGACAAGAACGTTGATCAGATTATCATCAAGGAACTCTACAACGGCGGATGTCCCAAGGATGAGGGCTCCGGCGCCTTCCAGATGGACAAAGGCTTCGTGCTCTACAACAATTGTCCGGAGCAGGCTGTCATCAACAACCTGTGCTTCGCCATCGGTTCGCCCTACAACGGACACGCCTCCAACAACAACTTCACGGAAGAAGGCGAGCTGGTGTATGAGGCCGAGGGCTTCATTCCCGCACAGAACGGCATCTGGTACTATCCACACGCACTCGTCATCGAACCCTACTCGCAGGTCGTCGTCAGCTGCATGGGCTCCATCGACAACACGCAGACCTACTCGCAGTCGGTCAACTATGCCAATGCCGACTACTACTGCATGTACGACCCCGAGAGCGGCTACAACCTGACCAGCTACTATCCCACGCCTGCCGATGTGATTCCCACGTCGCACTATCTTCTCGCTTCCAAGTTCGGACAAGGCACGGCCTGGATGCTCAGTCAGTCGTCTCCCGCCTTCTTCATCTATCAGAACAGGCAGGGCACACCGGCAGAATATGCCCAGGACCCCGACAACCTCTGGTATGGTGTGGGAGAGCAGCAGACGCCCGTCAACGCCTGTATTCGCATACCCGTGGAGTGGATTCTCGACGGCATGGAGGTGTTTGATGCCAATCGTGTTGAGGACAGCAAGAAGCGCCTGACGGCAGATGTGGATGGCGGCTACGTAGCCCTCACCAACAAGCTGGGCCACACGCTCTACCGCAATGTGGACAAAGAGGCCACCGAGGCGCTGCCCGAAAACGCCGGCAAGCTGGTGTATGGCTACACCCTGGGTGTCGGCAACAGCACCGATCCTTCGGGCATCGATGCTGAGGCGAGCATCAAGAAGGGTGCCCACATCGTCTATCTCGACACCAACAACTCCACGGCCGACTTCCACGAGCGCCAGAAATTCTCCGTCCGCGGAGAGTAGTCTTCTGCCTCACGGCTTATGTCTTATCGTCCCCGTCATGGTGTGCGCAGGGTTCACGCTCTGCGCCTCCACGGGGCCTTTATAACGCACTCATCCATGCCCCGCCTCGCTTTATTATTTATCATTTATCATTTATCATTTAGCCCCGCAGGGGCGCAGTCCTTCCGAGACTTCGCCTTTGAGCAGGACTCCTCGGCATGGCTCACCAGCGACAATGCCGCCGCACTGACCCGTTTCTCCATGCCTTCCATCTCGAGGGCAGACGTCTACGGCCAGTTGCAGCGCGGCGGCTTCGTCGACTACAGCCAGTCGCCGAAGTCCACCGAGGCAGGTGCGAGCGTGGAGAGCTATTACCGCCTGTCGCCAAAGACCGTCGTCTACGGAAGAATGTCGTACGACAACTTTTCCGGGCGCGACATGGCCGGCTCGGTATTCATCCGATCAGAGCACCTGCCCTTTGACATCGTCGAGGACTCGCTTACCAATCTGGGCCGAAAGCATCTGGACAGCTATCAGCTCGTGGGTGCCGTAGGCGTAGCGCTCTGGCGCGGACTCTCCGTCGGGGTCAGGGCGGAATACACCTCGGCCAACTATGCCAAGTACAAGGACCTGCGACACAAGAACCTCCTCATGGACCTGAAAGTCATGCCTGCCGTCCATGT
>DGHX01000194.1 GCA_002392835.1 Prevotella sp. UBA3837 | reverse complement strand
GCCCGACACTCCTGCAATCGCTTTGCAACCTAATCTTTGCAATATATGATGTACGACATAGAAAAGGTGCGCGCGGACTTTCCTATCCTTTCGCGCGAGGTGTATAAGAGGCCACTGGTCTATCTTGACAACGGGGCGACGACGCAGAAACCGCTGTGCGTGCTCGACGCCATGCGCGAGGAATATCTGAATGTCAACGCCAACGTTCACCGCGGTGTGCACTACCTGTCGCAGCAGGCTACCGACCTGCATGAGGCGGCTCGCGAGCGGGTGCGCCTGTTTGTGAATGCGCGCAAGACGGAGGAAATCGTCTTCACACGCGGCACCACCGAGAGCATCAACCTCGTGGCATCGTCGTTCTGCGAAGCGCTGATGAAGGAGGGCGACGAGGTGCTCGTCAGCGACATGGAGCACCACTCGAACATCGTGCCGTGGCAGTTGCAGGCGCAGCGCCGCGGCATCGTCGTGCGCCACCTGCCCATCACAGACGACGGACTGCTCGACCTGAGCCAGCTGCCCACCCTGCTGACGGAGCGCACCCGACTGGTGAGCATCACCCATGTGAGCAACGTGCTGGGCACCGTCAACCCCATTGCCGACATCATCCGCCAGGCCCACGAGCGCGGCATACCTGTTCTCGTGGACGGTGCACAGGGAGCGCCCCACCAGCGCGTCGACGTGCAGCAGCTGGACTGCGACTTCTACGCCTTCAGCGGCCACAAGATGTATGGCCCCACGGGCATCGGCGTGCTCTACGGCAAGGAGGAATGGCTCGACCGGCTGCCGCCCTATCAGGGAGGCGGCGAGATGATCGACCGCGTGACGTGGGAGAAGACCACCTTCGAGCGGCTGCCGTTCAAGTTTGAGGCCGGCACACCCGACTACGTGGCCACCCACGGTCTGGCCACCGCCATTGACTACATGGAGCGCCTGGGCATGGAAAACATCGTGGCCCATGAGCACGACCTCATCGGCTATGCCATGAAACGACTGGCCGAAGTTCCCGATATCCATCTCTATGGCCCACGCGAGCGCGACGCCGTGGTGAGCTTCAACGTGGGCAACATCCACCACCTCGACATCGGCACCCTGCTCGACCGCCTCGGCATCGCCGTCCGCACCGGCCACCACTGCGCACAGCCGCTGATGGCCCGGCTGGGCGTTCAGGGCACCGTGCGCGCCTCCTTTGCGCTCTACAACACACGTCAGGAGGTGGACACACTGGTGGAAGGACTCATCCGCGTGAGCCGGATGTTCTGAGGCATCTGCAACATCGGTGACTCAAAAACGCTGATTTCCGACGACTGAACCGCCAATGTTACGCCATCAATCTGCCGGTTTTCCGAAACAAATCCATTGATTTTGTCGAACAATTCCATTGATTTCGTTCAACGATTCCATTGACTTCGTTGAACGATTCCATTGACTTCGTTGCTCGAAAACGCCAGAAAAGGCCTCAGAAAGTGCCGGTTTTCAGTCCCGATTCTGCTATATTGCTACCATAAAAAAAGGGCGGATACGCCGATCCGCCCCTACATTTCATTAGCATAAATGATTCCTTGAACAGGAAGCCTTACTTGACAACGACCTTCTGACCGTTCTCTATGACCACGCCGCGCGTGCTTTCAGTGGCCTGCATGCCGTCGGTGCGGTAGGCGCGTGTGGCGGGATGCTCCACGACGACTGCACTCTGTACGCTGCTGCCCTGTCCGGTCTTCTCGGCATATTCAGCCTGTGCCTTCTTCATCTGTGCGATGAACTCGGGGCTGCCCTGCAGTGCGCAGAAGCCGATGCTGGCGGCAGTGCGGCTGGCATCAACGTCGCTCTGCCAGTGAGCGCCCACGATGACGCGGCTGTTGCAGTAGTCCCATCCACGGCTGAAGACGAGTTCGGCGCGCTGCGGTGCTATCTGAGCCAGGAGAAGCGAGATGGTCCATCCGCGCAGACTGTGGCCCGAGGGATAGCTTCCCTCTCCGCGCAGGTCGTCTTCCTCGTGGGAAGGCATCGAGTCGTCAAAACGCTCGAAGGGACGCTGACGGTGATAGAAGGCCTTGGTTTCCTTGCGCATGGGGTCGGTGGTGGCCAGACTCGACTCCATCAGCTTCCAGATTTCGGGTGTATTGGTGGGGTTGATCTCCAGTCCGAAGGCATCTTTCCACTGCAGGAAGAGCTTGGCATGGTCGTCCCACTCAGCATCGGCGATGGCCAATGCCACACGGTCGGGGTCCTGGCGCTGCTGCTTTCCCCAGCCATAGCGCACCACATCGTTGGCAAACTCTGGGCTGTCGAAGGCGGGCGGGGCGGGCATAATGTCAATCAGTTTTGGCAGCTGGTCGAGCTGCAGATAAGGAGTCGCGGTGTCGTCCTGTGCCCAACTGCTCATGCTCATCATGGCAGCTGCGGCCATCATCAATAATTTTTTCATCATTGCTTTCTTTTTTCTGAGAGTTAATCTTACTGTTTGTTATAATTTGCAAAAGTACGAATAATCCGCGTAACTGGCAAGCGTTTTCGGAAGATTAACACATGCAACGGCCCGCGCTCAAGTGAAGAAATGACAGAGAACTCCTGCTCATGGCCAAGGTCACAAGACACTGGACGCACTGCTTGCTGAGAACTCCCGAAAGCAAAGCAAACAAAAACCGCCGAGACAACACAGAGCTGTCTCGGCGGATGCTTTTGTATGAGGACATGAGTGTCAGAATAAGTCGGAATGAGTGCCTGTCTGCAAGAAGAGCAACGTCAGTTCCATGTCATTCTGCTGCCACGTCATCAGCCAGTTAGGCTGTATATGACATTCCCATGTTTCGACCTTCTGGTTGGTCAGTTTGTGGGGATGGTACTTTGGGGGAAGCGTTCCGCTAGTGGCGAGGAGGGTCACTGCATCCTTTATCAGCTGTATGTCCAGCCCGCGTTTTTTACACCGTTTCAAGTCCTTTTCGAAGCGTTTCGTGTAGCCGATGCGATACATGTTAGCCGAGGATTTGATTGAACATATCATCCACGTTGTCCGCATGAAACACACGTCCACACTCAACATCGT
>DGHX01000146.1 GCA_002392835.1 Prevotella sp. UBA3837 | reverse complement strand
GCCGATATGGCCGAAACGGTGACCAGTTCGCGCTCGGCAAAGGAAAGGTTGTTGCGGGCAAAGATGTCGCCAAATAGATGGGCTTTCAGATAGTAGTCGGTCTGTGGCGCAAAGGTGTAGTTGAACGGCTGTCCACCCACCAGCTGCGTCTGCACCTCGGTGCCACGCTTCAGCGCGTTGTAGTCGGCTGGCAATGGGTCGGCTTCGCGGCCAGGTTCCGTCTGCAGGCCCGTCTCTTTGCGCTGCTCAATGACCTGTTGCAATGCGCCGAGAGCGTTCAGCGACCGCGGAAATCCTGTGTAGGCATAAAGCTGCGACAGCGCTTCCTTCACTTCGCTGATGGTCAGTCCGGCATCAAAACCATTGTTCACTTCTTTCTTCAGGGCTTCAAGGTTGCCCTTGGCCTCGTTGGCTGCAATGGCCACGAGCGCCTGCTGCTTGTCTGTCAATATCATAACTTGCTGTGCTTTAACGTGCATTGTTGCCACTATCATGGCCGCAACGATGACTATTGTTTTCTTCATTTTTCAGTATGTCTTATGGTGTTATCGCTTCCTGTCAGGAGCGTGCTGACTCCTTTTGCCTGCTGCAAAATTACGAAAAAACCGCTAATTCCCTCGTATACTTTTTACGGATTCTTTAACCAAAACTACTGATTATTGTAGTGAATGGCCATCCATACGCAAACCTGTAGGCTTTTTCTGTGGGCGATAAGGACTAAAATTCGGAAAGACACACCATCGTTTTGGCTTTTTTTCGTATATTTGCACCCATAAACCTCGTCATTTAAGGCAAAATGAAAGACTATCCCGACAAGATGACGCGTGAGCAAGCCCGCCGTTTCGGCGACGACGTCCTGAACATCGTCGGCCAGATTCCCCGTGGTCGTGTCACCACTTATGGCATCATCGCCGCCTTGGCGGGATGGCCCAGCCACGCCCGCATGGTGGGCCGCACCTTGCGCTATACTCCTGGCGCCGAGGCCATGCCCTGTCACCGCGTCGTCAATAGCGTCGGTCGCACCGCCCCCGGCTGGGCTTTCCAGCGCACACTCCTCGAAAGAGAGGGTGTCACCTTTCGGCCTAACGGTCACGTAGACATGTCACGCCACCTCTGGCAGCCGCAGTAGCCTCCCCAAAGCTTAGTGTTTTTGTTACCATCTGTCATCAAGCGTTTCGCACGTTCAGTCCTGTTCAGCCATCAAAAAACAACCCAGGACTAGAACCCTGGGCTGTTTGTTTTCCTGATATTTAGCTGTCGGACCGATGTATCCGTATGGTATGCTTATTGTCCCACCACGATTTTCTTACCGTTCCTGATGTAGATACCTTTCGTCGGAGCGAGGACGCGCTGACCGGAAAGGTTGTAGCAGGGAGCGGAGTCTGACGATGTGGAAGTGTTTGTCAGCTCACGGATGGCGTCGATTTTTCCGCTGAGATAGTCGGGAAGATAATAGCCCAGATGGGGCGGCTGGTTGTAGGCAACGTTCTGCCATGCCACGCCAAGGCGGTAGACGTGGTCGTGCATGAGACAGGGTACGCGCAGCTCGCTTGGAATATTAGACGAGAAGATGGCTATCTTCGACGGGTCGGAATAGCTCCACATGATCAGTTCTTCGCGCCAGTCGCCCAAGATGTCTGCCTGCAGACTCGGGGTGGCCTTTGTGGTGTTGCACGACTGCCAGTCGCCGTAGTTCGGTACCATCAGAAGGCTTGAGATGGTGGATGAGCTGCCGTTCTGGCTGTACTTTGAAACGACGGGGCTGCTCCTGAACGTAGTCTTGCTGTCGTAGCTGCCATCGTAGAGTTCATCCCACTCGTCGCCGTCCCAATAGATGCGGAAGTTCATGGAGGGTTTCTTGGAGCCTACAGCCTGCGCAGTCTGGGCGTTGTAGGGGTTCTGGTCGCGGGTGGTCGACGACATGCCGCCGTAGGACGACCAGAACTCATAGCCGCGGCTGGTTCCGATGATGTCGGCAGCCAGTCCGCGTGCGTTGTCCTGTCCCGACTGTCCTCCCTTCCAGATGATCTCGCCGGTGGCTGCGTCGTGTATGTCCCATGCGTAGTCGCCCTTGTCTTCGTGCACGTCGAAGAGTTCCAGTCCCGGACGGTCTGGGTCGAGGTCGGCCAGATGGATGGCGTCGCCATGGCCAAAGCCAACGGCATAGAGCAGTTGTCCGTCATCGTCGAGTGCTGCCGAGCCCCACACAATCTCGTCCTTGCCGTCGCCGTCCACATCGGCTACCGAGAGGTTGTGGTTGCCGTTGCTGTACATGGTGTTCATTCCGCGACCGGCCGAGCTTGCGGGTGCCGTGTATTCATTGGTGGTGCCGTTCATGTCGGTCACCTTGTACTTGGTCTTGGAGTGTGAGGCATGGAACCACCGCTGGGTGAGATGCTCGCCGTCGAAGTCTACAGCCCACACGTAGGCGTAGGTGTAGTAGCCGCGGCTGAACACGCCGCTGGGGCGCTGATCGGCTCCTGCCAGATGGGCGACGGCGGCCAGATATCGCTCGCCGCGGTTGCCATAGCTGGCGTAGTCTTTCTTGCCTGAGCGGTCGTCCCAGTTGAAGGTGCCTGTAGCCTCGCCGCCGTAGCCTGTGTCGCGGTTGGGGTTGTAGACGACGGTGTGGATGGCTTCACCGGTGAGCCCGTTGAACACGGTCAGATATTCCTGTCCGCCCACCAGTCG
>DGHX01000142.1:39421-63890 GCA_002392835.1 Prevotella sp. UBA3837 | reverse complement strand
AGTCGTTCTTGCCGAAGCCGTCGTCACTGGCAATGAGCTCCACGTTGTGCGGATAGCCGTCGATGAGGTAGTGCACGTAGCTCCTGATGCCCAGTCGCTCCAGACGGTGGCGGAACTGGTCGGCGGCATGCTGCCCGTTGTAGTGGGTGATGACGACGCTGCCCACCATGAAGCCCCGGCTCTGGAACTCCTCGCGCAGCCGCAGCACGTCCTCGTCGTAGGTGATGCCCAGGTCGGCGCGCACCTTGTTCTTCTCGATGTCCTCGGCCGAGACGACGATGACAATCTCAATGGAGTCGCGCAGCTGTGCCAGCATGCGAAGCTTCGAGTCGGGCTTGAAGCCCGGCAACACGCGCGAGGCGTGGTGGTCGTCGAAGAGCTTGCCGCCCAATTCCATGTACAGCTTGCCGTCGAACTGCGCTATGCGCTCGCGTATGTGCTCCGACTGAATCTTCAGGTACTTCTCGTTGTCAAATCCTATCTTCATCTTTTTAATGCTTAATGCTTAATGCTTAATTAGTAAAGAGTAATTAGTAATGAGTAATTATGATTACCTCATTCGGCAGCAAGTTCTTCACTTATCACTTATCGCTTATCACTCATCATTTATCACTTATCACTCATCACTTATCACTCATCACTTATCGCTCTCCACTTCCGGGAAAGCCTTTCCCTCCTGCATGACGCGCAGCGCCTCGCGCACCGTCGGGTCCTCGCGGTTGATGAACTCCTGCCAGGCCTGCTCGTCGAGCATGGTGTAGACGACGCGGCTCAGTATGTACTCCTCGAGCAGGTGGCGCGACCGCTGTATCATCAGGTTGCGGCGCTTCAGCCCCTTCTTCTCGGCATAGACCACGAACTTCTCCACCAGGTTCTGGCGCTTGAGGTATTTCAGCAGGTCGTCGATGGTCTCATACTCCTGCAGCTTCTGGCGGTTGCCGTCGGTGTAGTCGTAGCCGAACTGCAGGAGCAGGCCCGACATGGCAGCCTCCTTATAATAGGATGTGTAGTTGGTGGTGTCCTCGGGCACGAAGATGTCGGGTGTGATGCCGCCACCGCCATACACGGTGCGCCCCTTGATGAGCGTGTGGTATTCGGGCCCTGTGTGCTTGATGCTGTCCTGCGAGAAGAACTCGCCGTGCTGGTAGCGCAGCAGCAGGTCTTCCTCGTACTCGCGGTCCATGCCGCTGGTGTAGGGTTTCTGTATGCAGCGCCCCGAGGGGGTGTAGTAGCGCGCAATGGTGAGCCGCATCATCGAGCCGTCGGCAAAGTCGAGGGGTTGCTGCACCAGTCCCTTGCCGAATGAGCGCCGCCCGATGATGGTGCCGCGGTCGTTGTCCTGAATGGCTCCGGCCAGGATTTCGCTGGCCGATGCCGAGCCCTCGTCGATGAGCACCACCAGCGGCATGTGCTTATAGGCGCCACGGCCGTCGCTCTTATGGTTCTCGCGCGGCGAGCGCCGTCCCTCGGTGTAGACGATGAGGCTGTTGCGTGGCAGGAACTCGTTGGCTATCTGCACGGCCGAAAAGAGGTAGCCGCCGGTGTTGCCGCGCAGGTCCACCACCAGGCGCTCAAAGCCGTCAATGGAGAGCTGGGCCAGGGCCACGAGCATCTCTTCGTAGGTATTTTCGCCGAAGTTCTTCAGCTTCACGTAGCCCGTCTTCTCGTCGAGCATGTAGGCGGCGGTGACGCTGTGCGTCTCAATCTTTCCGCGCGTCACGGTGAAGTGCTCTATGCTGTCCACGCCATAGCGTGCCACGCCCAGCCGCACCTGTGTGTCCTTCGGGCCCTTCAGCGTGTGCATGGCCACCTCGTTGGTCAGCGTGGGGCCGGTGAACGCCGAGTCGTCTACGGTGACGATCTTGTCGCCGGCCAGCAGTCCGGCCTCCTCGGCAGGGCCGCCGCCGATGACGTTCTGCACGCGCAGGGTGTCGTTGCGGATGATGAACTCAATGCCCACGCCGAAGAAGGATCCGCGCAGGTCGTCGTTGGCCGTCTCGGCATCTTTTGCCGGCAGGTAGGCTGAGTGGGGGTCCAGCTCGGCCAGGATGAGCGGGATGGCCTTCTCCACCAGGTCGTTCATGTCGACGGAGTCAACATACTGGTCGTCGAGCGTATAGAGCAGGTTACTCAGTTTGTTCGAGCCCGAGTTGATGATGCTCAGGCGGTTACCCTGGAAGTGGTTGCCGTAGAAGGTTCCCACCACGATGCCGATGATGGCAGCAAAGGCCAGCCACAGGGGCATGAAACGATTGTTCTTTGTCATAAAGCAGCCCCCCCTTCTGCCCCCGAGGGGGCTACATCCATATATAGCACCTCTATGCCGGCGCGCTCGAGCAGTTCGATGCCGTCGGTGAGGCGGTATTTCTCGCCGTAGACCACACGCTTGATACCTGCCTGAATGATGAGCTTGGCACACTCTATGCAGGGCGAGGCAGTGATGTAGATGGTGGCCCCGTCGCTGTTATTGCTGGAGCGTGCCAGCTTGGTGATGGCGTTGGCCTCGGCGTGCAGCACGTATGTCTTCGTCACGCCCTGCTCGTCCTCGCACACGTTCTCGAATCCGCTGGGCGTGCCGTTATAGCCGTCACTGATGATCATCTTGTTCTTCACCACCAGGGCGCCCACCTTCCGCCGCTGGCAGTAGCTGTTCTCGGCCCAGATGCGCGCCATGCGCAGGTAGCGCTGGTCAAGCTTTCTTTGTTTATCGTCCATCCCTTTATCCATGATTTCTTTATAACAGCATGCAAAGTTACGTCTTTTCTTTGAAATAACGAAATTTTTTCCCCTCTTTGCTTCCTGATTAGAGATTTTTTTGTATATTTGCACCGTGTTAATTGATATAAGGTTATTTATCTGATATGCTTGATAGGACGGAGACGATAGAAAAGTTGAAGACCACACGTCGTTATCTTGATGAGCATTACGGTGTACACTCCATGATGCTCTTCGGTTCGTTGGCACGTAACGAGCAACGCGAAGACAGCGATGTGGACATCTGTGTAGAGATGGTGCCTAACCTGTTCAATCTCGCCGGTGTGAAAGTCTATCTGGAAGAGTTTCTCCACTGCAAGGTGGATGTCATACGGATGCATGAACGCCTAAACCCAGTTTTCAAACAGCAAATCTTAAAGTATGGAATTCGAGTCTACTGAGAAACTGGCCATGGTCTACGAGACCCTGAAGAATATAATGAATTCTTAACAACAGAAGGGAAAACAGCGCATCCCTAACCGATTGTCATTGTTCACGGATGGTTATGGACGGAGGACATTCGTACATCACCTTGGCGTGGTTGGTGCGGATGAGCTGACTTTCAAGAACAGAACCGGTGACACGGTCGATGACATCACGATAGACCTGTCCGTTCCGATAGACAGCATAGTCCATTTCCGATGTGCCGTCGCCCGTCTGAGCTTGTCCGCTTGCCCCGGCAGGAGCCTGCTGCCTTTCACGCGAGAAGTACTCGTTCTCCACATGGATGTGGAAGGTGTGAGGCTGTTGTTCAGTAGCACGGAGCTCTCCACAGAGATATTCGCCATCCACCCAGAGGAGTAGCTGATAGGTGTTAGCGGTTTCGTTCTTCACGCGGTAGTCGATGTAGTTGTAGGATATGCTGGTGCCCGTGCCGAAGGGAATCTGGCGGCCGAAGTCTGGGAAGAGGTCAAGGCCGTCGTGGTGATGATGCTCCACGATGGTCAGCTCGCTGTGGAGTACCATCCAGTGAATGAGGTTCGACAGCTGGCACAATCCTCCGCCGATGCCCTTTGACGGCTGTCCTTTCGCAATGGTCAGACCCTCTTTGTAGCCTTTTCGCTTGGTGGTCCGCCCTACGAGCTTCCAGACGGAGAATGTCTCGCCGGGACGGATGAGCAGGCCGTTGATGCGGGTGACAGCCAGCGCAAGGTTGGTGGCTTTGTTCTCCTGTAATTGCATGTCGACATTGCCAAGACGCCGGCGAATGAGCGACTTGTGCTGATAGATGGAAACGGGCAGAGCCGTCTCTGTCCGTTCCCGTGCGAAACGGATGTTGCCGAAAAAGTCCTTCAGATGACGCTTCAGGATTCCCTTCTCTATTGACAGGCGATAGGTGAATGGTGACAATTCACAAAACAGCTTCCTGCTCATGGCTTCCTCAGTGTTAAAGTCCGTTTTTACTGCTACAGATTGTTTACGAATCATCGTTTAATTCCGTTCCGTTTCAGCAGGGCGTCGATGGTGGGCTCGCCTCCCCGGAAGCGTTTGTAGAGCGTCATGGCGTCCTCGGTATTTCCGCGCGAGAGGACGCAGTCGCGGAAGCGCTGTGCCGTCTGCTGGTTGAAGATGCCCTCGCGCTGGAATACGCTGAAGGCGTCGGCATCGAGCACCTCGGCCCACTTGTAGCTGTAGTATCCGGCAGCATAGCCTCCGGCCATGATGTGACTGAACTGGGTGGTCATGCAGGTGTCCTGTCGCTGCGGGCCCAGTATGGCGCGTTCCCAGGCCTTCTTCTCGAAGGGGATGAGGTCGGCCGTGAACTCATCCTTCTGCGTGTAGTAGGCCATGTCGAGCAGTCCGAAGCTCACCTGCCGCAGGCAGGCTGTGGCCGCCATGAAGTTTCGGCTGCGCACGATGCGGCGTATGAGGTCGTCGGGCAGCGGCTCGCCCGTCTCGTAGTGGAAGGCGAAGGTACGCAGGAACTCCTTCTCGATGGCGAAGTTCTCCATGAACTGCGAGGGCAGCTCCACGAAGTCCCACACCACATTGGTTCCGCTGAGGCTCTCGAAGCGGCAGTTGCTGAACATGCCGTGCAGGGCGTGTCCGAACTCATGGAGGAAGGTCTCCACCTCGCCCAGCGTCAGCAGTGCCGGCTTGTCGGGCGTGGGCTTCGTCAGGTTCATCACCACGCTGACGTGCGGACGGATGTTCTCACCCTTCCTGTCAATCCACTGCCCCTGGTACTCCGTCATCCAGGCGCCGCCCTGCTTGCCCTTGCGGGGGTGGAAGTCGGCGTAGAACACGGCGAGGTAGCTGCCGTCACGGTCGAAGACCTCGTAAGCCTTCACGTCGGGGTGGTACACGGGTATGTCCTTGTTCTCCTTGAAGGTGATGCCGTAGAGGCGGGTGGCCAGGCCGAAGACGCCGCCGATGACCTTCTCTAACTGGAAGTAGGGGCGCAGCATTTCGGCATCGATGTTGTATTTCTTCAGCTTCAGCTTGTGGCTGTAGAAGCCTATGTCCCATGGTTCAAGAAGCTCGTCGCCGGCTGCGGCCTTTTCCTTCTTGTGCGTATCGCTGAGCGTGCGGCTGAACTTGTTCAGCTCTTCGCGTTCCTTCCTGGCGGCGGGCATGTAGGCATCGACGAGCTGGTTGAGCAGTCGGTAGACGCCGCGCACGTTCTTGGCCATGCGGCGGCTCAGCACGTAGTCGGCAAAGGTCTTGTAGCCCAGCAGCTGGGCTATCTCACGCCGCAGGTTGATGAGCCGCTGGCAGATGGCGATGTTGTTGTTGTCGTTGTCGTGTATGCCCTTCGTGTTGTAGGCCATGTACATCTGCCGTCGCAGCTCGCGCTGTGTGCTGTAGGTCATGAAGGGCGAGTACGACGGAGCATCGAGTGTGAACACCCATCCCTGCAGCTCGCGCTCGGCGGCCTCCTGTGCTGCGGCGTCGATGGCCGTCTGGGGCAGGCCTTCCAGTTGCTGCTCGTCGGTGATGTGGAGCATGAAGTCCTTGTTCTCCTTCAGCAGGTTCTGCGAGAACTGCAGCCCCAAGAGCGATGCCTTCTCGGTCAGCTGGCGCAGGCGCTCCTTGCCCTTCTCGTCGAGCAGGGCGCCGCTGCGCACAAAGCCCTGGTAGCAGTCGTCGAGCAGCCGCTGCTCCTCGGGGGTCAGCCGACGGTGGTGTAGGTGCACGGCGCGGACGCGCTGGAACAGCTTTTCGTTCAGCCGCATGTCGTTGGCATGCTTGGTCAATATAGGACTCATCTTCTGCGCCAGGGCGTCCATCTCGTCGTTGGTCTCGGCCGAGAGCAGGTTGAAGAACACGGTCGACACACGGTCCAGCAGGTCGTAATAGCCGTCGGTGTCGTCGTCCTTGTTGATGATGGTATTGTCGAAGGTAGGCTTCTCCGGGTTGTTGATGGTCTTCTCCAGGTATTCCTCGTCGCGGCGGATGCCCTCCATGAAGGCCTCTTCGTAGTCCTCCATGCGTATGCGGTCGAAGGGCACCGTGTCGTGCGGTGTTTTGTAGGGTTCAAAGAACGGGTTCTTTCTTTCCTTGCCGACTGCGGGCGCTGCTTTCTCTTCTATCTCCATTATTTTACGGTTTTTCTTTGTTTCAGCGTGCAAAATTACAATTTTTCCGTGAAAAGCGCGTATCTTTTAGCAAAATAATTGTACCTTTGCAGCAAACTTTTCGAATCACCGAAAGCTAACATGAATAATAACAATACAGACCCCACCCCCAACCCCTCCCCTTGAAGGGAGGGGAGCGGCTCCGCCTTCGGTGCCCGTAGGCACTCCCCTCCCTTCAAGGGGAGGGGTTGGGGGTGGGGTCTGTAACTTAATTATACAGAAGCAATGATTAGCATTATATTATGAAAGTACTACTCATTAACGGCAGCCCGCGCCTGAACGGCAACACGTACCGGGCACTGAGTGAAGTGGCGTCGGCCCTGCAGGCTGACGGAGTGGAAACCGAGATGATCAGCATCGGCAAGCGCGCCGTTCAGGGCTGCATAGCCTGCGGCATGTGCGGCCGCGAGGGCCGCTGCACGTTCCGCGACGACCTGTACACGCAGGTGTGGCGGTCGGTGAAGGACGGCATCGACGGCCTCATCGTCGGCTCGCCCGTCTACTACGGCGGACCCAACGGGTCGCTGTGCGCCCTGCTCGACCGTGTGTTCTACTCGCTGGTGGCCGACCTGCAGTACAAGCCGGGGGCCAGCGTCGTGGTGTGCCGTCGCGGCGGAGCCTCGGCTGCCTTCGACCGTCTGAACAAGTATTTCACCATCCTGAACATGCCCGTAGTGAGCTCGCAGTACTGGAACATGGCCTATGGCCAGACGCCCGGCCAGGTGGAGCAGGACGAGGAGGGCATGCAGACCATGCGCACCCTGGGGCACAACATGGCGTGGATGCTGCAGCGGCTGAACGTGCGTGAAAACGGACATCCAGAGGCGGAGCAGCACCTCTGGACGAACTTTATCAGGTAGACCTCATCTTATATAGCCCCCTCCCAAAGGGGGGAGGGGGCTTTCGCCTTCATGAGCAGAGGCTGTATGGTCAGCTGAGGGAAAGGGCCTTACTCAGGCATCAGTCCAGCTCCTCGTCGGCCTCGTAGCCGCCCATCTCGCGTATGGCGTTCTTCAGCATGGTGTGCTGGCGGTAGAGGTGGTTCACGGCCTCCTCGCCCTGGGTGTAGTCATGCATGGGCGACTTCAGGAAGAAGCTGAGGAAGCGCTGAGTGCCGCAGCGTCCGGCGCGCTGTGCCAGGTCGATGAGCAGGCAGAGGTCCAGACAGACGGGGGCTGCCAGTATGCTGTCGCGGCAGAGGAAGTTGATCTTGATCTGCATGGGATAGCCCATCCAGCCGCGGATGTCGATGTTGTCCCACGACTCCTTGTTGTCGTTGCGCGGCGGATAGTAGTTGATGCGCACCTTGTGGTAGTAGTCGGTGTAGAGGTCGGGCTGCTCGTCGGCCTTCAGTATGGTCTCCAGCGTCGAGAGCTTCGACACCTCCTTGGTGCGGAAGTTCTGCGGCTCGTCGAGCACCAGTCCGTCGCGATTGCCCAGTATGTTGGTCGAGAACCATCCCTCCAGTCCCAGGCATCGTGTGCCTATGATGGGTGCGAAGCCGCTCTTCACCAGCGTCTGTCCCGTCTTGAAGTCCTTGCCGGCAATGGGCATGCCGGTCTTCTCGGCCAGCTGCCACATGGCAGGGATGTCGACCGTGGTGTTGGGCGCGCCCATGACGAAGGGGCATTCCTCCACCAGCGCTGCGTAGGCATAGCACATCGAGGGTGCTATGTGCTCACGGTCGTCGGCCTTCATGGCAGCCTCCAGTGCGGTCAGCTCGCCGTGCACCTCCATGTCGACGGGCACGTAGATCTCGGTCGACGCAGCCCACAGCACCACGACGCGGCTGCAGCCTTTCTCGCTCTTGAAGCGCCGTATGTCGTCGCGCAGCATCTCCACCATCTCCCATCGCGTAGGCATCTGCTCGCTGCCGTTGCGGCTCACCGTCTTCACATTGTCGCCGTCCAGCCGCTTGGCATAGTTCTTGTCGAAGGCGGCCTGCATGGGCACTATCTGCTCCAGCTCCTGGCGCACCGGCTCAATGTCGTCGCGCTTCAGCACCTCGGCATAGACGGCAGCCTGATAGGCGTTCTGCGGATAGACGTCCCAACAGCCGAACACGATGTCGTCGAGACCGGCCAGGGGCACGATGTCGCCATACTTCAGGTACTGTTTCTCGGCTCCACGGCCCACGCGCACCTTGTCGTACTGCGTCATCGAACCGATGGGCTTGGACAGGCCCTTGCGGGCCATGAGCACACCAGTGATGAAGGTTGTTGCCACTGCGCCGTTGCCGACGACGAGGATTCCCAACTTGCCCGTAGCGGGCTTAACATTTGTCTGCTTCATGAGTTTACGTTTTTGTTCAGTTTAGTTACGTTTTCATTTGCAGAGCGCAAAGTTAAGTATTTTTTTCGTATCACAAGGCACATTATTGTTGCAATTTTGCAACAAAACGCCATTTGACGAATTTCCGAACACTTTTGACATAAAAATGATAGTTATGGGCAAAAAAAGGCGGTGCCCCACCCCACTACAGGAGGAAGAAAAGCGACACGCCGATGACCGAGATGACGGCTCCCACCACATTGCGCAGGGTGATGTCCTGATGGAAGAGCCACTTCGAGGGCAGCAGGATGAGGATGGGCGTCATGGCCATGATGGTGCTGGCAATGCCGGCGGCGGTGTACTGCACGGCCATGAGCGAGAAGCCCACGCCGATGAAAGGTCCTGAGAACACGGCCACGAGCATGGCCGCCAGACCGCGGTGCTCCTTCAGGCTCTGGCGCATGCGCCCGGCGTGGCCGCTCACGACGAGCCACCCGGCGAAGCACACCAGGCCGGCCACACAGCGGATCATGTTCGAGGCGAAGGGCAGATAGTCCTCCACCTGTGGCAGCACCGCCGCCGGCACGTCACCGACGTAGTGGTCCAGTCCTATCTTGCTCAGCACCAGGCCCACGCCCTGCCCCAGTCCGGCGCCTATGCCGTAGAGGATGCCCCGCAGCGGCAGGTTCACCGCCACATGGTGCTCGCCGTCGCGGCCCAGCACCGAGATGGCTATGCCCAGCAGCGTCACCGCCATGGCCAGCAGGGCCGTCCACTGCAGCGTCTGACCGATCATCACCCAGGCCGAGAGGGCGGTGAACATGGGGGCGAGGGTCATGAACAGCTGGCCCATGCGCGAACCGATGGTGAGGTAGCTGTTGAACAGGCACCAGTCGCCGAAGAAATAGCCCACCACGCCCGATGCCAGCAGCCAGCCCCAGGCCTCGCCACCGGCATAGACGGGATAGGGGGCGCCCAGCACCAGCCACATCAGCAGGGCCGACAGCAGCAGGGCCACGCCCATGCGCCACACGTTCATCACGAACACGCCCAGACGGCGGCTGCCCACCTCGCTCGCCAGTGCGGCTATCGTCCACGAGAAGGCCACGCCCAGCGATATCATTTCACCCAGGTATCTCATAACGGGCTTCTATATAACTAAGTTACAGACCCCACCCCCAACCCCTCCCCTTGAAGGGAGGGGAGTGCCTACGGGCACCGAAGGCGGAGCCGCTCCCCTCCCTTCAAGGGGAGGGGTTGGGGGTGGGGTCTGTATTGTTATTATTCATGTTTGCTTTCGGTGATTCGAAAAGTTTGCTGCAAAGGTAATGGCTTTTTGTCATTCTCGCAAATTTTCGGCCATGATTCTTTCAGTGCTGCCTTGCCGAGGGTGGCTCCCGGAGGAAAGTCCTCTCGCGCGCGTAATATACGCACGCGTGTGAGCGATTTTTTGGTTGCACCGAGACTGAGAATCAGCAAGTTACGAAAGCAAAATAAACTGCTCAGTTTGGTTGCACCGAAGTACAGTTTGGTTGCACCGAAGTACAGTTTGGTTGCACCGAGCGGTATAGAAAAGGAGGCGGACGCTCGGTCGGATTTGCAATCCGACCACACCGAATATAAGGACTTGCAGTCCGATTATCGCATTGCAAATGCTTATACTCAACGCGACTGGATTACAAATCCAGTCGAGCCCCTGCGTATCACGAGAGGCCTCCGCATGAAAAAATGGAGGCCACATTTTTTCACGAGCGGCCCGCTTTTTTTCACGAGCGGCCCGCTTTTTTTTGTCCCAGGCCCTGGGACATTTTTTTACTCACCCTTCATCACTCACCAATAAACACCGTTTACCAACTATCCTCCCTCCACCCTCCACCTTCCACCCTTCACCCTCCACCCTCCACCTTCCACCCTCCGCCAAATTCCCGGTGCAACCAAAAAGTCACTCACGCGCGTATCCCATGCGCGCGTAAGGCGCGCATATATGGTTAAAGTTGGCAAAATATTAAAAAACCGTGCAAACTTCTTGCGCGTAAACAGCTTTTTTACTACCTTTGCATCTTGAAAGAAAAGAAAGAAACTGCATGAGACGACTACTCCTCACACTCATAGGCATGCTCTGCATAGCTCTGCAGCCGCAGGCCAACCCCATCGACGACCTGCTGGAGCGCATCGACCGCGGCGCCTCGCGTAAGTTCAAGATTGAGCTGAAGCAGGCCAAGGACGGCCGCGACTATTTCGAGCTTGACCAGCAGGGCAGCCGCCCCGTCATCCGCGGCAACTCGTGGGTGAACATCGGCGTGGGCCTGAACTGGTACCTGAAATACCATGCCGGCATTCACCTCACCTGGAACCAGATGCAGGCCAAGCTGCCCGACCGCCTGCCGGCCGTGGCCAAACGCGAGCGCCACGACACCGACCTGCGCCTGCGCTACGCCTTCAACTACTGCACGTTCTCCTACTCGATGGCCTTCTGGGACTGGCCGCGCTGGCAGCAGGAGATTGACTGGCTGTGCCTGCACGGAGTAAACCTGCCGCTGGCCGTCGTGGGCGAGGAGTGCGTGTGGCGCAACATGCTGCTGCGGCTGGGCTACACGGAGGAGGAGATAGGCCGCTTCATAGCCGGACCGGCCTTCCTGGCCTGGTGGGCCATGAACAACCTCGAGGGCTGGGGCGGCCCCCTGCCCCGCTCGTGGTACACACGGCAGGAGCAGCTGCAGAAACAGATATTAAAGCGGATGCGCGAGCTGGGCATGCACCCCGTGCTGCCCGGCTACTGCGGCATGGTGCCCCACGACGCCCGCGAGCGGCTGGGGCTGAACGTCAGCGAGGCCGGACTGTGGAACGGATTCCAACGGCCCGCCAACCTCATGCCCACCGACGAGCGCTTCGACGACATCGCAGCCCTGTACTACGACGAGCTGACACGCCTCTACGGCCGCGCCGACTACTACTCCATGGACCCCTTCCACGAGAGCAGCGACGACGCATCGGTGGACTATGCGGCATCGGGGCAGAAGCTGATGGCAGCCATGAAACGCGCCAACCCACGGGCCGTGTGGGTGGTGCAGGGATGGACGGAGAACCCACGGCCGCAGATGGCCGACGCCCTGGAGGCTGGCGACCTGCTCATCCTCGACCTCTTCTCGGAGTGCCGACCCATGTTCGGAGCACCCAGCATCTGGAACCGTCCGCAGGGCTACGGCAAGCACCAGTGGCTCTTCTGCCTGCTCGAAAACTTCGGAGCCAACGTCGGACTGCACGGCCGCATGGACCAGCTGCTCGGCAACTTCTATTATAGTGAAGAGGTTGCTTCATTCAAAAAGGGCATCGGCTTCACCATGGAGGGCTCGGAGAACAACCCCGTGATGTTCGAGCTGATGAGCGAGCTGCCCTGGCGACCGGAGCCCTTCACCAAGGAGCAGTGGGTGCCGGCCTACGTGAAGGCCCGCTACGCCACCGACGACGAGCACCTGCAGCAGGCCTGGCAGCTGCTGGCACAGACCATCTACAACTGTCCGGCAGGCAACAACCAGCAGGGCCCCCACGAGAGCATCTTCTGCGGACGGCCATCGCTGAACAACTTCCAGGCCTCGTCGTGGTCGAAAATGAAGAACTACTACAACCCGCAGGCCACCCTGCGCGCCGCCAGCCTCTTCCTTGAGGGTTGCAACCATAATTCTTCACTCTTCCCTCTTCACCCTTCACTTCCAAACAACCTGGAGTACGACCTCGTGGACATCACCCGCCAGGCGCTGGCCGACCAGGCGCGCCTGCAATACCAGCACGCCATAGCCGACTACAAGGCTTTCAACATCGAGGGCTTCCGCCGTGGTGCCGACCGCTTCCTGCACATGCTGCTGCTGCAGGACTCGCTGCTTGCCACCCGCCGCGAATTCCGCCTGGGCCACTGGACGCAGGCCGCCATCAGCTGCGGCACCACGCCCGAGGAGCAGAAGCTGTACGAGTGGAACGCACGCGTGCAGATTACCACCTGGGGCAACCGCTACTGCGCCGACACCGGCGGGCTGCGCGACTACGCCCACAAGGAGTGGCAGGGGCTGCTGCGCGACTTCTACTACCCCCGCTGGAAGACCTACTTCGATGCACTGGAAGCGCAGATGCGGGCCTGGCAGCAGCCACAGCCCGAGCTGCTGGCCACAGGGCCTAATGCCAACAAGACGTCGTCGGAACTCTTCGCCATGGCGCTGCCCCAGGAGCCGCAGATAGACTGGTATGCCATGGAGGAGCCTTGGACACTGCAGCAGAACACCTACACGGCAGAGCCCGAGGGCGACGCGCTGGCGGTGGCACGAAGGGTGATGGAGTTCTTAAATGAGAAATGACACGGATAATGAGTACTTAGTAATTAAAGTTTCTCACTCTTTTACAACAACCACAGATTACACAGATGTCACAGATTAACAAACGATTACTGCCGCTTCGCGGCGATTTAAAGAAGATTTCACAGATTACCATGCACCGTAATCTGTGTAATATTATCGAAATCTGCGCAACAAAAAGCTGGCATAGCCATCATCCGTGTAATCTGCGTAATCTGTGGTTTTTATAAAAGGGTAGGACTATTCAGTTACTAATTAAAACAAATAATGATATGATGAAGAGCCTTATTGTTTCGCTGCTCATGCTGCTGGCAGGCAGCACGGCGGCAACGGCACAGCACACAGTGGAGAGCATACGCAAGCTGTACGGCGAGGTGCAGGAGGGCATC
Organism: Prevotella sp. UBA3837; assembly: GCA_002392835.1. GTDB lineage: Bacteria > Bacteroidota > Bacteroidia > Bacteroidales > Bacteroidaceae > Prevotella. The sequence continues at coordinate 50,555 of DGHX01000142.1, read as the reverse complement.
AGGCACATGATGAACGACGAGATGCCCGCCGAATACTACAACCTGCACGTGAAGCAGAACCTGCCCGGCACGGGGCCACACGACGTAAACATCTACATGTACTACGACGAGAAGCCCGGACAGGAGGAGGACGTCATCTATCCCGAGCACTACCTGCAGTTCGCCACCACGAAGTACAACTTTGCTGCACGCCAGTACTACGAGGAGTATCTCTACGATGCCAAGGGCCAGCTGATGTTCGCCTATTCGCGCTATATCAGCGAAGACATTGACAACGTCTACGAGCTGCGCCTGTGGTTCGACGGCAAGCGGCTGCTGCGCGCCATGGCGAAGGAGAACACATCCGACGACTGGGAACACCCCGTGTTCAAGGATGTATACACAGGCATCAACCTTCCCGAGAAGTTCCAGGAAAAGAGCGAGTCGCTGAAAGACGGTGCGCAGCAAATACTGGACACATTCAACGGAATCAACAAATTCCCTTTCTAAATAAAGAATGAAGAATGAGACACAGTCAGGCGCCCGGCGCCTGCTTTCGCTCGACGTGCTGCGCGGACTGACCGTGGCAGGCATGATCCTGGTGAACAACGGCTACGGCGAGTCATTCCAGATGCTGCGCCACTCACAGTGGAACGGCATGACGCCCTGCGACCTCGTCTTCCCCTTCTTCCTGTTCATCATGGGTGTGTCGTGCTATGTGTCCATGTCGCGCCGAGGCTTCCAGTCCTCGCCCGCCATGCTGCGCAAGGTGGTGCGCCGCACGCTGCTCCTCTTTGCCATCGGCCTGTTCATCAACTGGTTCGAGCTGGCCATGAAGGGCACACCCCTCGACCTGCAGCACCTGAGGCTGTGGGCCGTCCTGCAGCGCATAGCACTGTGCTACCTGGCCGTGTCGCTCTTCGCGCTCTATGCGCCCCACCGCTACACGCTGCACACCGCCGCAGCGCTGCTCGTGGCCTACACCATCATCATCATCTGTGGCAACGGCTATGCCGAGGATGCCTCGGCGAACATCCTGGCGCAGGCCGACCGCGCCCTCTTCGGCTACGACCACCTATACCACAAGAGTCCCGTCGACCCCGAGGGGCTGCTCGGCACCATCAGCAGCGTGGCACATGTGCTGCTGGGCTTCTACTGCGGACGGCTGGTGACTGGTGGAAAGTGGAAAGAGGAGAGTGGAGAGAGGAAAGTGGAAAGTGGAGAGAGGAAAGTGGAGAGTGTCTTCTGCTTCGCCACTGTCTGCGTCTTCCTGGGCTATCTGCTCAGCTACGGCCTGCCGCTGAACAAGCGCATCTGGAGCCCCAGCTACGTCCTCGTCACCTGCGGCCTCTGCGCCCTGCTGCTCGCCCTGCTCTATAGTGAAGAACGAAGAGTGAAGAGTGAAGAATTTGCTACCGTCCTCCCACACAACGCTAATACAGCGGCGGCAGCAAATTCTTCACTCTTCACTCTTCACTCTTCACTCTTCCGCGTCTTCGGCATGAACGCGCTCGCCCTGTATGTTGCCAGCGAGCTGTTGGCCATCATCTTCGGCCACCTCGGCATCTCCGATGCCATCTACGGCGTCCTGCACGCCGTCATACCCTGGGCAAAGTGGGCCTCGCTGGCCTATGCCCTCACCTTCGTAGCCATCAACTACGCCATTGGCTACGTGCTGTGGAAACGAAAGATATTCATCAAACTATAACACATCAACTCTATCTATTACAGCTAAAGAAAAATGAAGAAACTCGTATCAACGCTGCTCTTGCTCAGTGCAGCAACAGCCGTAAGCGCGCAGTGGTCGGAGGACCCTGCCGTGAACAACCGCATCACGCCCAGCAACGTGGGATTCTATGAACCCACCGTGCGCACCAACAGCGACGGCGTGACCTACTACTTCTATCTGGCCCCCACCATACTGGCCAACGGCAACGATGCCTTCCAGCACCGCATGCAGATCTACACCGCCGAGGGCAAGCGCGTCTATGGCGCCGCAGGAAAGATTCTCACCCAGGAGCGCAACATCACCTGGACGAAGTACTGCGACTACACCGTGCTCGACAACGACGGCAACTGCCTCGTGGCCGCCTACGACCTGCGCGACAGCGACCCCGCGAAGTACGACTTCAACTACTACATCTACAAGATAGCACCCACGGGCGAGCAGCTGTGGGGCCCCGTGGCGCTGAACAACGGGCAGGCCGACGCCAACACCCTCTTCCTGCGCATGTGCGCCACCGACGACGGCGGCACGGCCTACGTCTACTGCACCTCCAGCGCCGACGGAAAGTACCGCGTGACGCAGCTGGAGCGGCTCGACAAGGACGGACACCCGCTGTGGCAGCAGCCCGTGGTCATAGAGCCCGAGAGCGAGACCACCCGCCCCTTCGTGGTGAACAACGGCGAGAACGAGGTGATGGTCATCTACCAGGACGCCACAGGCGAGTTCGTGGCCCGCGTCTTCGACGCCCAGGGCAACGACGTGTGGAAGGAGTCCATCGTCCTCTACAGCGGAGGCTTCTCCAGCCAGTATGTATTCCCCAGCATCGACGTACAGGCAGGCCCCGGCGGAGGCGTCATCTTCTGCGTGATGAACGGTGCCTACGACGGGCTCATCGTCTACCTCACCCGCGACGGCCAGTACGGATTCCCCGACGGCAACTACGGCACCCGCGTGCCCGGCCCTGACTATCAGAGCACGGTGCCCAACGTGTGCTACCAGCCCGAGGAACAAGCCTTCTATGTGGCGTTCAACAACATGGCCTACTACGGCTACGACGGCTACGGCGTCAGCGTGCAGAAGTTCAGCCTCGAGGGCGAACCCCTGTGGGGCGACAACGGGGTGGAGATACTGCCCACGCAGCCCAACCAGCAGGTGTCGACGCCCACCATGCGCCTGGCCCCCGACGGCCGCATGGCCGTGCTCTACCAGTACATGGGGGGCAACACCAGCACAGCACCCGTGAGCTCCTACATCGCCATCGTCGACAAGGACGGACAGGTGGTGGTAGAGCCGCAGGACTTCTCCACCACGCTGAACGTGAAGAAGAACTTCAGCGTGTCGCCCCTTATCGGAGGCAACCACTACATAGCCTCGTGGACCGAGCGCCGCACCGGCAGCACCAGCGAGTGCATCTACTCGCAGTATGTCAACGCCCTCGACGGCTCTACCACCAACGGCATAGAGACCGTAGCCACCGCCGACGACCGTCAGGCCGATGCGCTGTGGACCCTCGACGGCAACCGCCATCAGCAGCCCGCAAAGGGGCTGAACATCGTGCGCCGCGGCGGAAAGACTACCAAATTCATCAACAAATAACAACACTCTAATTAACAAACAACAGCAATGAAAAAGACTTTACTATTCACCGCCATGGCCCTGGCATGCACCTGCGCCCTGGCACAGACGAAGACCGTCACACTGACGACGGCCGGAACACTGTCTGAACAAATCAGCGACAGCGAGAAGTACACCATCACCGCTCTCACAGTGAGCGGACCCGTGAACGGCGAAGACATCGCCCTGATGCGCGACATGGCCGGCATCGACGAAGAGGGCGAGGCCAGCGAGGGCAAGCTGCAGCAGATAGACCTCAGCGGCGCCAGCATCGTGGCAGGAGGCATCTACATGACCGACATGAAGTCAGCCACTGACTACGAGGCCGAGGCCAACACCGTGGGCTACAAGATGTTCAGCGGACTGAACCTGACCAGCGTACAGCTGCCTGCAGGCATCGTCAAGCTCGGCGACCAGGCCTTCGCCAAGTGCGGACAGCTGGCCACCGTCGGCGGTGTGGAGAACGCCACCACGCTGGGCACCAGCGTCTTCGAGAGCTGCGAGAAGCTCAGCGGCGTGAAGCTCAACGCCGGGCTCACCGCCATACCCGCCGCGCTCTTCAAGCGCTGCTATGCAATGACCAGCTTCACCATCCCCGCAGGGGTGACCACCATCGGCGACGAGGCCTTCTACGGCAGCGCCCTCAACAGCCTCACCCTGCCCGAGGGACTGACCACCATCGGCAAGAGCGCCTTCGAGAGCACGGCCATCAGCACCCTCACACTGCCTTCGACGGTGAAGGAGCTGGGGGCCAACGCCTTCAACGACTGCGACGCACTGACCGAGGCCAAGCTGAACGAGGGACTTGAGACCATCGGCAACGACTGCTTCGGATGGAATGCCGAACTGCAGAAGGTGAACATCCCCTCCACGGTGAAGAACATGGGCGAGTCGGTCTTCGCACGCTGCAAGAAGCTGGCCGAGGTGACGCTGCCCGAGGGCCTGACCGAGCTGCCGCAGTATACCTTCGACCAGTGCAGCGCCCTCACCGCCATCGCCATCCCCTCGACGGTGAAGGCCATCGGCGAGTGCGCCTTCCAGATGTGCGACGGACTGCAGCAGGTGACGCTCGCCGCAGGACTGGAGGAGATAGGCGAGGGAGCCTTCCGCGACTGCTCCAGCCTGACCGCCATCGACCTGCCCACCACGCTCACCACCATCGGCAACGAGGCCTTCAGCGGCTGCGACCTCAGCGAGGTGACGATTCCCGAGGGCATCAAACAGCTCGGCGTCAGTGGCGGCGGCGTATTTGCCATGCCCGGAGGAATGGTCTTCATGTGGAATATGAACCTGAAGAAGGTGGAGCTGCCCAGCACCATCACCAGCCTGGGATGGCAGACCTTCAGCGGATGCCCGCTCGAGCAGATTATCATCCACGCCACGACGCCTCCCAGCATCAGCGGACGCACCGAGAATCCCTTCGACATGGAAGTCTTCGAGACATGCACTGTCTACGTGCCTGCCGAAGCACTCGACACCTATAAGGCCGATGAGGGCTGGAGCCAGTTCTTCAGCACGCAGCCCATCGTGACCACCGCCATCAACAGCACCGCCGCACTCCGACAGGCCGACAGCACCGTCTACAGCCTCAGCGGACTGCGCCGCGACGGACTGCGCAAGGGCATCAACATCGTGGGCGGAAAGAAAATAATGAAGTAAAAAACACCCCCCAGCCCCTCCCGACAGGAGGGGCTGGGGAAGCTTATTTATTATACCTACATGACATCCGACAAGCGCATAGCAGTACTGCTCTCCGGCGGCGTCGACAGCTCCGTCGCCGTCTACGAGCTGGTCCGACAGGGCCTGCACCCCGACTGTTTCTACATCAAGATAGCACCCAGCGGCGACGACGACGAGTGGGACTGCTCGATGGAGGAAGACCTGGAAATGGCACAGGCCGTGGCCCGCAAGTACGGATGCAGCCTGGAGGTGGTTGACTGCAACCAGGAGTACTGGCAGCAGGTGACGAGCTACACCATGGAGAAGGTGAGACAGGGGCTGACCCCCAACCCCGACGTGATGTGCAACCGCCTCATCAAGTTCGGAGCCTTCCACCAGAAGCGCGGGCACGACTACGACCTCATTGCCACAGGGCACTATGCGCAGACGGAGGAAGAGGAAAGTGGAGAGTGGAAAGAGGAAAGTGGAGAGTGGAAAGAGGATAGCAGAAAGTGGAAAGAGGATAGTGGAGAGTGGAAAGAGGATAGTGGAGAGTGGAAAGAGGAGAGTGGAAAGTGGAAAGAGGAAAGTGGAGAGTGGAAAGAGGATAGTGGAGAGTGGAAAGAGGATAGCGGAGAGTGGAAAGAGGATAGTGGAGAGTGGAAAGAGGCGGACGAAATCGAAAATCGAAAATCCGTAAATCGTAAATTAAAGTGGCTCTGCACCGCCCCCGACCCTGTGAAGGACCAGACCGACTTCCTGGCCCAGATAGAGCAGTGGCAGCTGGAGAAGGCCATCTTCCCCATAGGCCACTACATGAAGGACGAGGTGCGCCGCATAGCCGAGCGCGAACACCTGGTGAGCGCACACCGACGCGACTCGCAGGGCATCTGCTTCCTCGGAAAGATTGACTACAACGACTACCTGCGGCGCTACTTAGGCGAGCAGAAGGGCGACGTGGTGGAACTGGAGACAGGCCGCCGCATAGGCACCCATCAGGGGCACTGGTTCCACACCATAGGACAGCGCAAGGGACTGGGACTGGGCGGCGGGCCCTGGTTCGTGGTGAAGAAAGACATCGGACAGAACATCCTCTATGTCAGCCACGGCTACGACCCGCAGACGGCCTACAGCCAGCACTTTCTCATACGTGGTTTCCACAGCCTCAACGGCGTTATGCCGCCCACGCAGGTGACCATCAAGATTCGTCACACGCCCGAGTGGCACGCCGCCACCCTGGAGCCGGCCGAGGAGCCGGGGGCATACGTCGTTCACTCCTCGGTGCCCCTGCACGGCGTAGCCCCAGGACAGTTCTGCGTAGTCTACGACGACCGCCACCACCGCTGCTACGGCTCCGCCGAGATTGCACTGAAGTGAAGAATTCTTCACTCTTCACTCTTCATTCTTCACTTTTGTTGCTCTTCACTCAAATAGTATTTTCACTCCTATGAACAGCAGGATGAGTCCGCCCAGCAGCTCGGGCTGTAGCCGCCGGCTGATGTCCTGTCCGAAGCGTATGCCCAACAGGCAGCCCGCCACGCTCAGCACCAGTGACCCCGCGCCGATGGCCAGCAGCGGAAAGGCCAGCTGCGACGCGCCGTAGCCCGTGGCCGCAAAAGAGATGCCCACGGCCAGCGCGTCGATGCTCGTGGCCACGGCCTGCGTCAGCTGCACTGACAGCCGCAGGGGGTTGAAATGCTGCTCCTGCGGCGGGCGCCGTGAGTCAATGATCATCCTCACCCCCAGGAACGTCAGCAGCCCGAAGGCCACCCAGTGGTCGTAGTCCTCTATATACTGTCGGAAGCGGCTCGTAGCCAGCCACCCTATGAGCGGCATCAGCGCCTGAAACAGCCCAAAGAGCACAGCCATGCGCACCATGGGCGCCCACAGCCAGCGGCGCACCACCACGCCGCTGACGATGCTCACCGCAAAGCAGTCCATGGCCAGCGCCACTGACAGCAGCAGTATGTCAGTCCAATACATCATAACGGCTGCAAAAGTACAAAGAAAAACAAAGAAAACGAAAGTTTTCAGCTTTTTTCTTTGCCGCTCAGTGTTTTTATTGTATCTTTGCACATTATTCAGAATAGTCAGTAGTTAAAAACCTTCGTTATGTATTCCAAGCAGATGAAAAGCACTGGCGCCGGCAGCAGGTCAGCGCTGGTCAGCGGCTGTGGCAACAGGCTGTGGCTGCTCCTCGTAGTGATGGTCATGGCAGCATCGGCACATGCCGGCAGCCATTGGGTAGGAACCTGGGGCACGGCCCCGCAACTGGTGGAGCCCAACAACAACCCTCCCTCGCCGGGACTGGGCGGCAACTCGCTGCGCCAGATAGTACAAGTGTCGATAGGAGGCGAGACCGTGAGGCTGAAGCTGACCAATGAGTTCAGCAGCGGCGCCACCGAGATTAAGGGGGTGGAGCTGTCGCTCGCCCTCACGGCCGGCAGCAGCAGCGACGTCGACGAGTCGTCGACCGTAAGCCTCACCTTCGGCGGCAGCACGTCGCTAACCATGCCGGCAGGAGGCACGGCCACTTCCGACGCCGTACGCTTTCCCATTGCCGACCGCCAGAATGTTGCCATCACCATACACTATGGCAACGCATCGTCGTCCAGCGTCAGCGGCCACCCTGGCTCGCGCACCACTTCGTACCTGAAGGCAGGCAACACCAGCGACTTCAGCGGCGCCATAAAGACCGACCACTGGTACAACATACTGGCCCTCGAGGTGGAGGCTCCCGAGGCGGCCGGCGCCGTAGCCATTCTGGGCAACAGCATCACCGACGGACGTGGCTCTACCACCAACGGGCAGAACCGCTGGGCCGACGTGCTCTCACGGCGCCTGCTGGCCAACGAGCCGACGAGGCAGGTGGGCGTGCTCAACATGGGCATTGGCGGCAACTGCGTGCTCGGCGGAGGGCTGGGACCCGCTGCCGTGAACCGCTATAAGCGCGACCTGCTGGGACAGGAGGGCGTGAAGTGGATCATCCTCTTCGAGGCCGTCAACGACCTGGGCTATTGCGCCAACGGCATGCAGACCGCCAAGCGCATCATCGATGTTTACAAGCAAATCATACGCGAAGCCCACCAGAAGGGCATCTACGTCTTCGGCGGAACCATCACGCCCTTCAAGGGCAACAGCTACTACAGTGCCGACCACGAGAAGGGACGCAGCACCATCAACCAGTGGATACGCACCACGACGATGCTCGATGGCATCATCGACTTCGACGCCACCGTGCGCAACCCCGAAGACCCAGAGGCCATGCAAAGGACATTCCTCTTCGAGAACGACTGGCTGCACCTGAACCCGCAGGGCTACGAGGCCATGGGCGGATGCGTGGACCTGAGCCTCTTCACGAAGACTGGCCCGCTGGCCGCCGACGACGAGGAAGAGAGCTACGGCCAGGCGCTGTGGATGGAAGCCGAGCACCTGCGCACAGCCACCGTGGGCACAGCCTTCCGGCCGGTCGACGACGACACGGCATCAGGTGGGCACTATCTGCTGACGGTGAACAACATCGTCAGCGCCGCACCCGCCGACAGCACCGACATGCTGGTAGCGCACTTCACGGCAAAGACCGCCGACACCTATCATATTTACGCGCGCGTACTCTGCCCCACCTGGGACGATGACAGCTACTGGATGGGCATCGACGGCGCGATGACCGACTTTGTCAACGGCCTGCAGACCACGGCATGGGACTGGAAAGAAATCTACAGCGGCTATCTGCAGGCGGGCAGCCACAAGCTGACCCTCGGCGGCCGCGAGGATGGTGCCCGCATCGACAAGCTGTGCATCACCACCAACCCCGAGGCACCCACAGGCATGGGCGGCACTGAGGAGCAGGTCACCCGCCTCTCGGCAGCGCCTCTCGGCAGCGGCAGCACCCGCCTCTACTCACTCGACGGACTGCCACGCACGGCAGCCGCTGCCAACGGCCTCAGCATCCGCGTGCAAAGGGCAGGCGACGGCACCGTAAGCGCGCGCGTCATCGTAGCACACAAAAAGACAAGAACACCCTAAGCACAGATTATCATTTCCCTCGCGCGCGCGATACACGCGCGTGAGCGACATTTTGGTTGCACCAGAAACATCTTGATTGCACCAGTGTTCATTTTGGTTGCACCAAAACTGATTATCAGATAGTTAGCGATGTTTATTTTTGCTTGCACCGCAAAATCATCTATATTGAAACAGTTAATGAAACCTAATGGCACCATAGGAAAACGTCCCAGGGCCTGGGACATTTCTGTGAGCGCACCTTTTTCAAAAAAGTGCATCGCTTTTTGAAAAAAGTGCATCGCTTTTTGAAAAAAGTGAATCGCTTTTTCATAAAAACAACTTGTTTTGGTCTGTCTTTCTCCCTCGCCGTTTCCCTAACCATTCTCCATCCACCCTCCACCTTCCACCCTCCACCAACTATTCTCCACTCACCACTCACCAAAATCCCTCCACCCAGTACTCTGGTGCAACCAAAAAAACGCTCACGCGCGTGTCGCGCGCGCGTAGCCCCATTAAGTAACCGTTAAAAATACGCTCACTAAGATAGCTTGCTGTGGGTTTTGGGAATTTGCGAGATTCGTGTTCCACAACGACAGACGTTCGAAAACGTCTTTTTCAAATACTAAGACCGCCCGCTTACCCACCTGGGGATAACAAGCGACGCTGCAAAGCGTAAATCTTTTTTTTGAATCTTGCAAGAATATACAAGAATTTTTTTGAAACTTTTCACCGTTTTTCTTTGTCAGTCGCCTTTTTTGTTGTAACTTTGCGCTGAAAACAACAAAAAACCAAAAACAAAGAAAGACCATGGCAAGAGTACTGATGATTGGCGCCGGAGGCGTCGCAACGGTAGCGGCATTCAAGATTGTGCAGAATCCGCAAGTGTTCACCGAGTTCATGATTGCCAGCCGCCGCAAACAGAAATGCGACGCGCTGGTGGAGGCCATACACCGCAAGGGATACACCATGCCCATAGAGACGGCACAGGTGGATGCCGACGACGTGGAGCAGCTGAAGGCGCTCTTCACGAGCTACAAGCCCGAGCTGGTCATCAACCTCGCACTGCCCTACCAGGACCTCACCATCATGGAGGCATGCCTCAGCTGCGGATGCAGCTACCTGGACACGGCCAACTACGAGCCGAAGGACGAGGCACACTTCGAGTACTCCTGGCAGTGGGCATACCGCGAGCGATTCGAGCAGGCAGGGCTGACGGCCATACTCGGATGCGGATTCGACCCGGGCGTCACCAGCATCTTCACGGCCTACGCCGCCAAGCACCACTTCCAGGAGATGCAGTACCTGGACATCGTTGACTGCAACGCAGGTGACCACCACAAGGCCTTCGCCACCAACTTCAACCCCGAGATCAACATCCGCGAGATTACCCAGAAGGGACTCTACTGGGAGAACGGACAGTGGGTGGAGACCGAGCCGCTGGAGATTCACAAGGACCTGACCTACCCCGAGATAGGACCGCGCGACAGCTACCTGCTGCACCACGAGGAGATAGAGAGCCTGGTGCTGAACTATCCCACCATCAAGCGCGCACGCTTCTGGATGACCTTCGGACAGCAGTACCTGAAGCACCTGGAGGTGATACAGAACATCGGCATGAGCCGCATAGACGAGGTGGAGTACGAGGCACCGCTGGCCGACGGCACTGGCACGGCCCGAGTGAAGATAGTGCCACTGCAGTTCCTGAAGGCCGTCCTCCCCAACCCGCAGGATCTGGGCGAGAACTACGAGGGCCAGACCTCGATAGGCTGCCGCATACGCGGAATAGGCAAGGACGGACAGGAGCACACCTACTACGTGTACAACAACTGCTCGCACCGCGCCGCCTACGAGGAGACAGGCATGCAGGGCGTGAGCTACACCACCGGAGTGCCAGCCATGATAGGCGCCATGATGTTCTGCCAGGGACTGTGGCGAAAGCCCGGCGTGCACAATGTGGAGGAGTTCGACCCAGACCCCTTCATGGAACAGCTGAACCGGCAGGGACTGCCCTGGCACGAGATTCACGACCAGGACCTGGAGCTGTAACACTGCTGCCAGAGAACGGCGTAGCCTAATCTGTGTAATCTGCGTAGTCTGTGGTAGAAATTATGATTCTACAAGATTTCGTGTGGGTAATTACTGACCCCACCC
>DGHX01000142.1:5289-39351 GCA_002392835.1 Prevotella sp. UBA3837 | reverse complement strand
AAGGGAGGGGAGCGGCTGCCGCTTTGTCCGCCGCAAGGGACTCCGTAGGCAATCCCCTCCCTTCAAGGGGAGGGGTAGGGGTGGGGTCTGTAACTTAAAAGAATAGCTTTACCCACACAAAATCTCGCAGAACCGAAATTATTACAGAAACAAACTTATGAAGCAACGACTATCCATAGGGGTGCTGGCCCTGTGCTGCTGGCTGGGCACCGTCAGCGGCCAGCACTTCCAGCAGGAGTTTGGCAATGCCCGCAAGCCCTTCGTCGAGGCCATGGCCGTGCCCGACCATGCCGACCACCGCTACTGTCTGGGACAGCCGGCACGCCTGCGCATCAGCGCACGGCTGGGGGGCCAGCCCATCAGCGACGGCACCGTGGTGCGCTACCGCACAGGTCCCGAGATGCAGCCGGCGGCCAAGCAGGACAGCACCGTGTTCACAGGCGGCGAGGCCACCATCGTCATGGGCACGATGACAGAGCCCGGATTCCTGGCATGCCAGTATGAATACATGGCCGACGGGCAGCGCCACAGCGACCTGGTGAAGGTGGCCTTCGAGCCGGAGCGCATCGCCACCCTCACTCCCCTGCCCCACGATTTCGACCGCTTCTGGCAGCAGGCGCTGAAGGAAGCACGCCGAGTGCCGCTGGAGCCGCAGTACACCGACATCAGCGACGCCACCGACGAGCAGTTCACCACACAGCTGGTGCGGCTGCACGTGGGCCGCGAGAAGTGGATGCAGGGCTACCTCACCATGCCCCGCCAGGTGCCACAGGGCGGCATGCCCGTGGTGCTGGTGCCACCCGGCGCCGGCAGCCAGAAGATTTCGCCCAGCGACTACTTTCCCCGCCAGGGCTGCATCTACCTGAAGATAGAGATTCACGACAACGACCAGCTGCTGCCCGACGACGAGTACAACCGCATGCGACAGCAGAAGTGCGAGGGCTACATGAGCCGCGGCATGGCCTCGCCCGACACCTATTATTATAAAGATGTGTATGTGGGCTGCGCCCGTGTGGTCGACTTCCTGTGCTCGCTGCCCCAGTGGGACGGCCGCAACGTCATCGTCACCGGAGGCTCGCAGGGCGGCGCGCTCACCATCGTCACCGCAGCCCTCAGCGACCGCGTCACCCTCTGCGCACCCTTCTACCCCGCCCTCTGCGACCTGCTCGGCTTCCGCCACCACCGCGCAGGAGGATGGCCGAAGTTCTTCAGCGGCTACTACAAGGACGGGCGCACCGACATCCCCGACGAGCAGGCAGCACAGACCCTGCCATACTTCGACGTGGTGAACTTCGCACGCCGCCTCACCGTGCCCACCTTCATGAGCTGGGGATACAGCGACGACACCTGCTCGCCCACCAGCGTCTGGGCAGCATGGAACGCCATCACCGCACCGAAGACCTGCGACATCACGCCCACCAGCGCCCACTGGCGCTTCAGCAGCAGCCAGCAGAAATGCCTCGACTGGATGAAGCAGCACATGAGGTGACAGCAGGGGCATCATTTCGTGGCTATCATCATCCAAAAAGACAATCCTGAATCATTCACGGACATTCATGATCATTCATGTAGCGCCACAGGCAGAATGGACAACTTTTCGTAGCTCAGTGTTTCGCAAAAATTTCTCTGTCTCGGAAAAGGCCAAATAAAATTTGGCTTTTCGCTCAACTTTTCGTAACTTTGCAGCCAACTTCCGTAACAACGGAACAAACATGGATAATAGCCATAACAGAAGAGGAACGTACACACACATGAAGAAACTGTATATTGAAACCTACGGCTGCCAGATGAACGTGGCCGACTCGGAGGTGGTGGCCAGCGTGATGCAGATGGCTGGCTATGAGACGACGGAGGACATCAACGAGGCCGACGCCGTGCTGCTGAACACCTGCTCGGTGCGCGACAATGCCGAGCAGAAAATCTACCACCGCTTAGAAGCCCTCGACGCCCTGCGCCGCCAGCGACAGTCCAAGCTCTCCTCCCTGCAGGGAGGGGCCGGGGGTGCAGCCGGGGGTGGCCTCATCATCGGCGTGCTGGGCTGCATGGCCGAGCGCGTGAAGGAGGAGCTCTTAGAGCAGCACCACTGCGACCTGGTGTGCGGCCCCGACAGCTACCTGTCGCTGCCCGACCTGTTCGCACAGGCGGAGACGGGCCACAAGGCCATCAACATCGAGCTGTCGACGACGGAGACCTACCGCGACGTGGTGCCGCAGCGCATGGGCCTGGGGCACAAGATCGGGGGGTTCGTCAGCATCATGCGCGGCTGCAACAACTTCTGCCACTACTGCATAGTGCCCTATACCCGTGGCCGCGAGCGCAGCCGCGACGTGGAGAGCATCCTGCGCGAGGTGCGCGACCTGCGCGACCGCGGCTTCAAGGAGGTGACGCTCTTAGGGCAGAACGTGAACTCGTACATGTGGAGGGTGGAGGGTGAAGGGTGGAGGGAGGATAATCCTGCCACCAACTATTCTCCCTCCACCCTCCACCCGTCACCCTCCACCAATTTCCCAGAACTGCTGAGAAGGGTGGCCCGCGAGGCACCCGAGATGCGCATCCGCTTCACCACCAGTCACCCGAAGGACATGAGCGACGAGACGCTGCACGTCATTGCCGAGGAGCCCAACGTGTGCCGCCACATACACCTGCCCGTGCAGAGTGGCAGCAACCGCATCCTGCAGCTGATGAACCGTAAGTACACGCGCGAGTGGTACCTGGACCGCGTGGCGGCCATTCGCCACATCGTGCCCGACTGCGGCCTGTCGACGGACATCTTCGTGGGCTACCACTCTGAGACTGAGGAGGACCACCAGCTGAGCCTGAGCCTGATGCGCGAGGTGCAGTACGACTCGGCCTTCATGTTCAAGTACTCCGAGCGCCCGGGAACCTACGCCTCGCGCCACCTGCCCGACGACGTGCCTGAGGAGGTGAAGCTGCGCCGGCTGAACGAGCTGATAGCACTGCAGACGGAGCTCTCGGCCCGGCAGAACCAGAAGGACGAGGGCCGCTGCTTCGACGTGCTGGTGGAGGGCTTCTCGAAACGCTCGCGCGACCAGCTGTGCGGACGCACGGAACAGAACAAGATGGTGGTATTCCCGAAGGGCGACCACCACATTGGGCAGACGGTGCGCGTGCGCATCACAGGCAGCACCAGCGCCACCCTGCTGGGGGAATTAGCATAATAGTCAGCCCCGAAGGGAACAAGCCCCGAAGGGGCGACGGAATACTGCCAGGGGTAGAACCCCTGGCAGCATCCATTTCAGTATAGTTTCATGAGGCGGGGGTTACACCCCCGGCTGTATTCCATCGCCCCTTCGGGGCTTACCGCACCACTTTCTTTGTGCCACGGATGTAGATGCCCTGACGGAGCTGGCTGACACGGCGACCCTGCAGGTCGTGGTATGCGTCGGCGTCATCGGCGGACTGAGGGGTGTACTGCCAGATGCCTGTCGTGGGCTTGTACACCACGCTGGCGCTGACGGTGACGTCGCCGGCGGGCATGTCGAACTCGCCGTTCTCCACGTAGATGTCGTTACCCAGGTCGTCGGTGACGGTCCACTCCTTCAGCTCGTAGCCCTGCTGCAGTCTGATGCTGAGGGTGACGGGCGTGCCCTCGACGGCCTCGGTGGGCGTGGCGCTGATGGTGGCACCCACGGCGGGCTGCACGCAGTTCACGTCGAACAGCTCGTCCCACTGAGCGTAGAGGTCGGTGTGCGAGAGCAACGTCACGGTGGCGCCGTCGGCATAGTAGTCGCCCGTGCCATCGGCCTCGGTGCTCCATCCGTCGAAGACGAAGCCCTCCTTCGTCCACGGACAGGGCAGCAGGGCCGTGCTCTCCATGGCGTTCACGGTCTGCGTGGCTGTCTGCGCCCCGTTGTGGAAGGTGATGGTGCAGGTGGCCGCTGCCGTCTCGCTGTCCGTGCGGCGGTACAGCTGTATGGCCTTCTGATTGGTGTATGTGCTCGACTTGTAGTAGCGGAATCGCTTCTGTCCGTTCTGCGTGTTGAAGCGCAGGTAGGAGTCTCCGCTGACGATGTCGGCCTGTCCGTTAGTGATGCTGATGGTGTTCACGAAAGGCTCCTCGGCCGAGGTCAGCAGCCCGTTGCTGTTGCTGGTCTGCCCGATGTAGAGTCCGCTGGCGGAGCGCAGGCTGTAGCCGCCATCGATGGCCTCGATGGTGAACTCAGCGGCCTCGGCAGCATCGCTGGCAGCGATGTGTCCGTCGCTGACGCTGAGGCTGATGTTGTTGCCTGCGGCGTCGAGCTTCTCCAGGGCACCGTTGAACACCAGCTCGTCGTCCTCATAGACGATGAGGTAGCGTCCGCTCAGGTCGCTGGGTGTCGTCTCCACGCGCTCATAGGCATAGTCGCCGGGCTGCACGAAGGTGGCCCCGACGGTGACGCCGAAGGCGGGCATGACGAAGGTGCCGTCATCACCGACGCTGACGGTGACGCCCATGTTGCCCGTGCGGTACACATGCCACTGGCGCAGCTCGTAGCCGGCGTCGGGGGTAGCGCTGAGGGTGACCTGTGCACCGCTCTTGGCCTGACGGACGCTGGCGCTGACGGTGCCGTGGTCCGAGGGGCTCACGACGATGTCGTACAGCCGGTTATCCTCGGCGAAGGTGGCGCTGACGGTGACGGGGAAGGCGGGCATGGTGAACTGCCCCGTCTCGCCCACGCTGACTGTCTGTGCGGTGTTGCCCGTCTGCCAGGCGCTGTAGCCGCTGACGGCATAGCCGGCGTCGGGTGTGGCCGTGATGGTGACGGTGCTGCCCTCGGCAGCGGTGGCAGGAGCGCTGACGCTGCCGTGGGCCAGGTTGGTGGCGGCGGTGACGGCGTAGGTCTTGCCCTCGGTCCACGAGGCGTCCCATATCATGCGGGCATACTCAGGATGGTCGATGAAGGGGTTGCGGTTGTACTGGTAGATGTTGTAGATGGCGTTGTTGCGGTCTATCTCCTTCTGGCTCACGGGGTCCTCGTCGTTCCAGCGCAGCAGCATGGTCATGGCCCAGGGCTCTATCTCCGACTTGCGCACCATGGCGCTCGACTTCCAGGAGCCGTCCTCGGTGTAGTAGCGCACGCTCATGTAGAAATAGGAGCGGGCTATGTCGCCCTTGTATTCGTCGGCGGGCTCGAAGGCGGTGCCGCTGTAGCCCGGGGTGATACTGGTGCCCAGCCGCGAGCCGTTGGTAGAGGTGTACTTCACGTTGCTTACCTCGGCATAGGGGTAGTTGGAGCGGCGGTTGTTCACATAGCCGTCGGTGGGATAGACGTGGAAAAGGTCACTCTTCGGCGTGCCGCTGCCAAACCAGCTCTGCGGCCAGCTGTGTTCGCGGTTCCAGCAGTCGCCCTCCTTGTGATACTGTCCGCAGTCGCCCTCCAAGGGGAAGTGATAGTTGGAGTAGATGTCCCAGATTTTGCCGTCGGCATCGACGTCGGTGTGTCCGTAGGCCGCGAGCAGTCCTTTATAGCTCACCACCTTGTGGCCCTTGATGATGTTGTGCAGCGCTGTCTTCAGCGCGGTTCCGCTCTTGCCCTCAGCAGCGTCATAATAGTCGGAGGGCATCTGTGCCCACAACGAGGCAGAGCCCGTCAGCAGCAGGCTCAGCAGCAGGGGGCGCAGCAGGTTCAGTTTTTTCATAGTCGTCATAATGTTTTAGATGTATAATGTCAGCATTGACATATTGATGCTGCAAAGGTACAAAACTTTTTGAACACTCGCAACTTTTTTCGACAGTTATTACACGCAGGGAGCACAACTGGGGGGCATACATTTTTACATGTACGCGTACATACGCGCGCGATGCACGCGCGTGAGCTTTCCCGCCACCAACGGAAAGGAACGGGGCAGGCGCATATAGGACGAGGGTAATGCTCAGAGGGGCCGCGACTGGCTCTCCCGTACCAGTTGCTCCACCACCTGCGGGAAGTGCTCCATCTCCAGGCGGTGCTCCTTGGCGGCGATGTCGTCGGCCGTGTCGTCGGGCGACAGCTGCACACGGTACTGCACGATGATGTCGCCCTCGTCGCACTGCGGCGTCACCCAGTGCACGGTCATGCCGGTCTCAGCCTCGCCGGCGGCCTTCACGGCTTCGTGCACGTGGTGGCCCCACATACCCTTGCCGCCATACTTAGGCAGCAGCGAGGGGTGCAGGTTAACGATGCGCTGCGGATAGGCATCGAGGATGTAGGTGGGCACCAGGGGCAGGAAGCCCGCCAGCACGATGAAGCCCACGCCATGGCTGCGCAGCAGCGGCAGCACCAGCTCGGGCCGCTGAAGGTCGGCACGCGGCACCACCGCCGACGGTACACCCAGCCGACGGGCACGCTCCAGCACGGGAACGTCGGGCTTGTTGCACACCACCAGGCTCACCACTCCGGCATCGCTGTGGCTGAAGTAGCGGATCAGATTCTCGCAGTTGCTGCCGCTGCCCGAGGCAAAGACAGCTATGTTCACACGGTTCATCATCATGTTCAGATTGTTTATGCACAATGGGAATTGGATGGCAAAGTTACAAATAAAATAGCAGATGAAAGAAAAAAAGTCACAAAAATTTCATTATCACGAAATAAATGACTAACTTTGCACGTTGAATTTATACAAATTGTTCATCACTATGCCACAACTATCTAATCGTCTGCAACGGCTGGCCCCCTCAGCAACGCTGGCCATGTCGCAGAAAAGTGCCGAAATGAAGGCTCAGGGCATCGACGTCATCAACATGAGCGTGGGTGAGCCCGACTTTAACACCCCCGACCACATCAAGGAGGCCGCCAAGACGGCCATTGACCAGAACTACTCGCGCTACTCGCCCGTGCCGGGCTATGCCGACCTGCGTCAGGCCATCGCCGAGAAGCTGAAGCGCGAGAACGGGCTGGACTACACCCCCGGCGAGATACTGGTGAGCAACGGCGCCAAGCAGAGCGTGTGCAACACAGTGATGGCGCTGGTGAACCCCGGCGACGAGGTCATCATCCCGGCACCCTACTGGGTCAGCTACCCGCAGATGGCCCTGCTGGCCGGAGGCAAGCCCGTCATAGTGGAGGCCACCTTTGAGCAGGACTTCAAGATGACGCCCCAGCAGCTGGAGGCTGCCATCACACCGCAGACGCGCCTCATCATACTCTGCTCGCCCAGCAACCCCACAGGCTCGGTGTACAACAAAGAGGAACTGCGCGCGCTCGCGAACATTATATTAAAGCACCCCGACCTGTACGTGCTGGCCGACGAAATTTACGAGCACATCAACTATGTGGGCCGCCACGAGAGCATTGCACAGTTCGAGGGCATGAAGGAGCGCACCATCGTGGTGAACGGCGTGTCGAAGGCCTACGCCATGACGGGCTGGCGCATTGGCTACATAGCCGCCCCGGAGTGGATAGTAAAAGGCTGCAACAAGCTGCAGGGCCAGTACACCAGCGGCCCCTGCTCGGTGAGCCAGAAGGCCGCCGTGGCAGCATACACCGAGAGCCAGCAGTGCGTGGAGGAGATGCGTCAGGCCTTCGAGCGCCGGCGCGACCTCATCGTCAGCCTGGCCAAGGAGATACCGGGCCTGGAGGTGAACGTGCCGCAGGGAGCCTTCTACCTCTTCCCCAAGTGCAGCAGCTTCTACGGCAGCACCGCCCCCAAGGGACAAGTCATAGCAAACAGCACCGACCTGGCGCTGTACCTGCTGGAAGAGGCCCACGTGGCCACTGTGGGCGGCGACGCCTTCGGCGATCCTGACTGTTTCCGCATGAGCTATGCCACCAGCGATGACAACATTCGCGAGGCCATGAAGCGCATAGCAGAAGCACTCGCGAAACTGAATAAATGAAAAAATGCGAGTTAAACGTTGTTAAATCCTGCCAAAGTCCACTTTTTTATGTTATCTTTGCGCCGTAATATCGTGCAAAGACCATTGGGTTATAACAGTAAAACCTCGTAACTAACAACAAATCGAACATTTATATTTTTAACCAATTTAATAACTTAAAAACAAAAAATTAAAATTTATGGCAACAACACAAGCAGCTGCTCCCGCAGCAAAGAAAGCTAAGAGCACAAGCAGCATCGGTATCAAGGATGCTATTTGGGTGATCGTCATCTGCGCTATCATCGCATTCCTGAACTTCTTCCTGAACCTGGGTCAGGCAAGCAACTTCGAGGGCGGCGACCCCAACGGCAGTCCTCTGAACATCTGGGGTACCATCTTCAAGGGCGGTATCATCGTGCCTGTCATCCACACCCTGTTGCTCACCGTCGTCTTCATGGCCATCGAGCGCGTCATCGCTCTGAGCAAGTGCATCGGTAAGGAGAAGCTTGCCACCTTCGTGGGCAAGATTAAGAAGGACATCAAGGCTAAGGACTTCGACGCAGCCCTGAAGGACTGCGACAAGCAGGGCGGAAGCGTTGCCAACGTGGTGCGTGCTGCCGTGATGGCTTACAAAGAGGCCGACCAGACCACTGGCATTAAGAAGGAAGTGAAGATGGCCCGCATCCAGCAGGCCCACGAGGAGGCCATCGCCGTGGAGATGCCCACGCTGACCATGAACCTCCCCATCATCGCCACCATCGTCACACTGGGTACACTGACTGGTCTGCTCGGTACTGTGGTAGGTATGATCAAGTCGTTCCAGGCTCTGGCACAGGGCGGTGGCGGTGACTCCGTCGAGCTGTCTGCAGGTATCTCTGAGGCTCTGATCAACACGGCCTTCGGTATCGGTACTTCGTGGCTCGCCGTCGTCAGCTACAACTTCTTCACCAACCGCATCGACAAGATTGCGTTTGCACTGGACGAGATTGGTTATTCAATTGCACAGACCTACGCTGCCACTCACGCCGACGAAGCTTAATTTTCACATTAGCCCACTCTTAAAACCATTACGACTATGGCTAAAATGAAAATTAAGAAAAACGACGTCTGGATCGACATGACACCTATGTCGGACGTGATGGTGCTGCTGCTCACCTTCTTCATGCTGAGTGCAAACTTCGTGAAGAATGAGGTGGTGAAAGTAGTAACGCCGCAGTCACGCACAGAGGTGAAAGTGCCGTCTACCGCGACGCTCGACATTACCATCGACACACTGGGACGTGTCTTCCTCGGCACGGACAAGGTGGTCACGATGGAATATGCGTTGGACACACTGCTGTCCAAGGAATTCAGCAAGTACAAGGACGAGCTGGGTGCACAGAACAAGGAGCTGCGCGCCACCTTCAAGGCTGAGACACAGATCGGTATTCCCATGGAGCAGATGGCTGCATACCTGGGAAAGACACACGAGCAGATGTCGAAGCAGCTCAAAGAGAGCGGACTGCCGCTGGACAGCGTCTGGGAATTTCCTAACCCCAACAAGGAGACAGGAAAGGACGTCTACAGCGAGTTCCAGCTTTGGGTGAAGGCCCTGAAGAACGGCTACAAGAAGTGGTACAAAGACCTGGAGCGCAAGAAGGACGCCGGTGAGCCCATCGACGTTGACCTGGCCACCACGCCCAACAAGCTCGAAATCTGTATCAAGTGCGACCAGAACACGCCTTACGGCACCTTCAAGAAGGTCATCAGCGAACTGCAGGACATCAACGAGAGCCGCTACAAATTGCTTACACAGTATAAAAAGGAAGAATAACTATGGCTAAGAAAAAAGAAAGCAAACAGAAAAAGATGAATGTCCGAGTCGACTTCACGCCGATGGTGGACATGATGATGCTTCTGATCACGTTCTTCATGCTGTGTACGTCACTGGCTAAGCCCCAGGCCATGCACCTTACCATGCCGGCCAAGGACCAGAACCTGCAGGAGCAAGACAAGGACAAGTCGAAGACTGAGCTCACCGTGACGCTCTACCTCGCACCCGAGGGAAAGCTCTACAGCTACATCATCGACAAGAAGGAGAAGTTCGGAGAGATAGAGTACCTGGAAGAGGTGACCTACGGCAAGGAGGGCATACGCAAGACTCTCTCGCAGTATAACCCCTACCGCAGCACAGTGGCACCCGTGCAGGCCATCATCAACGCCAAGGCCGACCTTGACGGATGGTACGCCAAGCAGAACGGTGACAAGGACACACCGACGATGAAAATCGCTGGTGGCTCGTCGGCCAACCAGGACACCACCCTCTCGGTGAACGAAAGCTACGACAAGGCCCTGATTATGATTAAGAAAGGACACGTTGACGTGGTGAAGAACGGACAGAAGGACATGGACCTCGCCAAGTTCGCAGAGGTGTTCAAGCAGATGCGCGACGGAACGGAGAAGGCCGAGGAGCTCGCTCCCACCCTCTCGGTGAACATCAAGCCGCTGGATGAAGCCACCTACGACGACCTGGTGAAGATTCTGGACGAGATGCAGATCTGCTGCATCGGTAAGTATGTGATTGCACAGATGACAGAACAGGACTACCAGCTCCTGGGCGCCGCCAAGACGAAGTTCCCGCAGTTCAACGACGTGCCCCAGCTGAAGGACTATCCCAAGGAAGTCGCTGCTGCACAGTAAGCACTAAATGTCTAACGTAACACTGAAAGAACTATGGCAAAAATAGATCTATTAGACCAGAAATGGATTGATCTTGTCTTTGAAGGCAAGAACGAGGCATACGGTGCTTATCAGATTCGCAAGAATACCAGCAATCGTAACAACTTGGCAATGCTCTGCCTCATACTGGGCATCGCACTCATCGTGGGACTCTTCTTCGCCATCGGCGGCATCGCCAACGCCATCGCTGCCAGCGACGAGCGTAACGAAGGCACCGAAGCACTCGAAATGGTGGTAGAAAACCAGGAGGAGGAAGCTGAGGAAGAGGAGGAAATCGTCTACGACGTGCAGCCCGAGGAAGAGCAGGTCCAGCAGGACCAGCTGATGAACTCGGAGAAGTTCACCGACTACGCCATGGACGACGAGGCTCCGCAGGAAGTGACCAAGACACAGGACGAAACGGAGAAGAGCGATGTCGCTATCTCGTCAGTCACATTCGACCAGGGCTCTGACGAAGGCCAGGAAGTGCTGAAGCAGAACCAGCAAGTGGTGGAGGAAGTGACCGTGAAGGAGGAAGAGACGAAGGTCTTCGACGTCGTGGAGCAGATGCCCCAGTTCCCCGGTGGCGACGCCGCTCTGATGCAGTTCCTCAGCTCGCACATCAAGTACCCCGCAGTGGCCGAGGAGAACGGCATACAGGGACGCGTGGTCTGCACCTTCGTGGTGGAGCGCGACGGTTCGGTGAGCAATGTCATGGTGGCACGCGGATGCGACCCCTCGCTTGACAAGGAGGCCGTGCGTGTGATCAAGAGCATGCCGAAGTGGATTCCCGGTAAGCAGAACGGTTCGTCCGTGCGTGTGAAGTACACCGTGCCTGTAACCTTCAAACTGCAGTAATGTGAAATGAACAGACAATTCAACATTCTTACAGCAATAGTTGGATTAACTCTAATCGTAGGCTTGCTCCCATCATGTGGGGGCAAGCCTACTAACTCCAACTATGAAGAGACGGCAAAACTCTTTGCCGCCGACAAAAGCATCAGCCCCGTCATCGACGAGTGCAACAATGCCTTTTTCAACAAGACACAGCGCCAGCTATGGCCGCTGTACATGACGGAGCAGGAAGCCATCGACAGCCTGCTCGACCTGAAAGTCTATCTTGTGTTTACCACACGCAAGTTGACCACCAACGAAGAAAATATCATTAAAAGCAAGCAACATAATCCCCGCCAGAAACCACTGGCCTACGACGGACTGGCTCTTATTATTAATAATGAGAACCCCGACACCGTCATCACCGTCGACAACTTCAAGCGTATCCTCACCGGCGAGGCACGCACCTGGAAGGACATATACCCTGAGTCGAAACTCGACACCATACGCCTGGTCTTCGACACACCGCAGTCGAGCTGCCTGCGCTTCTGCACCGACTCCATCCTGAACGGTGGCAAGATCAGCGACGCCGGCAACATACGCGCCGTAGAGACCACCAACGAGGTGATTGACTACGTGGAAAAGCACAAGAACGCCATCGGCATCGTGGGCTCCATCTGGATGAACGACCAGCGCGACACCACCAACGTCACCTTCAAGCGCAACGTAACGGTGATGGCCGTGGGAACGACTCCCGTGCACGCCGTGAAACCCTATCAGTACTACATAGCCACGGCGCAGTATCCCTTCATACGCACGCTCTGGGCCATCTGCACCGACCCGCGCGGACAAGGCTCGCCACGCCGCTTCTTCAACTACCTCATCAACCCCGGCGAAGAGGGACAGCTCATCATGTGGAGGGCAGGACTTTACCCCGCATGGGTGGAATTCCTGGAGAGAAACGTGGTGATGCATTAAACCTTAGGAGCCATTAGGCAGTCAATAGAATAGAAAGCGGACAACAAGCATACCATAACAGACAGAAGAAACCCGCCACACCTTAGTATATTAAAAGAGAGAATTAACGTTTTAATGAAGTAAAAAGGAGAAAAGCATTATGAAAACAGTTAAATATCTATTCATGAGCGCCCTGCTGATGGGTTTCAGCGCCGGCGCAACGGCCCAGGACGGCTCAGCCGCCGACGTGGACGCCGTAAAGAGTCTCATCCAGAGTAAGCCTGCAGACATGGCCAAAGCTATGAAGCCATTCTACAGCAAGAACAAGAAGAATGTCGACAACCTCGTGGCTTTCGGACGTGCCTTCTATGAAGCCCGCGACACCGCCAACGCACGCGTCGCCGCCGAGAAAGCGCTGACCGCCTCGAAGCGCCAGTCGTCGCCGGCATACGTGCTGCTCGGCGACATCGCCGCACTGGCCGACGACGGCGGTGCTGCAGCTGCCATGTACGAGCAGGCCATCTACTACGACAAGCAGAACCCTGAGCCTTACAAGAAGTACGCCCTTGTCTATCGTAAGATTGACCCGGAGGGAGCAGTGAACAAGCTGGCCGAGCTGCGCGCCGAGCGCCCCGACTATCCCGTCGATGCCTTCATCGCACACGTCGACTACCTGTCGATGCGCTACGGCCCCGCCATCGAGGCATATTCACGTGTGCCCGAGAGCCAGATGGACCGCGCAGGATGGATTGAGTATGCCAACGCATGCTACATCGCCAAGCAGTTCGAGCAGGGCGTGAAGGCAGCCAAGTCGGGCCTGGCCAAGGATCCCAACAACGCCACCCTCACGCGTCTGGCCATGCTCTGCAGCACTGACAACAAGAACTACGACGAGGCACTGAAGTATGCCGACGCCATGTTCAACAAGATCAACAAGGACAGCATCAAGCTCACCAACCTCGACTACCTCTACTACGGCAACGCCCTGATGGGTGCCGACCAGGCCGACCAGGCTGTGGACAAGTACAAGGAGGCCCTGAAGCTGGTGGCCGACGACGCCTCGAAGCAGGCCGACATCCACAAGTCGCTCTCTGATGCCTACAAGCAGCTGAAGAACTTCCCCGACGCCATCGCCAGCTATCGCAGCTACCTCGACACCACGAAGGATCCCGATGCCATCGCCTACGCAGGACTGGGCCTGCTGCACCAGCAGCACGCCCGCTCGCTGAAGGTCGAGGGCCAGGAGGAGATGACCCCCGAGGAGATTGCTGCCTTCACCGAGGCTGAGAAGGTTTGGGGCGAGCTGGTGGAGAAGTATCCCGATGCCGCCGAGTACGGTCTGTTCATGCGCGCCAACGCCAACATGCAGCTCGACAAGGACCAGTCAGAGGGACGCGCCAAGCCCTACTACGAGAAGCTCATCGAGCTCATCACCGCTCACGAGCAGCTCGACAACACCGACGAGAACCGTCTCGTGGCCAGCTACGGCACGCTGATGCAGTACTGGTACAATGTGCAGAAGGACAAGGCCAAGGCTCTGGAGTATGCCAAGAAACTCGTTGAGCTGAAGCCCGAGAACGAGCAGTACCAGAAGATGGTTGAGTCGCTCAGCAAATAAGTCAACACTTTATATTCATCAACAAGGGATTCCGCACAGGAATCCCTTTTCTATTGGGTACGACAAGATTACGTATGGGCACGCTGTGCTTTAGAAGAGCAGGGAAGAACCAGAAAAACAGAGAAAAACCATTCTCAAGGCATTCAACCTCAAGTGTTTTTCTCTGTTTTTCCGGTTTTTCTTCTGTTTTTCAAAGCAAAGCCCCACGAAGTCTCGTATAAACAACAGAAAGGGGGCTCCTCATCGGAGACCCCTCTTTCGTGGTTTATGAAGCTAACACAGGAGATTAGCCAAGGCTGATTGCCTCTGACGGGCAAACACTAGCGCAGGTTCCGCACTCAGTGCAAGCGTCAGCATCGATTACGTACTTATCAGCACCCTCAGAGATAGCCTCAACGGGGCACTCACCAGCACATGTACCACAAGAGATACAATCATCACCAATTACGTATGCCATAATCTTTTTTTGTTTTAATGAGTTTGTTAATACTTAAATTTGATGATGCAAAGGTAAGAACTTTTTCCGAATAATCATCATTTTCGAGTATCTTTTTTTTCAATTTATACATTGTCGAAATAGAACAACAGGGCGACATAAAGCACACAGAGAGCCGCTCATGAGCCCCAGAGCCTGTAATTTTTATTAAAAAGAGGCACATAACAGTGAATTTTATTGAATTATGGCTCAAAGCTCAAAAATAATTGCTAATTTTGCACGGTTTTATAGAGAACGCATAACAACAACCAAAGAACGACATGGATAAATTGAGCTATGCCCTCGGTTTGGGAATAGGGCAGCAACTGGCACAGATGGGAGCCGGCGAGTTTCTGAATATCAGCGACTTTGCCCAGTCCATCACCGACGTGCTACAGGGTAACGAATTGCAGGTGCCTCACCGCGAGGCCCAGCAGATAGTGAACGAATACTTCCAGCAGCAGGAGCAGAAGATGCAGGCCGAGCGCCAGCAGAAAGGCAAGGCCGCCAAGGAGGAAGGCGAGAAATACCTGGCCGAGAATGCCAAGAAGGACGGCGTCATCACCACGCCCAGCGGCCTGCAGTACCAGGTGCTGCGCCAGGGCAACGGCAAGCGCCCCACGGCTAAGGACACGGTGAAGTGCCACTACGAGGGTTTCCTCATCGACGGAACCGTCTTCGACAGCAGCGTGCAGCGCGGCGAGCCCGCCACCTTCGGCCTGCAGCAGGTCATTGCCGGATGGACGGAAGGCCTGCAGCTGATGCAGGAGGGCGGCAAGTACCGCTTCTTCATACCCTATCGCCTGGCATACGGCGAGGGCGGAGCCGGACAGCTCATCCCGCCCTTTGCAGCCCTCATCTTCGACGTGGAACTCATAGAAGTAGTATAAATCTCTTAAAACAATAACAACACAATGAAAAAAATGACATTTGTGGCCGGTATGGCCATTGCAGCCGTCACGCTGGCTTCGTGCGGCAAGGCAGGCGCCCCCAAGGCAAGCCTGAAGTCTGACATCGACTCGCTGAGCTATTCTATCGGCGTCGGTCTGTCGGAAGAGTTCAAGATGTACAACATCCTGCAGCAGGAGTTCGGCGTAGACTCTGCCTACGTAGCCGACTTCATCCGCGGTGCCAAGGAAGCCCTCGGCGCTGCCAACGACAAGAAGCAGGCTGCCTACTACGCAGGCCTGCAGTTCGGCAAGGTGCTCACCGACCGCGTCATCCCCTCGGCCAACCAGCAGTTCTTCGGCGAGGACAGCACGAAGACCATCAACGGCCAGAACATGCTCGCTGCCTTCTTCACCGGCATCAAGGGCGACTCGCTGCTCATCAAGGCCGACCAGGGACAGAAGATTCAGGAGCAGTTCCGCCAGAAGCAGGAGGAGATTCGCGAGGCTAAGCTCCAGGAGAACAAGGTAGCCGGCGAGAAGTGGCTGGAAGAGAACAAGACCAAGGAAGGCGTTCAGACCACCGAGAGCGGCCTGCAGTACAAGGTGCTGACGAAGGGCACCGGTAAGGTTCCCACCGCTGAATCGAAGGTGAAGGTGGAGTATGAGGGCCGCCTCATCGACGGCACCGTCTTCGACTCATCGGCACAGCACGGCAGCGAGCCTGCACAGTTCGCAGCCAACCAGGTCATCAAGGGTTGGACCGAGGCCCTGACCATGATGCCCGTCGGATCGGAGTGGGAGGTCTACATTCCCCAGGAACTGGCTTACGGCCAGCGTGACATGGGTACCATCAAGCCCTACTCGACCCTGATTTTCAAGATGAAGCTCGTCGACATCGTTGAATAAGCTATCCGTCATGAAGAAATCACTCATCATAGCACTCGCCCTTCTTGTGGCGGGTGCTTCTTTTGCAAACGCCGAGACCGCAAGGAAGAAGAAAAAGAAGGAACAGCAGAAGCCTGCCACCGAGGTGCAGGCCCCCGTGGTACTGACCACTGGCAGCGACTCGCTGAGCTATGCCGCCGGTATGATGATGACCAACGGTCTCTTCGACTTCCTTGAGAAACAGCTGGGCGTGGACACCACCTACATGGCAGACTTCGTGCGCGGCTTCAACGAGGTGGTGGGCAGCGAGGCCACACCTCAGCAGAAGGCCCTGCGCGCCGGCTACCAGATAGGCCAGCAGGTGAAGGAGGGCATGGCGGTGCGCGTGAAGCAGGAATTCACCAATACCCCCGACAGCATCATCTATCCCATCCTGTTCCGCGGCTTTGCCGATGCCCTGACCGGCGACACCACGGTGATGAAGACCGACGCTGCCGATGAATTCTTCAAGGTGAAGCAGCAGTACAACCAGGCCGTGCTGAAGGAGCGCCTCATCAAGGAGGGCCGCGACTTCCTGGCCCAGAACGCCCAGCAGCCCGGCGTCATCACCACCCCCAGCGGTCTGCAGTACAAGGTGCTGGTGAAGGGTGAGGGCGAGGTGCCCCAGAGCACCGACAAGGTGAAGGTGAACTATGAGGGCCGCCTCATTGACGGCACCGTCTTCGATGCATCGTCGAAACACGGCAACGCCCCCGCCACGTTCACTCCCACACAGGTCATCAAGGGCTGGACCGAGGCCCTGACCATGATGCCCGTAGGCTCGAAGTGGCAGCTCTACATTCCCCAGGAACTGGGCTATGGCGAGCGCCCTGCCGGCAACATTCCCCCCTACTCTACCCTTATCTTCGACGTAGAGCTGGTGGGCATCGACAAATAGCCTGCTGAACGCACTTTTCGGCCGAAAGTTAACAATTTGCGCATGTTTTTCAAAAAAACATGCGCAAATTGTTGTATAATTCATTATTTTTGCGTACTTTTGCTGACTAATTGCAAAACACAACAGCAAAATATGGAAAAGATAGACAATCTCGACAAGAAAATACTCAGCATTCTGTCGAAGAATGCGCGCATCCCGTTCAAGGATGTGGCAGCAGAGTGTGGTGTGTCGCGAGCCGCCATTCACCAGCGGGTGCAGCGCCTCATCGAAGGTGACGTCATCACCGGCAGCGGCTTCGACGTCAACCCCAAGTCGCTGGGCTACAGCACCTGCACCTACGTGGGCATCACGCTCGAGCGTGGCTCCATGTACAAGGAAGTGGTGAAACGGCTCGAACTGATACCCGAGGTGGTGGAGTGCCACTTCACCACCGGCCCCTACACCATGATGGTGAAGCTCTACGCCCGCGACAACGAGCAGCTGATGCACCTGCTGAACGGCCAGCTGCAGGAGATTCCCGGCGTCGTGGCTACCGAGACGCTCATCTCGTTAGAGCAGAACATCAAGCGCGAGATTCCCGTTGAATTCAACGACACCGACGCAGAATGAACCAGTTCAACCTTGCAGCTCAGTGCGCCAGCCTCTATGACCGCTTCGAGTCCTGCGGCCGCCGTCCCGTCATCGGCATCAGCGCCAACTATGGCGAGTTGACGGCGAAAGTGGCCGAGGGCTACTACAAGCAGGTCATCGCAGCCGGCGGCACGCCCCTGCTCATCCCCCCCTGTGCCGATGCATCGGTGCTGCTGAGCACCCTCGACGGCATTGACGGCCTGCTGCTCACCGGCGGAGCCGACCTGAACCCGCTCTTCCAGGGCGAGCAGCCGCAGCCCCGCCTGGGCGGCATCAACGCCGAGCGCGACCTGCCCGAGCTGCTGCTCACCCGTCTGGCCGCCAACCGCCAGATGCCCATCCTCGGCATCTGCCGCGGCATACAGACCATGGCCATGGCCCTGGGCGGGCGCGTGGCACAGCACATCGACACCAGCATCAAGCACTCGCAGGATGCCGACCGCCACGTGGCCACACACACGGTCAACGTCGGGCAGGGCTCCACATTATATAATATATATAGCGGCAGCGAATTCTTCACTCTTCACTCTTCACTCTTCACTTTACCCGTCAACTCCTTCCACCACCAGGCCGTCGCCGACCCTGGCCCCCACTTCTGTGCCGTGGCCACCGCCCCCGACGGCATCATCGAAGCCATCGAGAGCAGCGAGCACAAGCCCATGCTCGGCGTGCAGTGGCATCCTGAGTGCATGGGCGCCGACGGGCTGCCGCTCTTCCAGTGGCTCACGGAGCAGGCACAGCTCTACCGCCAGGTACAGCGCCTGCACGACCATACGCTCACCCTCGACACCCACTGCGACACCCCCATGTTCTTCCCCCAGGGCATCGACTTCGGCACCCGCGACAGCCGCATACTCGTCGACCTGCCCAAGATGACGGAGGGCCGGCTTGACGCTACTATCATGGTGGCCTACATACCGCAGAAGATGGAGGAGTCGGCCTTCGACTATGCCAACGGCATCTTCGACCAGATTGAGAATATCGTGGCCTCGCACCAGTCGCACCTGGCGCTGGCCCGCACGCCCGCCGAGCTGTGGCAGCACAAGGCGGCAGGGCGCAAGAGCATCATGCTGGGCATAGAGAACGGCAAGGCGCTGCAGGGCGACGTGCAAAACGTGAACCACTTCGCCCGTCGCGGCGTGGTGTACATCACGCTGTGCCACAACGGCGACAACGACCTCTGCGACTCGGCCAAGGGTTCTGCGACGCACGGCGGCGTGAGCCCCTTCGGTGCCGAGGTCATCGGCAGGATGAACGAGCTGGGCCTGATGGTCGACCTGAGCCACGCCAGCGAGAAGAGCTTCTACGACGCCCTCAGCCTCTCGCGCACGCCCATCGTGTGCAGCCACTCGTCGGCCCGCGCCCTGTGCGACCACCCGCGCAACCTCACCGACGAGCAGATGCGCGCCTTGGCCGACAAGGGCGGCGTCTGCCAGATAACGCTCTACCCTGGCTTCCTGCGCACCGACGAGAAGGCCACCATCCTCGATGCCATGCAGCACCTGGAGCATGCCATCCAGGTGATGGGCATCGACCACGTGGGCTTAGGCACCGACTTCGACGGCGACGGCGGCGTCAGCGGACTGGCCGACGCCAGCGAGCTGTCGCTCTTCACCCGCCAGTTGCTGCTGCGCCGCTACAGCGAGCACGACATCCAAATGATATGGGGCGGCAACTTCCTGCGCGTCATGCAGCAGTGTCAGGACGCGCGCACCACAAAATAGCAAAACACCTGTCATGAACATCATACGTACATCACTCTTCACCCTGCCCCTCTTCCTGTGGGCATGCGGCACGGCCCTCAGCTCCTGCGGCGGTTCGCAGAAGAGCACCTCCGGCACGACCGCCACCGAGCAGACTGCCGAGCAGACACCCGTCAGCATCACCTTCATGGCCGACTCGGCCTACGCCTTCTGTCAGGCACAGTGCGACTTCGGGCCGCGCACCATGAACAGCGATGCCCACGAGCGCTGCGGACAGTGGATAGTCCAGAAGTTCCAGAGCTACGGCCTGACGGTCACCGAGCAGCGGGCCACCCTCAAGGGCTTCGACGGCACGCCGCTGCTGGCCAACAACATCATTGCCAGCTACCGGCCCGAGCTGTCGGAGCGCATCATGCTCTGCGCCCACTGGGACAGCCGTCCCTGGGCCGACAACGAC
The DNA here is from genome assembly GCA_002392835.1 of Prevotella sp. UBA3837. Lineage (GTDB taxonomy): Bacteria > Bacteroidota > Bacteroidia > Bacteroidales > Bacteroidaceae > Prevotella. The sequence continues at coordinate 19,473 of DGHX01000142.1, read as the reverse complement.
CCCGACGAGGCCAACCGCCGCAAGCCCGTGATGGCTGCTAACGACGGGGCCAGCGGCGTGGCCGTGATGCTCGAGGTGGCACGCCTGCTGTCCGAGAACACCCACGGCACCGACTCCGCCGCCAGCTACCCCGTCAGCGTGGGCGTCGACTTCATCTGCTTCGATGCCGAGGACTGGGGCGACGACGGCCACTCCGACTCATGGGCACTGGGCGCACAGCACTGGGCCGCCAATCCCCACAAGGCCGGCTACCGCGCACGCTACGGCATACTGCTCGACATGGTGGGCGGCCAGCAGGCACGCTTCTACCGCGAGGGCTACTCCATGCAATACGCCCCGCAGCTGGTCAGCCGCGTGTGGCAGGCAGCCCAGACGGCGGGCTTCAGCAGCTACTTCCCACAGCAGGACGGCGGATACATCACCGACGACCACGGCCCTGTGAACGAGGTGGCGCAGATTCCCTGCATCGACATCATACCCTACTACCCCGACTGCGAGGAGAGCAGCTTCGGGCCCACCTGGCACACGCTGAGCGACGACATGCAGCACATTGACCGCAACACGCTGCGCGCCGTGGGGCAGACGCTGCTGCAGGTCATCGTGAACGAGAAAGCCCAATAGCGACAACATGAGCAAAAAGTCCATCCGATTCTTTAACGACCGTGAAGTACGTGCCGTTTGGGACGAAGAACACAACAAGTGGTGGTTTTCGGCTACAGACATCGTGCGCGCCATTAACGATGAGGAGGACTACGTCAAGGCCGGTAACTACTGGCGATGGCTGAAAAAGAAGTTAAGCACAGACGGCATTCAACTCGTGAGTGTCACTCACGAGTTCAAATTCGAGGCTCCTGACGGCAAGCAACGCAAGGCCGACACGCTGGATGCAGAGGCTGTGCAGACATTAGCCACGCACTATCCAAACAACCGTGCCCACGCCTTTCTCGAGTGGTTCACCTATAGCGACAACAGCATTGACGGGCAAAGCAAGAAGAAAGCATACACGTTGACAGAGAGCGGATTGCTCGACAGCATGGAGCCAGGAACGGTGAAATGCCTGCAGCAGATTCACGCCTACCTCTTCGGCGGGCTCTATGACTTTGCCGGGCAGATACGCACGAAGACCATCTGGAAAGACGGCACGCTGTTCTGCCGCGCTGAATATCTGATGCAGAACCTGAGGCTCATTGAACAGATGCCTGAAACGTCTTTCGATGAAATAGTCGATAAGTATGTTGAGATGAACGTGGCCCACCCCTTCATGGAAGGCAATGGGCGTTCTACCCGCATCTGGCTGGACTTGATATTCAAGAAGAACCTGAAACTGTGCGTAGACTGGAGCCGGATAGACAAGCAGCGCTATCTGGAAGCGATGCGAAGAAGTACGACTGACTCAACGAGCATCAAGGCCCTGCTGAAAGGGGCAATGACGGACAAGATTGATGACCGTGAGATTTTCATGAAGGGTATAGACTACTCTTACTATTACGAACAAGAAGAATAACATTCGTGACTTTGCCCTGTGTGGCGATTAAACCTATACATGAAGCATTGATGAGGAACCATGAGAAAAGTTCGCGAAGAAAGGCATTTGGAACACTGGCAACAGCGTTTCAGCATTTCTCATTCGCTCAATTTCTCAATTTCTCATTCTCTCAGTTTCTCATTCTCTCAATTTCTACATTTCTCTTCCTCCCCTCCTGCCAGCAAGACAAGGAGAGCGGCAAGGAAGAGGCGCAGGGCTTCTACTGCCTGCTGCCCGACAGTTTCCGTCTTCAGCCCGGCGACGTGGTGTTCCGCCGTGGCGGCGGCTTCACCAGCCATGTGGTCATCAATGCCGACCGCGAGGGCCAGTACTCGCACTGCGGCATCGTGGCCGACTCGTGCGGCACGCTGTTCATCGTGCATGCCGTGCCCGGTGAGCCCGACTTCAAGGGCGACCCCGACCGTGTGAAGGCCAGCACGCCGCAGCAGTTCTTCAGCACCGAGTACACCACCATCGGCGAGGTGCTGCGCCCCGCCGACTCGCTCGTGGGCCGACGCGCCGGCGAGCACGCCTGGCGACTGTACCAGCGGCACACGCTCTTCGACCACGACTATGACGACGCCGACACCACACGCATGTACTGCACCGAGCTCGTGGCCTACGCCTACCGGCAGGCCGGACACGACGTAGACCAGGGCCGCCGGCACCACGTCAACCTGCCCATACTGCAGGGCGAGTGCATGTTTCCATCCGACATCTATGCGTCAGACTTTCTGACATCAGTTATCCATTTTTAGTATTAACCCCTTAAAACAACACAACGAGATGAAAAAGATTTTAGTAATGTTCACCATGTGCCTCATGATGGCCGTGATGACGAGCTGCGGTGGCCACGAGAACAGTCCGAAGGGCGTGGCCATGGCCGGTGTGGAATGCCTGGCCGACAAGGACTACAAAGGCTACATGAACCTGACCGACGCCAAGGAAGAGCAGAAGCAGATGATGACGCAGTTGCTGGAGAAGGTAGGCAAGGAAGGCGAGCAGAAAGGCGGCATGAAGAGCTACGAGGTCGTCGATGAGCAGATTGACGAGGAGAAGGGCACCGCCACCGTGAAGGTGAAGGTGGTCTACGGCAACGGCGAGGAGAAGACCAACGAAATGAAGTGCGTGAAGAAGGACGGCAAGTGGCTGCTTTCGTCCGACAAATAACAGGGATTTTCGATTTACGGATTTTCGATTTACAATTTGTCAGCTAACCAATCGTAAATCGAAAATCCGTAAATCGTAAATACAGTTCACATCTGCCCCGCTTCCACCATCAGCACCACACGCTCCGTCAGCTTGTCAACGCCGTCGGGACGGTAGCCTTTCTTCAGCGAGGCACCGAACATCCAGGCGAAGGCCTGCCACATGCCGGCCCTGACGGGGCCTATGAAGGCCTGTATGGCTTCGAAGGCCGTTGAGTTACACTCGCGGTCAACGAGTTTGATGAGCAGCTTGCCTTGCGAAAAGGTGAGCTGCTTCATTTTCGGCTTATACTCCTTCACCACGGCCTCCTCCACCCGCTTCAGGTGCTCGTCACGCTCGCGCTTGGTGGGAATGGTCTCCACATACTCCGCCGTCTCAATCAGCATCTGGCGCACCTGCTTGGCTATGGGCAGCACCTTCTTCACGTTGCGCACCAGGCGTGCGTAGGCCTTCGCCTGGCGCTTGTTCTTGAATGTCGGCTCGGGATACACGTACACGTTCTGCATCTCCATGTACTGAATGGTGTCGCCGTCGACAACAGTCTTCGCCACCTTCACCATGGGCACGAACTCAGGGTCGCCCAGCTCCTGGGCAACGGCAGCGAGCAGTACGGCCCACAACAGTACGGCAATGACACATAAGCGTTTCATGGCGGCAAAGGTACGAAATAAAGATGAAACAGCAAACAGCAGTGCAGCTTTTTAAACGTTTTTGACGGTTTTTATCATACCATGTAACTTCACAGACCGCCGACAGGAAAAAAACCGGTTGGACAAGGAACAACGTTTCGTATACGCGCGCACGCGATACGCGCGTGAGTGTTTTTTTGGTTGCACCGGAATGCGTTTTGGTTGCACCTAACCTGAATATCAAACAGTTAGCGGCGTTCATTTTTGGTTGCACCGCGAAAATATCTATATTGGAATAGTTAATGAAACCTAATGGTGCCATAGAAAAACGTCCCAGGGCCTGGGACATTTCTGTGCGGCCCGCTCGTGAAAAAAAGCGGCCCTCTCGTGAAAAAAAGCGGCCCGCTTTTTCAGCAAAACGACTTGTTTTGCTGCTTCGCCCCATTTCTCAATTTCTCAATTTCTCAATCTCTCAATTTCCCCCCGGTGCAACCAAAAAATCACTCACGCGCGTGTGTCGTGCGCATGCGCGAGTTCTTTCGTTTTTATTTGAAAGGGAGTGAAGGTAAGTGAAAAGGGAGTTGTTTATTTGCGTTAAAACATCAACCCGCATGCAAAGAAAACGAAAAAAGCAACAGTCGTTTCGCAGAAAAAGTGTATATTTGCACAGAGATAGCCCCACACCCGTATGAAAGATTACGCCGACAAGATGACGCCGCAGCAGGCACGCCAGTTTCGCGATGATGTGCTGAACATCGTCGGCCAGATTCCCCCTGGCCGCGTCACCACCTACGGCATCATCGCTGCCTGGGCTGGCTGGCCCAGCCACTCGCGCATGGTGGGGCGCACGCTGCGCTATACGCCCGGCGCCGAGCAGCTGCCCTGCCACCGCGTGGTGAACATGGCGGGGCGCACCGCTCCAGGATGGTCGCAACAGCGGCCGTTGCTTCAGGCCGAGGGCGTCAGTTTCAAGCCCTCAGGACATGTTGACATGCAGCAGCACCTGTGGCAGCCCGGGGAAGTGAAGTGAGCAGCGACAATAAAACACCAAATGATAAAATTCCTGCATATTTCCTTTGTGGTTTGCAGAAAAAAGAGTAATTTTGCCGACGAATTCAAACTAACAAGCACATAATTACAATGAAAAGACTTTTCTTCGTGGCTGCCCTGCTGGCCATGGTCAGCACAGCCTTCGCACAGTTGCCCAGCGTGACGCTGAAAGACATCAACGGCAAGACCGTCAACGCCGCCGAGCTGCGTAACGACGGCAAGCCCTTCATCATCGACTTCTTCGCCACCTGGTGCAAGCCCTGCAACCGCGAGCTCGACGCCATTGCCGAGGTCTACGATGACTGGCGCGAGGAGACGGGCGTGAAGATCTTCGCCGTCAGCATCGACGTGGCACAGAACGTGGGCAAGGTGAAGCCCCTCGTCGACAACCACGGATGGGAGTACGACGTGCTCCTCGACCCTAACAGCGACCTGAAGCGCGCACTGGGCATACAGATGATTCCCTACGTGCTCATCTGCGACGGCAACGGAAAGATAGTGTACAAGCACAACGGCTACACCGACGGTGCCGAGCAGGAACTCATTGAAAAGGTGCGCGAACTGGTGAAATAAATGAAAAGAATACTATTTGCATCAGCATGCCTGCTGACACTGAATGCTGCGGCCCAGAGTGACGACAAACTCACACTGAGCGGCAGCATTCAGAGTGACATACTGGTACCGCAGAGCGACGAGAAGATAGGTGCCACGAAGGACGATGACCTGCTGACCAACACCTACGTAGACCTGCAGCTGCAGCACCGCCTGTTTGAGGCCGGCGCCCGGCTGGAGTACCTGGAGCATCCGCTGCCCGGCTTCGAGCGCGACTTCAAGGGCTGGGGCGTGCCCCACTTCTACCTGAAGGGCATGATGGGCCAGCGCAAGGAGGGCGGACACGTGGCCGAGCTCACACTGGGAACCTTCTACGAGCAGTTCGGCTCGGGATTCATCCTGCGCACCTATGAGGAGCGCGCACTGGGCATCGACAACTCACTCTTGGGCGGACGCCTGCTGCTGAAGCCCGCCACCGGCGTGACGCTGAAGGCGCTGGGAGGACGCCAGCGCCGCTACTGGGACTGGAACAAGGGTCATGTGGCCGGTGCTGACGCCGAGCTGAACATCGACGAGTGGGTGCCCGCCATGCAGCAGAGCGGCACACGACTGATGGTGGGAGCATCGTGGGTGAACAAGCACGAGGACGAGGAGTACCTGGAGACGCCCCCCGTGCGACGTCCCACCTACACAGGCTACAGCTACACCACCTACAGCATAGCACAGCCCGAATATGTGAACGCATGGGACGTGCGCGCACAGCTGAACACCGGCAACCTGAGCCTGCTGGCCGAATACGCCCAGAAGGGCTACGACCCCGCACAGGCCAACGGATACATCTACCGCCGCGGCAGCGCTGCCATGCTCTCGGCCAGCTATTCGCAGAAGGGGCTCAGCCTGCTGCTGCAGGCCAAGCGCTCAGAGGACATGTCGTTCAAGAGCCGACGCTCCATGCTCGGCATCAGCAGCGCCGTCAACCACCTGCCAGCCTTCACACAGGACCAGACCTACGCCCTGGCCGCCCTCTACCCCTACGCCACACAGCTGGCCGACGGCGAGTGGGCCTATCAGGCCGAGCTGGGCTATAACTTCAAGCGTAAGACAGCACTGGGCGGAAAGTATGGCATGAACGTGAAGCTGAACTACAGCTACGTGCGCGCCATAGACCGACAATTCGAGGGCGGAGCCGACGTGGCATCGCTCACCAAGAGCAACATGGCGCTCGCCGGCACCAAGGGCTACACCAGCAGCTTCTTCAAGTGGGGCGACCAGACCTACTACCAGGACCTGGACATCACGCTCTCGCGCAGACTGTCGAAACAGCTCCGCCTGAACCTGATGTACATGAACCAGCGCTACAACAAGACCGTCGTTGAGGGCGAGGGAGGCATGATACACAGCGACATCTTCGTGGCTGACGCCAAATACCAGTTCTCGCCGAAGACCACCCTGCGCGTGGAGGCCCAGTACCTGAGCACCGAGCAGGACGAGGGCGACTGGCTCTACGGCCTGGCCGAGCTCTCGCTGGTGCCGCACTGGATGTTCACCGTGAGCGACATGTGGAACTGCGGCGAGACCGATACCCACTACTATCAGGCACTCGTCACCTTCAACACCGGAGCTCACCGCCTGCAGGCTGGCTACGGACGCACTCGCGCCGGATACAACTGCTCGGGAGGCGTCTGCCGCTGGATTCCCGCACAGAAGGGTTTCACACTGTCGTATAACTACAACTTCTGAGAATAAAGATTTTATGACAATAGATAAAGCAACAAAAGTCCTCTGCGCAGGTCTCGTGTGCTGCGCCGCCCTGCTGACATCGTGCAGCGACATCGACGAGGCCGACCGCCTGGCCGTGGTCAACGTGGTCAATGTCGACACCATCGTCCCGCCCGAGCCCGAGCCGCAGGACACCATCGACTACTTCGCACCCTACCAGCGCCACGTGCTCGTAGAGGACTTCACGGGACAGAACTGCGTGAACTGCCCCAACGCCACCGACCTCATAGGCACGCTGCAAGCCATGAACGGCCACGATAACGTCATAGCCGTAGGCATACACTCAGGACCGCTCGGCGTGAAGAAGACAGACAAGACCCCCGAGGGGCTGGCCACCACGCTGGGCGACACCTATTATAACTACTGGAAGATAGATATGCAGCCCTACGGCGTCATCGACCGCAGCGACGGCATCCTGCCCACCGACTACTGGTCGGCCAAGGTGAGCTATGACCTGGGCGCCGAACAGTGGCCCGCCACACACGTCAACATCTTCGTCAACACCGAGAAAGCTGCTGACAGCAACGATGCCGACATCAGCGTGACGCTGGCCGGCGTGAAGGGCGCCACCAGCGGCAAGCTGCAGGTGTGGATTACTGAGGACGCCATCACCGCCTTCCAGAAGATGCCCGACGGCACGACGAAGAACGACTACGTGCACAACCACGTGCTGCGCGATGCCGTCAACGGCGACTGGGGACAGGACTGCCAGGTGAAGGAGGGCCAGACCGCACAGTATGACTACACCTACACCCTGCCCGCAGCATGGAACGCCGAGCAGCTGGCGGTAGTGGCTTTCGTCTACGACGACAAGCAGGTGCTGCAGGTAGTGAGGCAAAAGCTGAAAATAAGAAAAACCATTTAATATTTGCGTATGAAGAAGATTTTTACACTACTCACTGTGCTCATGACCTGTGGCACCATAGGCTGGGCACAAGACGTTGACAACACCTTCCAGTTCACCGACATGGAGGGCAACGTCGTGGCCGACGGCTCGGTCATCACCGTCAACACCGCCACCAAGAACGAAAGCGGCGAGCTGCTGATGGTAGTACCCCTGAAAGTGAAGAACACGTCGGGCGAGAAGGCCGCCGTCTCCATGTACGAGGTCATCGACCAGAAGCCCAACGGCGGCTGGCAGACCTGCGCCTTCGGCAACTGCATGCAGCTCACCGGCACTGGCTATTCGCCCAAGAACATCATGACCGCCGACTATCATGCCGACATACAGACCGAGTGGATACCCCAGGAGGGAGCCTACGCCACCTGGGAGGCCACGCTGCAGATACATGTGTTCAACATCGTGACGAAGACCATGTTCGGACAGGTGTTCGAAAGCGCCGGCGACGAGATCATCGGTTACGGTCCGAAGGTCACCGTGCGCTTCGAGTACAAGGAGCAGCAGGAGCAGCAGGAAAAAGTATGGTGGGGTTATGTCTCTACCGACGATGCAGTTTCAGGCTTGGGCGTACAAGCAGCAGAGACCTATGACTGCGCCGCCTTCTATCCTGGAAGCAACGAAAACGTGAAGGGTAAGACCATTAACGGTGTGCGTTTCGTCATGAACACAGCCAATGTAAAGGATGTCAAAGTATGGCTCACCAACAAACTTACCGCCGACGTCACCAGCCAGGCCTTACAGGTTATAGACGTGACTAACCCCAAAATCGGCATCAACGAAGTGCAGCTGACCACACCTTATGAAGTGGGCAACGAAGGCATCTATGTGGGTTATTCGTTCACCATTACCAGTCTAGCTACACAAGCCGACAGTTACCCCGTAGCTACAGCGGGCGATGCGCGTCAGAACGCATTGTGGATACGCACATCATCGTCGGTACCTAACTGGGGCGACCTCTATCAACAAGACTTTGGCTGTCTGTTCCTGATGCTGCAACTCAGCGGCGACTTCCCCTATAAGAACGGTGCCAACGTGGCCGTGAACGACTTAGGCGACTGCGTAGGTGTGGCTGGCAATACGGCAAAGGCTTACCTGCCTATAACCAACATGGGAACACGCGACATCACCAACATTGATTTCACCGTCGCCTCAGCTGATGGTACTTCAACTACACAGCACTTCGACATCGACAAGCCGCTGGTATACGGCAGCACTAAGGTTCTTGCCATTGACATTCCCGCCGATGAAGCAGCTGGTACACTGAAGAAGACCCTGACCATTACCAAAGTAAACGGGCAAGAAAACGAGTATGCAGCCACTCAGGCAACACTGAACATGCTCACCGTATCGAAGCTGGTTGACCGCAGCGTGGCCATAGAGGAATACACAGGCACCACCTGTGGCTGGTGTCCGCGTGGCATTGTGGCCATGGAGAAGATACGCCAGACCTTCGGCGACAAAGCCATCGGCATTGCCATTCACCGCTATACAAGCAGCAAGACACAAGACGCCATGTACATCAGCGAATATAACCATGTGAGCTTCGGTGGCGCACCCTCGTGCCGTATCGACCGCGGACCGGTCATCGACCCCTACTATGGCAGCTCGGCCAGCATCATCGACGACATCAACTTCGAGCTTTCCATCCCTGCAAAGGCTGCCATCAGCGTAAGTGGAAAATGGGATGTTGACTCCGTACTGGTTGAAGCCACTGCCACCATCGAGAATGTGCTGCCTGGCGAGAACTACAAGATTGAATATGTACTGGTGGCCGACGGACTGACAGGCACCACACAAGCCTGGCGCCAATACAACTTCTACAACAAGGCATACGGCCAGTTCTCCAGTGCTGACGAACTGCCCGATGACCTGAGTTTCCTGTATGACACGGGTACGGTTTATGGCAATTATGTTGCCTACTATCCTACGTTCAATGACGTAGCCATCAAAGTGGCAAAGAGCAGCGAGACCACCGCACCCGGCAAGCTGGCCGATGGCGAGATTGTGACCAACGACCACACACTGGTATTCACTACTGATGCCACCCTGCTCAAGGCTATCAAGAAAGACCGCGTAAGCTTAGTGGCACTGCTCATCGACTCAAAGGGAGCCATTGCCAACGCAGCACGTGTAAACTTATCGAATAACAGCGAGGCTGGCATCAGTCAGGTGGAAAGGCAGCAGAACAGTGCAGTAGAACGCTATTCATTAGAGGGCCGCAAACTGCAAGGTGCCCACAAGGGTCTTACCATCATCCGCATGGCCGACGGCACCGCCCGCAAGGTGGTCGTCAGGAAGTAATCATTCTATGCTTGGCGCACCAGGCGCCAGTACAGTACCTATACAAACAGAAGAAAACCGACTGCGGTCGGTTTTCTTCTGTTTTTTTGCAATGATATAACAATCGTTGATCCGAAGGTACTGGATTAATAAGACAGCTTCTTATTAGGAATCTCGTAAACACAATCCTCCATTCTTTCATTACCCATCGGTTCCTCACTGTGCCGAGCGGTTGCGGCGTGCGTCGAGGGATAGGAAGATAAAGAGCAGGATAGTGAAGCCCCATAGCGAGGAGCCTCCGTAGCTGAAGAAGGGCAGCGGTATGCCTATGACGGGTGTCAGTCCGAGCACCATGCCCACGTTGATGAACACATGGAAGAGGAACACCGACAGCACGCAGTAGCCATAGACACGGCCGAAGGTGGTGGGTTGCCGCTCGGCCAGGTGAATGAGCCTGAGGATGAGGAACAGGAAGAGCAGCAGCACGCTGGCGGCGCCGATGAAGCCCTCCTCCTCGCCCACGGTGCAGAAGATGAAGTCGGTGTCCTGCTCGGGCACGTATTTCAGCTTCGTCTGCGTACCGTTCAGGAATCCCTTTCCCTCCAGTCCGCCCGAGCCGATGGCAATCTCGCTCTGGTGCACATTGTAGCCGGCGCCCTTCAGGTCTTCCTCTAACCCCAAGAGCACGTTGATACGCGTGCGCTGGTGCGGCTCCAGCACGTTGTTCAGTGCATAGTCGGCGCCGTGGAAGAAGAGCAGCGAGCCCACGGCGAAGAGGGCTATCCACAGGTAGTTGCGCAGCTGTGCAGCGTAAGCCCTTACCACGAGCCAGGCGATGAGCAGGACGGTGATGCCGAGCTGAATCCAGTAGATGTCGAAGGGTATGACATACAGTGCAAAGGCCAGGCTGACGAGCGTCAGCCCCACGCAGGCCGCCAGCGCCCAGAGTGCCTCGCGCCAGTTGCGCAGGTACACGCCCACCATGACCGTGGAGAACACCTGTATGGCGAGCAGCACCACGAAGCGCCCTATGTGCGTCGGGGTGTCGAGCAGCAGCGGCTCGCTGAAGCGTATGCCCACCACGAAGTAGAACACGGCTGCCAAGGCGGTAAAGAGCACGCTGCCCGTCATGCCCTCGCGGTAGAGCATGAGGAAGAAGCTGAGGTAGACCAGTGCCGAGCCCGTCTCGCGCTGCAGCACGATGAAGAGCATGGGTGCGAAGATGAAGGCCAGCGTCTGCAGGAAGTCGCGCCAGCGGTGTATGTCGTAGTCGCGGCGCGACATGAACTTCGCCAGCACCAGTGCCGTGGCGAACTTGGCAAACTCGGCCGGCTGCAGGCGCACGGGGCCCATGACGAGCCACGAGCGCGAGCCCTTGATGCTGTGCGGGTTGAAAATGGTGGCAAAGAGCAGCAGCAGCATGAAGCCGAAGAAGACGTAGGCGAACATGTCGAAGTAGCGGTCGTCGAGCAGCAGTATGAACAGTGCGAGCACCAGCGACGTGCCTATCCACACTATCTGCATGCCGGAGCGTGTGTCGAGCGAGAAGATGTCGGTGTTGGCGCTGTAGTCGTAGCTGGCGCCGCACACGCTGAGCCACCCGAATGCCAGCAGCATCAGGTATATCAGTATCGTCCAGTAGTCCAGCGACCGCAGTACGCCTTTGTTTTCTTCTTCTCTCTTCATTAATTAGTAATGAGTAATTAGTAATGAGTAATTAGTAATGAGTAATTATGATTAGTTCTGCTCTTTCCTCTTTCCACTCTCCACTTTCCACTTTCCTCTTTCCTCTCTCCACTTTCCACTTTCCACTCTCCTCTTTCCTCTCTCCACTTTCCACTCTCCTCTTTCCACTCTCCACTCTCATCTGTCATCCTGCCCGTAGTTGATGCGCCGGCTCTGTATGTCGTTGGCCTTGCGCTGCGATGCTTCCGACAGCTGGCCCTTGATGTGCTGCTCCATGATGAGTCCGCCGATGGGCACGCCGTAGGTGGCTCCCCATCCTCCGTTCTCCACATATACCGCCACGGCAATCTTCGGGTTGTCCATGGGTGCGAATCCCATGAACACCGAGTGGTCGTGGCCCTTGTTCTGTGCCGTTCCGGTCTTTCCGCAGGGTGTGAAGTCATAGCCACCCAGCGCCTTGCAGGTGCCGCCGAGCGCTGCCGAGCGCATGCCCTTCACGATGAGGTCGTAGGCCCACTGCGGAGCCTTGCTGTAGCGGCGCTTAGTGAAGATGGTGTCCAGGGGCTGGCCCTCTATCTTCCGCACCACATGGGGGGTGTAGAAGAAACCTCGGTTGGCGATGGTGGCCCCCAGGTTGGCTATCTGCAGCGGTGTGGCGTTCACCTCGCCCTGTCCTATGGCTATCGATATGATGGTCAGTCCGTTCCAGCCGCTCTTATAGGCATTGTCGTAGAACTGGGCATTGGGTATGAGCCCTCGTTTCTCGCCGGGCAGGTCTACGCCGAGCGGATAGCCGAAGCCCATCGACACCATGTAGTCGCGCCAGGTGTTCATAGCGTTCTGCACGGTGCCGTACTTGTGCGTGTTGTTGATCATGTAATACAGTCCCCAGCAGAAGAATCCGTTGCACGAGGTGCTGATGGCGGGCACCAGTGACAGCGGCGATCCGTGTCCGTGGCAGCCTACGCGCAGTCCCTTGTACACGAAACCGCGGTAGCAGGGATAGGGTGTGTGGTCGGTGATGATGCCCTCGCTGAGGAAGGTCAGTCCCTGCGTGGTCTTGAAGGTGGAGCCCGGCGGATACTGTCCCATGATGCTGCGGTTGAGCAGCGGTTTCCATGGGTCCTGGCTCAGCTCCCGGTGCGTCTGCGACCGCTGCCGGCCCACCATCAGGCGTGGGTCGTAAGTGGGCGACGATGCCATGCAGAGCACTTCGCCCGTCGACGGCTCTATGGCCACTATGCTGCCTATCTTACCCTCGAGCAGCCGCTCGGCCAGCGCCTGCAGGTCCTTGTCGATGCCCAGCTGCAGGTTCTTGCCCGGCACGGGCTTGCGGTCGAGTGCGCCGTTCTGGTAGCTGCCCTGTATGCGGCCCTGTGCGTCGCGCAGCAGAATCTGCACGCCCTTCTCGCCGCGCAGCTCCTTCTCGTAGTATCGCTCCACGCCCAGCTTGCCGATGTAGTCGCCCGGCTGGTAGTACTCGTCGGCCTCGATGTCGGCCTCGCTCACCTCGGCCACGTCGCCCAGCACATGTGCGGCGTAGGGGTACTCGTACTGGCGTATGCTGCGCCGCTGCACGTAGAAGCCCGGGAAGCGGAAGGCCTTCTCCTGGAACACGGAGAAGTCGCGGTCGTTGAGCTGTCCGATGAGCAGCTGCTGCGAATAGCGCGAATAGCCCGGATTGCGCCGCTTGTCGTGCATCAGCGCAACGTGGCGGTCGAAGTCTTCGCGGCTGATGTTCAGCGTCTGGCAGAACTCCAGGGTGTCGAAGTGGTCGCGTGCCTCGTTCTCTACGACCATGATGTCGTAGCTGGGCTGGTTGTACACCAGCAGGTCGCCCTTGCGGTCGGTGATGACGCCGCGGGCGGGGTAGTCAATCTTCTTCAGGAAGGCGTTGCTGTCGGCATTCTGCTTGTAGTCGTCGCTCATCAGCTGCAGGGTGAAGAGCCTCACGATGTATGCCACGACGATGAACACCGCCACGCCAGCCACCACAAACTTGCGATATTCCAGTCCGTAGTCCTTCATTTCCTCACTCCCTCCACAACCATGATGAGCATGAAGGTGAGCAGCGCACTGGCCCCTGCGCACTGCAGCCAGTACAGCCAGTGGAAGAGCGAGAAGGCCTCGAGGGCGAAGAATACCAAGCAGAAGACGATGGTGATGATGCCTGCCAGACAGGCGAAGCGCCAGGCTCCGAGTGCACGGGCCGATGCGCTGATGTTCTCCTCGGCGTCGCGGGGCAGGAACAGCTCTATGAGGTACGGCTGCAGCAGTGCGGCCAGCGTCATGGATGCTGCCGTCAGGCCCGGCGTGTTGGCAAACATGTCGACGAGCAGCCCCAGCGAGAATCCCCACAGCAGTGCCGTCCAGCGTGGTGTGCCGCGCCGCATGGTGATGACGAAATAGACGCACAGCAGTGGCACGGCACAGCCGAAGAGCTGTATGCGGTTCAGCACCAGCGCTTGCAGCAAGAGCAGTACAACAAACAACAGCAGTCGTTTCATCACCTCTATTTGTCTAAAAAATAAAATGGTACAAACTGAGGAAGTCACTGACCCCACCCCCAACCC
>DGHX01000142.1:0-5147 GCA_002392835.1 Prevotella sp. UBA3837 | reverse complement strand
GGGGTTGGGGGTGGGGTCAGTAAATGAATCATACCAAGTTATTTTATAACGGTTACTATAGTCTGAAGTCGAATATCTACGGTCAGTTAGCCAGTGCCAGCGAGTCGCGCGCCGCCTTCAGCAGCTGCAGTCGCTCAGAGAAGTGCTTGTCTGATATGACGCTCACGTCGCGCAGGCATCCGAAGTCCGTCGACAGGCGTATGCGTAGCCGGTACGACAGTCCGTCGGCCGAGTTGCCTATGTCGACAATCTTTCCCACGGTGATGCCCGGTGGGAAGATGTCGCTGTATCCGCTGGTCTCTACGTATGCTCCCCTCTTCAGCTGTGCGTGTCGCGGCACGTCCTCCATGAATACGTCGGTGGTGCTCACTCCGTCCCAGAGCAGGTATCCGAAGTACCCGCTTCCCCTGATGCCGCAGCTGATGCGCGAGTGCACGTTGAGCAGCGGTATGACCACTGAGTAGTGGCTGCCCACCATGTACACCACGCCCACGAGCCCCATTCCGCTGACGACGCCCATGTCGGGTTCCACGCCGTCGAGGCTTCCGCGGTCAATGGTGATGAGGTTGTCGCGGCGGTGCAGCGTGTTGCTCACCACCTTGGCTTGCAGCAGGTGCAGCTCGCTGGCCACGCTGCTCATGGTGCTGTCGGGCTGCAGGGTGTCGCCCCGCAGCTGCCGCAGCTCTTCGCGGACCTTGCTCAGCTCGTCCTCCAGCTCCACATTGCGCACGGCCAGCTGCCAGGCGCGGTCGTTCAGTTGGAAGAACTGCTCCACGCCCGACTGCCACTCGAAGAGCTTTCCGCTGACGGCATTGGCCGACGATATCCACACGCTGCCCTGATAGCTGTTGTAGCGCAGCAGCAGTGTCACACTGACCGTTTCGAGCAACAGGAACAGCAGCCAGTGAAAGTTCTTCGTCAGGAAGGCCGTCAGGTTGTCCACGCTCTCAGCGCTTATCTCATCAGGAAGTTGAATCGGTCAACGTTCTTCAGAGCTATGCCGGCTCCCTTTGCCACTGAGTGCAAGGGGTCTTCGGGCACACGGAAGGGGATGTTGATCTTGTCCGTCAGGCGCTTGTCCAGTCCACGCAGCAGAGCGCCTCCACCTGTGAGGTAGATGCCGTTCTGCACGATGTCGGCATACAGCTCGGGCGGTGTGTGCTCCAGTGCGCTGAGCACGGCGTTCTCAATCTTTGCCACCGTCTTGTCCAGACAGTGGGCTATCTCCTGGTAGCACACGGGCACCTCCATGGGCAGTGCCGTGATGCGGTTCGGGCCGTGCACCACGTAGTCGTCGGGTGCCTCGTCGCCCAGGTCGGTGAGTGCTGCGCCCACGTTAATCTTGATGCGCTCGGCCATGCGCTCGCTCACCTTCACGTTGTGCTGGCGAGCCATGTACTCCTGTATCTCGGCGGTGAGGTCGTCGCCGGCGGTGCGTATGCTGTTGTTGCTGACGATGCCGCCGAGCGAGATGACGGCAATCTCAGTAGAGCCGCCGCCGATGTCGACAATCATGTTGCCCTCGGGAGCCTCTACGTCGATGCCGATGCCGATGGCAGCTGCCATGGGCTCGAAGATGAGGTAGACGTCGCGTCCCTCGCTGCGCTCGGCTGAGTCGCGCACGGCACGCAGCTCCACCTCGGTGGAACCGCTGGGCACGCCGATGACCATGCGCAGCGACGGCGAGAAGATATGGTGGCCGGTGTGCACCATCTTGATGAGTCCGCGCATCATCTGCTCGCAGGCAGAGAAGTCGGCTATCACGCCGTCGCGCAGCGGACGTATGGTCTTGATGTTGTCGTGTGTCTTTTCATACATCATCTTCGCACGCTCGCCCACGGCAATCATCTTGTCCGTGCGGCGGTCGAGGGCGACGACGCTGGGTTCGTCGACGACAATCTTATCGTCGCTGATGATAATTGTATTGGCTGTGCCAAGGTCCATGGCCAGCTCTTGTCGGAAACTGAAAAATCCCATATAATCCCCCTAAGTTAGGGGGTTGGGGGTCTGAACGGCCGCCCAACCCTTATGGTTATTACTTTTGCTTGTCAAAATCTCTAATCATCCTCCCTTAACGCAGGGAGGCCAGGAACCACTGGTCGATGGCTGTGTCGTAGTGCGAGCTGACGCCGAATGCCTTTTCAGCAAAGGCCTTGCGCTGCTGGAGTGTGGTCTGTGCGCCCTGCCGGTTCAGGATGTCGAGCAGCACGGCGTATTCGGCTTTCGAGGGCACGATGACCACGTCGTTGAAGTTCTTTGCTCCGGCGCGTATGAGCGATATGCCGCCTATGTCAATCTTCTCGATGATGTCCTGCTCGCTGGCTCCGCTGGCCACGGTCTGCTCAAAGGGGTACAGGTCTACGATGACCAGGTCAATCTCGGGAATGTCGTATTGCTTCATCTGCTGCTGGTCGCCCTCGTTGTCGCGGCGTCCCAGTATTCCTCCGAACACCTTCGGGTGCAGCGTCTTCACGCGTCCGCCCAGGATGCTGGGGTATGTGGTTACATCTTCTACCTTCTGGCACTCATAGCCCTGCTCTTCAATGAACTTCTGTGTGCCGCCTGTCGACAGGAAGCGCACACCCTCGGCGTTGAGTTTCCGCAGCAGCTCGTCGAGCCCGTCTTTGTGGAACACGGAAATCAGCGCAGTCTTGATCTTCTTCGTATCAGCCATACCAATCGTTTTGTTTTTAACTACTTATTACTCTTATTCGCTAATGAGCTGCAAAGATACAGAAAACTTTTCAACCAGCCCACTCTTTTTTCGATTATTTTTCCTTACTCGTCATATTTTTGCTTTTTATCAGTTTTTCCCTTTCGCGCACACGCGTCACGCGCGTGAGTCTTTTTTTGGTTGCACCGAAACTGACTATCAGCATGTTACGACCCATCATTTTGGTTGCACCGGAAGAAAAATGATGAGTGACAAGTGACGAGCGATAAGCGGGGTAAAAAAATCCCAGGCCCTGGGATTTTTCTGTGCGGGCCACCCATGAAAAAAAGGGGGCCGCTTTTTGAAAAAAGTGGGCCACTAATGAAAAAAAGTGAGCCGCTTTTTCATCGAAACGACTTATTTTGGTCTTCGGGCGACCCTCACTCATCACCCATCGCTCATCACTCATCACATCTTCCCCGGTGCAACCAAAAGACCACTCACGCGCGTATCCCGTGCGCGCATGGCATATCATAGCCCCGGTGCAAGGAAAGAAATTGTCAGGTTAAAAACATGCGAAGAAGGTTAATTTCATGTTAAAACGCGCACAGCGGCAGGAGAAGAGGTGTACCTTTGCGCGCACATTCCTTGTTCAGCACACTATTCACAGCATACATCTAAGCGATCTTTTACTTGTTAATTACAACGTCGCCACCTCCATCAGCACGGCATCGGTGGTGGCGCATATCTCGGCAGCGAGTTCGTTCAACCGGTGGAAACGGTCATAGTCGGTGGTGAGGCCGTCGAGCTCCCAGGGGTATAGTATCAGCAGTGTGCCGCGCGCACAGGCCTCGAAGCGGCTGCGCTCGGGTTTCCAGTACTGCGCTATGGGTTCCTTCTGCAGGTGGATGACGGGGAGGCCGTCGGTAAGTGCGGTGTCGATGACGAGCTTCTCAGGGGTTGAGACGGCCGGCGATACCAGCACTACGCCCTCGCGGGCTTCGCTGAGCAGGCGCTCGCGCTCCTGGCGGTAGTCCTCTGTCTGCTCTGTGGCCAGGCCAGTGGCTTTGTCGCGGCGGTGGAAGAACACCTGTTCCTTCTCGGCCCGCTTCAGCAGGAAGAGGGCGCCGAAGGCGGCGTAGTCACGGCTGCCGATGCGCAGGTGCAGGCGGCGTTCCAGCAGATGAGGGAGCTGGCGGCGCATGAGGGCGCGCAGCGGGTTGTCGGCCATGTAGCGCTGGATGTTCTCAAGCATGCCCGGGCGCTTGATGATGCGGTCGTGGTAGCCAGGCTCAAAGAGAGGGGGGCCGGCAGGAGGGGGCGCAGCGACAGGGGCAGCGAGGGGCGCAGCAACGGGGGCAGCAGCGCTGGGGACCGCAGCTGACGCTGCGGGCACCGCGGCCGTGGCGGCGGCGGGAGCAGCGGGAGCGGCGGCGGTGGCAGCGGGAGCGGTGGCGGCGGGAGCGGCGGCGGTGGGAGCGGCGGCGGGAGCGGCGGCGGTGGTGCCCGCTGTGTCAACAGCGGTCCCCATGGAAGCGGCGAGGCCAGCCCCGCTGCTTTGCGCCTGCAGCAGTGCCCACCAGGCACGGGAGCAGCCGCCCTTGAAGCCACTGATGATGTGCCCCAGGTGCTTCCCCTTTGGCAGGGGCTCGCGCACACGGATGAGCAGATGCAGATGATCAGGCATCACCGCAACCTGCCAAAGCTCCACCTGGGGGTAGAAGCGGTGCATCTTCGGCAGCTCCTCCTCCAGGACAGCGCGCCCCAGCTCGCTAAGCACTATATGTGGAAAAGCCGCCGACGCACGCCGGGCCCTGATGTCGCCCTCCAAATGGCCGAAGCAGGGCTGGCGACCCTCCGTGCACAGGGTGACCATATACAGCCCCTTGCCGCCGTAGGGCTGCCAGCCGGCACGACGGTGCTGGCTGTGCCCTACGGCGTGGGGGTGCAGCCCCCGGTGCTGCATTTCTTCTTTTGAGGTAGACATAAAGAGTGGGCGTGCCGACTGCCCTTACATCTGCACCTCCACCTTGTGGCGGCCCGGGCTGTAGGGCACCAGCTGTCCCTGCAGTGGCTGACCATCGAGCAGGATGGCGCGCACACCTTTCTGACTGCCGTTGGGATGGATGGTGATGTCGTAGACGGCATCGCGGAAACGGCGGCTGACGGTGTAGTCGGTGGCCGACGTGGGCAGACAGGGGTCTATGCACAGCCCGTCGTAGGCGGGCTTGATGCCCAGTATGTACTGACTGACGGTGAGCCACATCCAGGCGGCGGTGCCGGTGAGCCACGAGTTCTTGCCCTCGCCGGGGCGTGCGGCATCCTTGCCGGCCACCATCTGGCAGTTGACGTAGGGCTCCACCTTGTGCAGCGTCTGGTATTTCTCCTCCACGTATGAGGGCAGGATCTTGGTGTAGTGGCTCCAGGCATCGTTGCCCCGGCCGGCCAGGCACTCGCCGATGATGACCCACGGGTTGTTGTGGCAGAAGATGCC
>DGHX01000180.1 GCA_002392835.1 Prevotella sp. UBA3837 | reverse complement strand
CCATAGTCCACTGCTGCAAGGGGTACGGCTCAGTGTAGTAGGAATTGTATTTTACCAACGATAGCGGCATAGTGGCATACTCCGTCAGTTCTCCATTTGAAATGAAGAGGTCAGAGTATTCGTACTCGCTCCACTTGTCCTGTTTTTTTCCTCCGTTACCGAGGAAGCCAGGGACGGCCTCTGCTCCGGGATGGGCTTTCTTCCACTCGACAATCAGCGAGTCGGAACGGAAGAGAAATTCGCTGTAGTACTTCGTCACGCGCTTTCCGATGTCCAGACGCTGATGGTCGATGTACGTGTTCTCGTCCTTCACGTCATCGGCGTTGAAGGCATACCAAACCCGGATGCGCGTCGTGTCAACGACGGCCATCTTACCTGCGCCTCGATTGTTCGGTGAGGGACAATAGGCGTTCTTGGGTTGTGCACTTGCCCCGCTGCAAATGGCGGCAAGGGCGATGATGATGGTGATGATTCTCTTGTTCATATTGATGTCTGTTTATTCTAATTCCATCGGACTGTAAGGCTTGTCGGGGAAAGTGTTTCCTTCCAGTGAAGTGACCCTGCCGCCATAGAGGACGGTAAGCCAATTGACGTTGATCTTCTTCTGCAGTTTCAGCATGTCCAGACGCTTTACTTTCTTGAACCGCGAGAAGTTCCACTGCATGATGGGGCGCGGCGTGCGCTCCAGCCTCACCAACTCGAAGTTGTACTCCTTCTTGGCATCTGAAATCTTAACGATGAGTCCGGGCAGGCCTCCGAACTTCCATGGGCCGCGCTGAATGGGAATTTCAGATGTGAACCACGCCACATAGTCGCGACCTCGCCAATGGCAGGTGGCCTTCTGGCAGCGGTAGCCGTGGATGTTCTGCTGCTCGTCCTTCAGCGTCCATTGCTGCTTCGGCACTGGCTCAGTGTACTGGCAACATTCGCGGTCAAGGTTCATCGGCATGATGGCATACTCCGTCAGTTGGCCGTCCTTGATGTAAATCTCATCGAACTGATATTCCGACCATCGGCTGGGATATTTGCCACCGAACTTCCGTCCGGCGTAGCCGCTCTCACCGTTACTGTTCTTTATCAATACAGGTTTGTAGGTCGAATCGCTGTGTGCCACGAAATAGCTGGCATACTTCGTGTACTGCTTGCCCACCTGCAGCCATCCGAGGTCGATGTAGGTTGCCTCGTCTTTGATGTCGGAGGCATTGAAAGCATAGTACACGGTTACTTCCGCCTTGTCAATCTCCGTAGGTGCGATGCTCCCTCTCCTTGAAGAAGGTGGCACGTCGCCCTGTTTCCACTGGGCGTTTGCCCCGCTGCACACTGCGGCGAGGGCGAAGATGATGGTGATGATTCTTTTGTTCATGATGTTGATGATTTATAATTTTACAATAGTTTGAATCTTATAGTTCCGATGATGTTTCGGGGCCGCAGCTGCGAGGTCTGGGTGTAGATGTCGAGGCCGCTGTAGTTGACGCGGGTGTACTGCCGCTGGTCGAAGAGGTTGTTCAGTTGCAGTTCGAGGTCGATGTGCTTCAGCTTGAGTTTGGCGGTGGCGTCGCCGAACCAGGCATGGCGGTTCTTGTCGGTCAGGTTGTTGTAGTTGTCCTCGGCGGCGAGGGTCAGGGTGAGGGTCTTGGTGGGATAGACGCTCATGCTGAGGCGCTGGGTTTTGCTGCGCACGGTGGTGGCCTGCTCGCGGCGGCCCTCGGTGTAGCTGCGGCTCTGGGCGAAGCCGCTGCTATAGACGATGCCTATCCACTCGAAGGGGCTGAACGAGAGACTGCCGCCTAAGCTGAGTCCCTGGGCATGGTACTGGTAGAGGCTCTGGCTGATGAGGCGCTCGCTCTCGGAGAGGCTGTAGCTGCCGAAGACGCGGATGGTGGAGCGCAGGAAGTCGAATCCCTTGCTGGCCTCGCCGCTGACGCTGTAGTTGCTGGCAACAGTAGGTTGGTTGACAGCCTGCACGACGCTGGTGGCTCCCTCGTAGTTGTAGCCGTAGATCTGGTTGTCGTGGGTGCGTCGATAGTTGAAACCGATGTTGGCGAAGAGGGCGCGGATAGCGCTGCGGTAGCGCAGGCCGACGTTGGCGCCGTAGTTTTTGGTCTCTGACAGCTGCTCGACGTAGCTGCGCTGGAAGGCGCGGTAGTTGGACATGATGTAACCCGAGTAGATGCCGCCCGGGTCGCCCACGGTCTTCGAATAGCTGGCATCGGCGTTGAACCAAAGGTCGCGGGTGATGCTCCAGTTCATCGAGAGCGAGGGGAAGAAGAGCAGATGGGTGTAGCCGTGCTTGTCCTTCCTTATCTTGTCGTCGAGGGTCTGGGTGTAGAGTTCGAGCGGCAGGCCGAGGGTGATGTCGAGGTCGGGCGTCTCGTACTTGTAGCTTTGGCCGAGGGCGAGGCAGTAAGTGTTGTACCAGAGGTCGTTGCTGAGCTGGTTGTTTCCGGCTGGCGGCGTGAAACCATCAAGGTCGGTGACAATGCCGTGGAGGTTGGCCGAGGCACTGATGCCGTAGCTGAAGCGGAACACGTCGGCCACGCGGATGCCGTAGCTGGTGTTGAAGCGGCCCGCAATGTGGTGGGAGTTCACGTCCTGCGAGTAGGCGGTCTGAGTGCCTTGCAGCAGGGAGTCGATGCCCACGGTGAGGGTGTTGGGACGATGGGAATAGCCAGCGGAGAAGTGAAGGTCGAAGGTGTTCTTGCCGATGTTGCGGATGGTGTTGAAGGTGTTCGACACGGTGAGTTGCGGGCGGTCGAAGTGCTGGCGCACATGGTCGTTGCCGTAGTTCACGGGGGCGGAGCCTGTGCGCTCTGATGAGAGCAGACCGTCCACGCGGTCGCTGTTCCAGTTGGTGTCAAACTTCAGCACGTTGGCAATGAAACCGTTAGAGGCATTCCAGTTGTAGCGGGCCTGGACGTTGAGGTTGTTCACCTTCGTCTCGCTGGTCATGGTCTCGGAGGTGAGCAGTCGGCTGTCGTCGCTGATGAACTGGTCGCCCACGCTGTTGCCCTCGCGGCGTATGCGGTCGTTGTAGTAGGCGATGTTCAGACCCAGCTCCGTGTCCTTGTTGGGCTTCTCCAGATGGTTCATGGTCAAGATGTGACTGTGGTTGTCGAAGGTGCGCTTCTGCGGCAGGCCGGAGCCGCCGGGCATGACGGTGCCCGTGGGGCAGAAGGGATAGAGGCTGACGCTGTTGATGCTGGAGTAGTGCTGCGTGAGTTCCTTCGACACGTCGTCGCCCGTGTTGTTGCCTTTATACAGCGTCATGTTCTGGCGACGCTTGGCAAAGTACATGCCCACGACCTCGGCTGTCCAAAGCGGATTCTGGCCGATGGTGGACTGTCCGTCGGTGAGCGGTCGGCTGCCGATATGCCAGCCTCCGGCCTGCTGCACACCGCCGCCGAGCATGGTGTTTACGGCTACGGTTCCCTTCGCGGAGTCTTTCAGCTTCAGGTTGATGGCCACGTCGTCGGAGAGTTCCTTGCCTTGCAGCATCTTCACGGGCTGGTGGTTCTCCAAGACCTGCACGGTGGCCACGTCCGAGGCGTTGATGTTGTTGGTGGCCAGTCCGTAGCGGCCTTGCAGCAAGTCTATTTCCTCGACATAGAATTTTTTAATGCTCTTGCCGTTGTACTTGATGCCGCCGCTCTGCGACACCTCGATGCCGGGCATACGCTTCAGCACGTCGCCGATGACGCGGTCGCCCTGCTGCTGGTAGGCTCCGACGAGGTAGTTGAGCGTGTCGCCGTTCTGCCGAATCTTCTGCGCACGGACGGTTACTTCTTTCAGTTGCACATTCTGCTCCTTCACGCGGAAGTTGAGCCGCTGCGATTGGTTCTTCACGATTTTCACTTGATTGCCGATGGCAAGGCCCGAGGCCGTGACGGTCACGGAGTCGGCCTGTGTGGTGAACTCCAGCTTGTAGTGTCCTTTACTGTCGGTGTCGGCAAAGCCCAGGATATTGCCCGTGCCCTTCGGGGCCACGGTGACGTAAGCCTCCACGGTCTTGCCCTGCGCGTCGAGCACGGTGCCCTCGATGACGGTCTTCTGGCCGTTGGCCGTCAATGCCACGAGGGCGAGGAGCGTGGTGATGATGTTTCGTTTCATATTTTATTTCAATTCC
>DGHX01000070.1:5312-9185 GCA_002392835.1 Prevotella sp. UBA3837 | reverse complement strand
TCAAGGGCATGCTCGACGGCCTGGATGCCCTGCTGAGCATCGTGCAGATGCCGCCGGGCATTCCCGTGGCTACCGTCGGCGTGAACGGCGCACAGAACGCTGCCTTGCTGGCCTGCCAGATGATCGCCCTCAGCGACGAGGCGCTGGCAGCACGACTGGCCGCTCACAAGGAGGGGCTGAAAGACAAGATTGAAAAGGCCAACCGCGAGCTGGCCGAGGTGAAGTACAGCTACAAGACAAACTGAGCAGCCACCGCCCCACCCCACCCCATGGCCCTGCGCCACAAGGGAGACTTACTGTCCGCCCAGACGGTCGAAGTACTCTATGATGTCATCCCACGTCTTGAACGTGTCGCCGCCCAGCTGCAGCGGGGTGGCCATGGCGTCGCGCGTAGAACCGCACTCCACCAGGTAGTCGCCATAAAGCAGGTGGCGCTGGTTGGTGAACACGGTGTGGCCCCATGCCGGCACGTTGACAAATTCCTCCAGCCACTCGGTGGCATCCCCGTAGGCCACGGGTACCGATGACGGTGCCGGTGCCACGAAGTAGACGTCGTACTGCTCTATCAGGCGACGCACCGCTTTCTGCGACGACGGGCGGGCCTCGTCGCCGGCTGTGCGCAGCGCCTCTAACCCAATGTACACGATGGGGCGCTGACGCTGTTCCTGGCGGTCATCAATCCAGCGTATGACGGGCAGCACGGAGTGCATGAACGAGTGGTCGTTCATGCGGTGCTCGCCGTGGAAGCGGATGGCACGCGGATAGTGCTGCATGAACAGGCCATAGGTATCCACCAGGTCGTCTTTGTCGCCAAAGAGGCCGTACACCCGCTGGCGGTCATCGTCGTCGAGCTCCTGGAAGCGTCGCTCCGACACGGTGCGATACTCCTTCACCAACGCCTTGTCCACATAGAACGACTGCACGCCGTCCTGGCGTGGGTTCTGAAACTGCTGCGTGCCCGTCATGCCGTGCTGCTGCATGGTGTCGGCAATGCACAGCGCGGGGTTGATGCAAACGCGGTCGAAGCCGCGCAGCTGCTCGGTGTACATGCCGCCCATCGACGTGCCCACGATGATGTCGGGCTGCTCGTCGCGGCACAGCTGCTGCAGCAGCGCCATGGCCTCCTCGGGGTGGACAGGCAGGTCGGGGGCAATGACGGTAGCCTCAGGGAACACCGTGCGCAGACGGCTGACGGTGCCCGACTGTCCGCTCGACGCAAAGCCGTGCACATACATGAGTTTCTTCCCCTTCAGCAGCTGGGGATATTGCTTGACGTATGGGTTCTGTTCCATCTGGTATCGTGTATTGATTCTTATCCACTATGTTTAGATGATGCAAAGGTAACAAAAAATAATGGTAAACGCGCGCGCTTTTCAAGTTTTTTTGCTAATTTTGCATCCCAGTATGTAACCATTCCCTAAAGAACCCCTTCCACAACATGCGCAAAGTAATAGGCATCGGGGAGACCGTCCTCGACATCATCTTCAAGAACGACCAGCCCACGGCTGCCATTCCCGGCGGCTCGGTGTTCAACGCCCTCATCTCGCTGGGGCGCTGCGGCGTGAATGCTGCTTTCATCAGCGAGACGGGCAACGACCGCGTGGGCCGCACCATCATCGACTTCCTCCGAAAGAACGGCGTCGACGCCAAGTGCGTCAACGTCTACCCCGACTCTAAGTCGCCCATCTCGCTGGCCTTCCTCAACGAGCAGAACGATGCGGAGTACATCTTCTACAAAGACCACCCCAACGACCGGCTGGAGTTTACGTTCCCCGACGTACAGCCCGACGACATCGTGCTCTTCGGCTCCTACTACGCCGTCAACCCCGTCATCCGCCCGCAGGTGATGGGTTTCCTCGACTATGCCCGCCAGCACGGCGCCATCCTCTACTACGACGTGAACTTCCGTGCCGCCCACAAGAGCGAGGTGATGCGGCTGACGCCGAACATCCTGGAGAACCTGGAGCTGGCCGACGTGGTGCGCGGCTCTAACGAGGACTTCGAGGTGATGTTCCGCAAGAGCGACCCCGACGTCATCTACCGCACGCAGATAGCCTTCTACACCCATAACTTCATCTGCACGCAGGGCGCGAAGCCCGTTGAGCTGCGCGGCGAGGGCAACCTGCGCAAGCAGTACGCCGTGCCACTGAGCAGCGGCGTGGTGAGCACCATCGGTGCTGGCGACAACTTCAACGCGGGCTTCGCCTACGGTCTCATCCGCTACGGCATCACCCGCGACATGATCGTCAACGGACTGAGCGAACAGCAGTGGGACCAGCTCATCGGCTGCGCACAGCAGTTCTCCGCCGAGGTGTGCAAGAGCATCAACAACAGCGTCAGCCCCGACTTCGGCCAAAGCATGGCCGAAGAAATGAAAAATGAAAAATGAAAAATGAAAAATGAATAGTAACACTTACTATTAAACAATAAATCAAAAACCAATGAAAAAGATTACAGACAACATCTACTACGTGGGCGTCAACGACCGCAACAAGACGCTCTTCGAGGGTCTCTGGCCTTTGCCCGCAGGCGTGAGCTACAACGCCTATGTCATCAACGACGAGAAGACCTGCCTCGTCGACACTGTCGAGGTAGACTTCTTCATGCCCTTCATCGAGAACCTGCAGCAGGTGCTCGGCGGGCGCCAGCTCGACTATGTCGTGGTGAACCACATGGAGCCCGACCACAGCGGCTCGCTGGCCCTGTTGCGCAAGTACTATCCCGGCGTGCAGGTCATTGGCAACAAGAAGACCTTCGACATGCTGCAGGGCTTCTACCACCTGACCGACGGGCTGGTGGAGGTGAAGAACGGCGACACGCTGTCGCTGGGCGCCACACAGCTGCAGTTCGTGCTCACGCCCATGGTGCACTGGCCCGAGACGATGATGACGGTGGCCACGGCTCCCGGCGCTACGGCATCGGCACCCACTGCCCTCTTCAGCGGCGACGCCTTCGGCTGCTTCGGCGCCCTGAACGGTGCCGTCGTCGACGAGCAGATGAACTGCGACGGCTTCTGGCCCGAGATGGAGCGCTACTACTCGAACATCGTGGGCAAGTACGGCACACCGGTGCAGATGGCACTGAAGAAGCTCGCCGGCGTCACGCCGGCCTACATCTGCTCCACCCACGGCCCCGTGTGGCATGAGCATGTCAGCCGCGTCATAGGCATCTACGACCGCCTGTCACGCTACGAGGCCGAGCCGGGACTCGTCATCTGCTACGGCACCATGTACGGCAACACCGAGCGCGCCGCTGAGGTCATCGCCACCGCTGCCGCCGAGGCCGGCGTGAAGAACATCGTGATGCACAACGTGTCGAAGACGCACCACAGCTACATCATCCGCGACGTGTTCCGCTACCGTGGCCTCATCGTCGGCGCACCCACCTACAACACCGGCCTCTACCACGAGATGAACGTGCTCATGGACGAGCTGTCGCAGAAGGACATCAAGGGGCGTCTCTTCGGTTTCTTCGGCTCCTTCGGCTGGGCTTCGAAGGCCGTTGCCGAGCTGCAGCGCTGGAACGATGAGCACCTCCACTACGAGCAGGTGGGCCAGCCCGTGGAGATTCGCCAGAGCCTCACCCCCGAGACCACGGCCCAGTGCCAGGCACTGGCACGCGCCATGGCCGAGCGCCTGTAGCACCAGCCCACTGATGTAGACATTTTGGCCTGTGCGGTTGAAAAGTACTTTACAAGTACAACCGCACAGGCCGAATTGTTTCCATTTTTTCAGGCCTCGTTCAGGACTGGCATCAACCCGCAAGGAAAGACAGCCTGAAAAAGCATCTTCCAAGTTTAAATGTATGTTTTTTGGCATTTTATTTGGAAGAATGATAAAAACTTCATATCTTTGCAAAAGAAAGAAGAAGAAG
>DGHX01000070.1:169-5270 GCA_002392835.1 Prevotella sp. UBA3837 | reverse complement strand
AAGAAGAAGAAGTATGAACAGACTGAATGGAATATTTGAGGCAATACAAACTGAGGGGTTCAGTGTGTCAACACTTCTGCTGATAGACAAATATATAAACGACATAAAGAATGGGACAGAAGATTTTCCTCGATTCAATCTACCAGAGCATGCAGGATTCAGCAAGGGAGGTACGCCTCTCATTGGGGCGTCCATCGTCGCATGCTACGCGACAGCAAGCCTTACAGCAAGTCGCCATGCTGAAGGCTGCGAAGGAAGCCCAGCAAACTGGGAGATAGATGAACTGCAAGAACGCCTGATAGAGGAATGGGCCAGAGCCGCCAATTTATGGGAAGATGACTCAGAGCAAATCCTCATAGGGGAGTTTGGCCCAATGATAGCCCAAGGCGCGGAAGCAAAGGTTTATTATAAAGATGGAAACACATCTGTAGTAAAAGAACGAGCTTCCATCTATTCCACCACACAGAAAGCTCTTGATGCCATTGCGCTGCATAATTACCTCTTTCCAGAAACGGCCATGAAAGTGATAGGCTTTACTCGGGATGGTGACGGACTTATGCGTACTGTCCTGACGCAACCATACGTAAACTGTCTGCGATTGGCAACAAAGGAGGAAATTGACAATATGGTTGCCGCAAAGGGGTTCCGTGACAATTGGAACGGACAGGGCGTAAATTACATTTCTGAACGAATGGCACTTGAAGACATGCATCCGGCCAACGTTTTTGTTGATACAGTAACTGAGAAACCTATCTGTATTGACTGTATCGTCAAGTTTGTATAAGATACTTACGAAAATTCCTCGCGCGCCTACGCGCGCGTGAGGATAAAGACGCTACACTCGCTACACCGGAAGAAGTGATGAGTGATGAGTGAGGGAGAAAGCAAAACAACTTGTTTTAGTGAAAAAGCGGCCCTCCCATGAAAAAATGCGGGCCGCATTTTTGCAGTGAAATAACAGCAATTATCTGCGAATAAAAGACACGACGATGAAACGGATTACATTATTTATACTGGCATGCCTCTCGCTGCTGACGGTGCGTGCACAGGACAGCGGTTTCTCAATTGACACCATCAGCGACGCAGTGTTCCTGCGGATGCAGGGTCGCTCCTTTCCTGCCAACTGCTCCACGCCGCGCAGCGACCTGCGCTACCTGCGCGTGCTGCACCGCAACGCCGAGGACTCTGTGCGCTGCGGCGAGCTGGTGTGCAACAAGGCCATCGCCGAGGACCTGCTCGACATTTTCAAGCAGCTCTACGACACACACTATCCCATTGAGCACATCCGCCTGATTGACGACTACGAGGCCGACGACGAGCTGTCGATGCGCGACAACGGCCTGCCTTACGTAGACCGCACGAAGTCATTCCCCTACAAGATTGAGGAGGGCGACCTGTGCTACCGCCTCTTCATCAGCCACGGCTTCACCTGGGGCGGCCACTGGCGCACGATGAAAGACTATCAGCATTTTGAGAAGTAGCCGGCTCTCCGACTACTTCTCTTTTCCCTTTCAGCTATTCCTCCTCGCCGTCGTCGTCCCAGACGGAGCGGTGGCGCTGCCAGCGGCTCTCAGCCTCGCTCTGGTCGCCCTCCTCATCCGGGTCTACTGTGACTTTGCTGACATCGTTGAGCACAGGGCTGGCCTGCAGCATGAGGACAGCTGTGGTTGGCAGGATATATTTCTTTTTCATGGCTCGTACCTCCTATCTGATGACACTTTTCTTTCCGTTGATGATGTAGACTCCGTGTGCCGGGCGGCCCGTGACCTTGCGGCCCTGCATGTCAAAGCATTCACTGCCTGACGGTCTGCTGTCTACCATACCGCTGATGGCCGTGGCCTCGCCGGCCCAGTTGAGTGCGATGCGTCGAGCATTGCTGCCCAGGTCTGCCGTTGCTATCTGCAGGTAGGCTTTGTTGGCGGGCATCACCGACGTGTTGTCGGCAATCTTGATGAACTCACCGCTCTTCAGCATGAAGTTGGTATAGACGCCGTCGGTGGCAGCGACGTGGGTGGATGCCGTCACGGCCACGAGGGCGTTGCCGCTGATGGCCTCGGCAGCGTCGTCGGTAGCCGTCAGCGTATAGCTCTGGCCCTGCTCACCGCACAGCAGCACGCCCGTCTCGGCAGGTATCACGCCACTGATGGCCTTCACGCCGATGGTGCCGACCTCGCTGTCGTAGGTGGTGCAATAGTGTGCCGTCAGCCCCTCGGGAACGATGACGCTACAGTCGGCCGAGAACGTGGCGATGCCCGATGCAGGGATGGTGACGGTGAACCGGTTCATCACGGGACGCACGCACTGGCCGTCGAGGCGTCCGCCATACTCATACCACGCAATATGTTCCCATTCGTTAGCATCCCATCCGAGATAGTAGGCTCCGCCGACATCTTCAGGGTCAGAAGAGCGCGACCAGAAAGCGCCGCCGCCAAGCAGCATGTCGTCGATGCGCCAGCCAGTGTCGGGCAGGAAGATGGAACAGCCGTTGGGACCCTCCACGTCGTAGCCATAGACATCGCCGAGGTACATCCGGGTCCAGGTACATTCGCTTCTCAGCTCGTCGAACTGTTCCTTGGAAGGCATACGCCACTCCGGGCCCCAGTTCACGTAGGCGGCATCATCCTCAGGGGCAAGTATGTATTTACCGTCGGTGAAGCCATCCTTGCCACGGCTGCTGTCGGTGCAGTATTTGGTGAGCCAGGTGTCTTCGCCTTCAACCTTGCCCCACTTGTAGTTCTCCCAGCTGAACAGATAGCCGTCGGAGACATCGCTGCCGTGACCCTCGGTGTCACCCCAGGCGAAGAACAGGCCGCTCTGATAGGGGTGTGTGGCTCCGATGTTGGTGGTAGCCCACAGGGTGCCGCTGGGCAGGCCGAGGTCTACATACTGGTGTTCGTCGGGGTCGTAGGGATAGCTGACGTAGCCGCCGTCGATGAAGGCCTCCACCGACCATCGCTTTGCTTTGGCCGCAGCTATCTGGTCGTCGGTCATCTCGTTCTCTTCCGTCTCGCTTTCGAGGTCGATCATCACCATATAGCCGCCATTAGCGGGTGTCTCCAATGAGCTGACCAAGGTCGTCATCCCCTCGCCCTTAATCTTATTGTTGTAGCAATACAGCTGGAACAATGCGGTGCAGCCAGTCACATCGAGCGAGGTCAACTGATTGTTGTCGCAATGCAACTGATATATCAACAGATTTTGGGTGACGTCAAGTTCAGACAGCTTGTTTCCAGAACATAGCAGTGTTATCAAGTCAGGACAGCCAGTGACATCAAGTTCGGTCAGTTGGTTGTTGCTGCAATCCAAGTCTCTCAGATCAGCACACTGGGAAAGGTCCAGTGAAGTAATCTGGTTGTCATTACACCACAGCTTTCTCAATTTGGTGAGGGCAGACAGGTTGATGGAGGTAATCTTATTCTTGTTCTCTTCCGTAGTATTGACAGAATTACCAACATTCAGTTCCGTCAACTCCGTGAAATATCCAATACCTGTCAGGTCTGCTATTCCACATCCCGGGGCTGAAATCTCAGTGATGCCCGCCATCTCAGCATCGGTGATGACAGCATCCTTGCCGTATGACTGTGCAAGCAGCCAACTGCGGAAGTTCGCGTCGGGGAAATTGTCCGCATTGATATTGACACCCTCAGCGACGACGACCTCCTGCTCAAAAGCAATTTTGATGTTTATAAAGAACGTTTCCTCATATCCGGGCATGGTGAAAGAATAAATCCCGTTCTCAAGCAGGGTGATGTCCGTCAGGCCGCCATCGTTTGTGACCGTTCCCGTAAACTGCCAACCGCTGTAAGGGCGGAAGTCGAAGTAGATGGTCTCACCAGGCTGAGCATCATATATAAAATCTGTGCCATCCTGGTATGAGCCTAAATCGGCAATGCTCTTTGCAACACGTACCTCGCCACTGCCACTCGGATTGGCAGTGACGAACACATACTGCGCCCTGGTTCCTGCGGCGATGCCGAGCAGCAGTAGCAGCGATAAAAAGAATCTCTTGTACTTCATATTAATATTGTTTTTTGATTTGGTTCAACGTATGACTGTCGTTTTCCCGTTCCCGGTATGCAGGCCTTTCCGTTGTGGGGTGGGGTGTGAGGCATGAAAAGTCTGGTTTGTGGCTACAAAGTTACGGAAATAATTCGGATGGTGCCGCATCTCTCCGCCTCTTTTTTGGAGGACTTTGACGAACTACCCGCTAATTTTGACGAACTGGCGTTGGCCCTTACGCGCGCCTACGCGCGCGTAAGGATAAAGACGCTACACTCGCTACACCTGAAGGAGGGGGATAGTGAATAGTGAATAGTGAATAGTGAAAAGTGAAAAGTGAAAAGTGAGAAGTGAAAAATGAAAAATGAAAAGTGGGGTAGAAAGCAACACAACTTGGCTCGGGTTGGCTCGGCCGGATTTGCAATCCGGCCGCACTGAGTATAAGCATTTGTAATGCGATTATCGGACTACAAGTCCTAATACTCAACACGGTCGGATTGCAAATCCGACCGAGCGTGACAAATCCGACCGAGCGTGACAATCCGACCGAGCGTGAGCCTCCATTTTGAAAAAAGCGGGCGACTTAAAAACGTCCCAGGGCCTGGGACGTTTCTGTGCGGCCCGCACAGAAAAAAAAGCGGCCCGCATTTTTTCAAATGGAGGCCGCATTTTTTCATGGGAAGCCCGCATTTTTTCATGAGCGGGCCGCATTTGAAAAAGGCATGCCGCACCCGCATCGGTGCAGGTGTAGCGTCGGGTGCAGGATATCCGGTGTTTTTGCAGTTGTAACTTCCTGATACTGAGGTTAGGTGTAGGGAGTGTAGCGTGTGCAGCTTTTTTGCCGTAACGCGCGCGTGCATACGCGCGCGAGAGACTGGCAAAAAATGCGGCCTGTACGGGTCGATAAAAAGCAGAAAGCCGGAAGTGCTGTACCTCCGGCTTTCTGCATAGTATGTATAGAATGGTTACAGCTTCGGGCCTGCAGCGACGAGCAAAGGTGCTCGTTGCTTCCGGCCTTTACGAAGCTTTACAGTTTCGGGCCTGCAGCGACCAGAGCCTTACCTGCCTCATTTCCTTCGTACTTCTTGAAGTTCTTGATGAA
>DGHX01000070.1:0-128 GCA_002392835.1 Prevotella sp. UBA3837 | reverse complement strand
AGTTCTTGATGAAGCGAGCAGCCAGGTCCTTGGCCTTCTCTTCCCACTCGTTGCGGTTCTGATAGGTGTCGCGGGGATCAAGGATGCCCCATGCCACGCCGTCGAGCTGTGTGGGCACCTCGAAGTCG
>DGHX01000154.1:29235-29763 GCA_002392835.1 Prevotella sp. UBA3837 | reverse complement strand
CCATGAGGAACTTGTAGAAGTTGCGTATCATAGCCGTCAACAGCAGGAATACCGTATTCTCTGCCATGAAGGACTTTGGCAGCCTGGCCCATCCGAAGCCGCCCGACATGTCGTCGCAGATACGCTCCTTGCCGCCCCTGAGATTATAGAACTCCACGACGTCATGAAGCGCAATGCATCTGGTTTGGAGAACGCTTGAAGCTATCTCATCGTGGTGAAATCAATTGCCGGGCTGCATTTATAGCCACGTCGGAAATAACGGCCTTCGGCCACTGAAAAAACGGTGAAACACCCAAATTTCCTGCACCACCACTCATTATCAGGCACTTACACACGATTTCTTGCACCGTTTCCTGCACCTATTCCTGCACCTATATCCTTAACCCGAATTATTCATGGAAATTGTCTATTCTTTTTTGGTACTAAAAGATTCGCGTGGGCAGGCTGTGCTTAAGCAAACAGCTTGTTCAATTTGATGTACCACAGGATATATAATGAAGATGCTGACCCCACCCCCCGACCCCTCCC
>DGHX01000154.1:0-29081 GCA_002392835.1 Prevotella sp. UBA3837 | reverse complement strand
TAATATCAGAAATGGGTACAAGATAATGAACAACCTATTTACATAAGTTGCTATTTATGACTAATTCGTGTTCAATTCGTGGTAATTCGTGTAAAAAAGAATCATTTAGCGGTATAGACATAAATTCCCATGAATAAATTCAGGTTAATGCCTTTCACAGTAAAATTAACGCTTAAGACAATTTAACCTTAGTACCAAAAAAGAGTCCCTGAACTTGAAACTTTTTGTCCGCGGGCCGCGGACAAAAAGTCCGCGCACTGCGGACAAAAAGTCCGCACACCGCGTAAGAATCTTACCGTATGCGAGAGAGATAGATGCGGCCCTTAAGATGCGGCATCAGGTGCAGCTTTAGGTGCAGCATCAGGTGCAGCTTTAGGTGCAGCTTTTCAGTCATAACCTACTGAGTGTCAATGCTGGTGCAGGAAAAAGCACAGAAAAGCGTACTTTAATGGCAGCTTACGTTTGAATCGCAAAAATGTTGCAATGAACGAAATTTTGTATCATTTGCAACAATTGTTACACGCCAGCTGAGGGAAAAGACGTACCTTTGCGGCAGTATTGAAACAACTACTACCCGAAAGAAAACATTGTGAACAACCACCATCAGAGAAAAGAAATGAAACGCACGAACATTCTCCTTACCGCACTGACCGTACTGCTGCCCCTGGCCGTCGGCGCACAGCAGCCGGCAGCACACTTCGACATGTCGCTCACCACCGGCAGCATCAGCGAGCTGACCTCCGGCACACGCCACGCCGTGGCATCGGCACTGCCCGCCACGTCGGCAGCGGCCCCCGACGGCGAGGCACTGCGCTTCGACGGCTATTCCACCTACGTGCGCGCCGCCGTGCCCACCACGGGCTGGAGCACCGACGCGCTGTCGCTGAGCGTGGTGCTGGCCGCCGAGAGCTACCCCATGATGCAGGCCGACGTGGCCGAGACCACACCCACCTACACCGCCATCTGCGGCAACCTGGACGAGGGTGCCAAGCAGGGTGTGGCACTGGAGCTGTCGTCGCAGGGCGACCTGCGGCTGCGCTACGGCTCGGCCACAGGATTCCTGATGACCGTGCAAGGCACGCAGAAGCTGCCACGCGGACAGTGGAGCACCGTGACGGCGGTAATGGACAAGGGCGCCAACGCCGCCACGCTCTACCTCGACGGGGTGCAGATAGGCACGGGCCGCATGAGCCGCGCCGCCATAGCGCACAGCAGCGCCGACTTCATCATAGGCAAGAGTGCCGACGACAAGCGGTGGGGACCCTTCCTGCTGAACACCTTCTGCGGACTCATCGACGACATCAGCATCAGCAATGAGGTGGTCACTAAAGCCCCTACAGCCCCCAAAGCCCCCCCTTCGGCCCCCGAGGGGGCTACTATAGACCATACGCCTGCCTATTCCTCTGCCACTAATACTATAGAAGCCCCCTCGGGGGCCGTAGGGGGGGCTTTACCCTCGGGGGCCGTAGGGGGGGCTACCCCGGACTTCAGCTACCCGCTGTCGCGCTATACTGATGCAGCCCCCTCGGGGGCCTCGCCCTCGCTCTGGCGCCCCCTGTTCCACGGCATGCCCAGCGGCTCGTGGACCAACGAGACGCACGGGCTCGTCTACAGTGACGGGCGCTGGCACGTGTTCTTCCAGAAGAACGCCAACGGCCCCTACATGTCGCGCCTGCACTGGGGACACATCAGCAGTGCCGACCTGTGCGAGTGGCGCGAGGAGCCCATAGCCATCGCCCCCGGCGAGAGCTATGACATAAAGGGCTGCTGGAGCGGCTGCGTGTACGAGCACGACGGCACACACTACATACTGTACACGGCCGTGGACAACGCCCGCGCCACCATAGCCCAGGCGCGTGCCACCGACGCCACCCTCACTAAGTGGGAGAAGCAGGGCATCGTCATCGACGGCACACCGGCGGGCGGCTTCCAGGACTTCCGCGACCCCTACTACTTCGAGGCTGGCGGCCAGCAGTACGTCATCGTGGGCACCGGCCGGAACGGCGTGGGCTGCTGCACGCTGCACAAGCGCGAGAACGGCGCATGGACCAACGACGGCACCGTGTTCTTCCAGGGCACGACAGCACAGCTGCACGGCACCTTCTGGGAGATGCCCAACGTGACGCCGATGGGCGACGGCCGGTGGCTCTTCACCTGCACCCCGCTGGGCACCGGCGTCGGCGTGCGCACGCTGTGCTGGGTGGGCACCATCGGCACCGACGGGCGCTTCACACCCACCGGCGACATGCAGTACTTAGAGCTGGGCGGCATCAGCCGCGACGGCTACGGCCTGCTCTCGCCAAGCATTACAGCCCCCCCTTCTGCCCCCGAGGGGGCTACTATAGACCATACGCCTGCCTATTCCTCTGCCACTAAAACTATAGAAGCCCCCTCGGGGGCCGTAGGGGGGGCTTCCCTCCTCCTCGGCATCGTGCCCGACAAGCTGCCCACGCAGTGCAACTACGACATGGGCTGGGCGCACAACTACTCGCTGCCCCGCGAGCTGACCCTCGACGCCGACGGCCAGCTGGTGCAGCGCCCCTACAGCGGGCTGACCGCCATGCGCACCGCCACCAGCGTGAGCCGCGAGCTGCAGCTGAACGGCACCGAGAGCCTCAGCCCCGTCAGCGGTCGTCAGATGGAGCTGCTGGGCGAGTTCACCGTCACCACGGGCACCTGCGGCTTCCACCTGCTCACCGACGGCACAGGCCGCGGGGCACGGCTCAGCTACGACGCGGCACGGGGCACGCTGACGCTCGACCTGACACAGCTGGAGCGCACCGTGAACGACGGCGCACCCTACAACGGCGTCTACACGGCCACGCTGCCCCGGAAGGTGGCTGCCGGCGAGACGCTCAAGCTGCACGTGTTCCTCGACGGCAGCATAGCCGACATCTTCGTTTGCGACCGCTGGGCTTTCAGCGTACGCCTGTTCCCCACCAACGCCGCCGCCACCGGTGCCGAGGTCTTCGCCACCGCCGCCACGCCCGTGAAGGTGAGCGCCTGGACGCTGAACCCCACGCAGTACAACCCGCTGGGTATAAGTACCTTGGGCTATCGGCAGCCTGCGGCCGGCACATGCTTCGACCTGCAGGGGCGCCCCGTGGGCAACAGGCCCTGCCGCGGACTATACATCAAGGACGGAAGGAAGTATGTTGCTCGCTGACTCGCTCATCGTCATCGGACTGGCCACGGCCTCACTGGGCACCATCCACGAGGCCGACGGCCCGGTGGACCACACCTTCTGCCTGCGCAATGCCGGTAGCGACACTGTGGCCGTGCGTCAGGCTTACGCCTCGTGCGGCTGCACCACGCTCCACTTCGACCGTGCCCGTCGCCTGGCTCCCGCCGACACCATGAACGTGGTGCTGTGCTTCAACCCCCGCGGCAAGGGCGGCGACTTCGAGGAGACGGGCACGCTGGTCTACGGCAGCCTGGCGGGCCACGACGCTGGCGGGCAGGGCACCGCAGCGCCAAGGCAGGTGCGGCTGGTGCTCACGGGCCACTGCATCAGCAGCGAAGAGACGCTGCTGCGCCAGTTTCCCGTGCGCATCAGCGACGCCATACGCCTCTCGGCCAACCGCTTCGACCTGGGCTACATGCGCACCGGCGAGCGCCGCGAGCGCACCGTGGTGGTGCTGCACCGAGGCACGCCCGCTCCACAGCCCGCAGCCGGCACGACGGGTGCCGACCGCCAGGAGCGCATAGCAGTGACCTTCACCGCCACCAACGAGCTGGGCAGCGGG
Source organism: Prevotella sp. UBA3837 (assembly GCA_002392835.1). GTDB lineage: Bacteria > Bacteroidota > Bacteroidia > Bacteroidales > Bacteroidaceae > Prevotella. Next base: position 25,335 of record DGHX01000154.1, on the reverse strand, counting down.
CTGCACCACGTCAGCGTGCCCATCACCATCGCACACGGCGCAGACAGCGTCAGCGTGCCCATCACTTTCGACGTCATCATAAAATAATGGCCCGTTTTTTTGGCGGTTTCGGCAAAAATAACTATTTTTGCAGCATGATTTCCTACTGAAAGAAACCGTGCAAAGAAACAGGCCATGAGAAGAATATACGCGTACATTATTATATTGGTGACGGCCATGCTCGTCACCCTGTCATCGTGCTCTGATGGCGGTAGGACGTACAAGATTGGCGTGTCGCAGTGTTCGCAAGGTGCCTGGCGGCAGAAGGTGAACCACGAGATGCTGGCCGCACAGCACCTGTACGAGCACGAAGCAGCAGTAACGATAGCCTATTCCTACGACGATACCGACCTACAAATCAGGCAGATAGACTCGCTCTGCGACAGCGGCATCGACCTGTTAGTGGTGGCCCCCAACGAGGCGGCTCCCATAGCCGACGCCATAGCCCGTGCCAAGAGCAAGGGCATACCCGTCATCTTCTTCGACCGCAAGGCCGCCACCGACGACTACACCGCCTTCATCGGCGGCAACAACCAGGAGGCGGGGCGCACCGTGGCCGACTATGCCGTGAGTCTGGCGCAGGGCATCGGCACCGAGGGGCGCCGCCCGCGCGTGCTTGAGGTGACAGCCACCATGAGCACCTCGCCGGCACAGGAGCGGCACCAGGGCTTTGAGAGCGTCATGCGCGCACACCCCGAGCTGGACTACGTCTGCATCAACAGCGAGTGGTCGGCCGACAGCGCCCGCAGCGTGGTCAGCCAGCAGCTGAGCAGCGGCCACGTGCCCGACATCGTGTTCTGCCACAGCGACTTCATGGCCCACGGTGCCCATGAGGCCGTGGAGGAGGCTGGGCTGCGCACGGACGTCAGGATACTGGGCATCGACGGCATGCCCGACGAGGGCATCAGCTACGTGCAGCAGGGCGTTGAGGACGGCACGTACATATACCCCACCCACGGCGAGAAGATAGTTCGGCTGGCGCTCGACATACTGACGGGTAAGTCATACGAGCGCGACAACTTCCTGCCCAGCATGATGGTGACGCCCGGCAATGCCGACCTGGTGGCCATGAACAGCCGCGAGCTGCTGCGGCAGGGCGACGACATCATCACCATACACGGCAAGCTGGAGCAGTCGCTACTGCACTACGACGTCCAGCACAAGTTGCTGCTGGCCAGCATCATCGTCATCGTGGCACTCGTGGTGGCCGTCATCATGAGCTTGCGAGCATGGCTGCTGGCCCGCAAGGCCATACGCCAGCGACAGGCCGTGAACGAGGAGCAAACCCTCTTCTACACCGATGCCGGCAGCCGGCGCCTGCACGACATCTTCGACAAGCCCGACGACGACCTGCCCCCACCCCGCTCGCAGGACGTGCTCTTTGCCGAACAGCTGAACGAGGCCATACGCAAGCACATGTCGAACCCCAACCTGAAGATGGACGAGCTGGGCGACGAGATGAAGCTGAGCCGCGTGCAGCTCTACCGCCGCGTGAAGGCCCTTACCGGGCAGTCGCCCGTAGAGCTGCTGCGCCAGATGCGGCTGCAGCGAGCCTACGCCCTGCTGCAGAGCACCACGAAAACAGTGAACGAAATAGCCTACGAGGTGGGCTTCAACACCCCAGGTTACTTCTCGAAGTGCTTCCGCGAGCAGTACGGCAAGTACCCCACCGACCTCAGGGCACAGTAAACGCGCGAAACGCCCATATACACGAAGCAATCGACATTTCTGACATAATAGTCAACGATTGTTTCGTGTATCATTTTTGCTCGCCTGTGAACGATTATTATATATAATGAATGCAAGAAATTAGTAACTTTGCCGTCGAAATCTGAAACAACAGTACTAATCAAAAAGCATTCATGCAAATGGAAAAACTAAAAAGACATCTACTGAGCTTATTGCTCATGTTTGTGGCTGCCGCAGGCTATGCCCAGACAGAGATCAGCGGCACGGTGGTGGACCCGGACGGCGAGACCATCATCGGTGCCACGGTGATGGAGAAGGGCACCACTAACGGCGCGGTGACCGACTTTGACGGAAACTTCAAGCTGAAGGTGAAGCCCGGCACCATGCTGGTGTTCTCCTACATAGGCTACCTGGCCCAGGAGCTGCCTGCCGCCGACGGTATGAAGGTGACGATGAAGGACGACACCCAGGCCCTGAGCGAGGTGGTGGTGGTGGGCTACACCGTACAGAAGAAGGCCGACCTCACCGGTGCCATCTCGACCGTTAACGTCGACGACCTGGCGAAGATGAACGAGAACAACCCCATCCGTGCCATGCAGGGCCGTGTGCCCGGCATGAACATTGCCGCTGACGGTGCACCCTCGGGTTCGGCCACGGTGCGCATACGCGGTGTGGGCACGCTGAACAACAACGACCCGCTCTACATCATCGACGGTGTGCCCACGAAGGCAGGCATGCACGAGCTGAACGGCAACGACATCGAGTCCATACAGGTGCTCAAGGATGCCGCCTCGGCCTCTATCTACGGTAGCCGCGCTGCCAACGGTGTCATCATCATCACCACGAAGCGGGGCAAGGAAGGCAAGGTACGCGTCGACTTCGACGGCAGCATCGCCCTGCAGACCTACGCCCACAAGATGGAGGTGCTCAACGCCAAGCAGTTCGGGCAGGTGATGTGGCAAGGCTACGTCAACGACGGCCTGGACCCCAACCAGAACGGCCTGGGCTACCGCTACGACTGGAGCTACGACGCCCAGGGTCAGCCCGTGCTGAACAACATCACCATGAGCAAGTACCTCGACGCCGCCGGCACCACACCCGCCGCCGACACCGACTGGTTCGACCAGACCACGCGCTCGGGCCTCATACAGCAGTACAACGTGGCACTGAGCAACGGCTCGGAGCGGGGCATGTCCTACTTCTCGCTGGGCTACTACAAGAACAAGGGCATCATCAAGGACTCGGACTTCGACCGCATCTCGGCACGCATGAACTCCGACTACAAGCTGGTGAAGATTGACGACCGCAACCTGGTCACCGTGGGCGAGAACTTCACCCTGAACCGCACCAGCGAGGTGCAGGCCCCCGGCGGCTTCCTGCAGAACGTGCTGCAGTTCAACCCCTCGCTGCCCGTCTACACCACCAACGGCGACTATGCCGGCCCCGTGGGAGGATACCCCGACCGCGAGAACCCGGTGGCCCGCCTGCAGCGCAATAGCGACAACCGCTACAAGTACTGGCGCATGTTCGGCGATGCCTACCTGAACATCAACCCCTTCAAGGACTTCAACATCAAGACCACCTTCGGCCTGGACTACGCCCAGAAGGAGCAGCGCATCTTCCAGTACCCCATCACCGAGGGCACCGTGGCCAACGCCACCAACGGCGTGGAGGCCAAGCAGGAACACTGGACGAAGTGGATGTGGAACGCCATTGCCACCTACAACTTTGAGTTCGGACGCCACCGCGGCGACATCCTCGTGGGCACCGAGCTGAACCGCGAGGACGACACCTGGTTCAGCGGCAAGAAGTACGACTACATGATGCTGAACCCCGACTACATGTGGCCCAACGCCGGTGTGGGCGAGGCCGAGGCATACGGCTCGGGCGAGGGATATACCCTCGTGTCGTACTTCGGAAAGCTCAACTACACCTACAACGACCGCTACCTGCTGGGCCTGACGCTGCGCTACGACGGCAGCAGCCGCTTCGGCCGCAACAACCGCTACGGCACCTTCCCCTCGGTATCGGCCGGATGGCGCATCAACGAGGAGAAGTTCCTGAAGGACACCGAGTGGATCAGCAACCTGAAGCTGCGCGCATCATGGGGTCAGACCGGTAACCAGGAGATTTCGAACATTGCACGCTACACCCTGTACGAGAGCAACTACGGCGAGGCCGGCTTCGGCGGACAGAGCTACGGCACGAGCTACGACATCAGCGGCACCAACGGCGGACAGACCCTGCCCTCGGGCTTCAAGCGCAACCAGCTGGGCAACGACGACCTGAAGTGGGAGACGACGACGCAGACCAACCTCGGCCTGGACTTCGGCTTCTTCCGCAACGCACTCTACGGCTCATTCGAGTGGTACTTCAAGAAGACGAAGGACATACTGGTCTACATGCCCGGCATAGGCGTAATGGGCGAAGGCAGCAGCCAGTGGATCAACGCCGGCGAGATGGAGAACACCGGCGTGGAGCTGAACGTGGGCTACCGCGGCAACGTGGGCGACTTCAGCTACGACCTGGCCGCCAACGTGGGCACCTACCGCAACAAGGTGACCCGACTGCCTGAGACCATCGCCGCCAAGGGCACCTTCGGAGGCAACGGCGTGGAGAGCGTCGTCGGACATCCCTTCGGTGCACAGGTGGGCTACGTCTACGACGGCATCTTCAAGAGCCAGGACGAGATTGACAACCACGCACAGCAGAACGGTGCCGGACTGGGCCGCATACGCTGGAAGGACCTCAACAACGACGGCGTCATCAACGAGAAGGACCAGGAGTGGATCTACTCGCCCGTGCCCGACTTCACCTGGGGCCTGAACATCTACCTGCAGTACAAGAACCTCGACTTCACCATGTTCTGGCAGGGCGTGCAGGGTGTCGACGTCATCAGCGACCTGAAGAAAGAAACCGACCTGTGGAGCGGCCTGAACATATCGAACCTGAACAAGGGCCAGCGCCTGCTCGATGCCTGGAGCCCCACGAACATGGGCAGCAACATACCCGCCATCAGCACCATGGACAACAACAACGAGAAGCGCGTGTCGAGCTATTTCGTAGAGAACGGCTCCTTTGCCAAGCTGCGCACCATACAGCTGGGCTACAACTTCCCCGAGAGCCTGGCGTCGAAGCTCTACATGCAGCGTCTGCGTATGTACGTCTCGGCCCAGAACCTGCTCACCATCAAGTCGAAGAACTTCACCAGCGTTGATCCCGAGAATGCCAACTTCGGCTATCCTATCCCTCTCAACATCACGTTTGGTCTCAATGTGTCATTCTAAAATATCGCAACAACATGAAAATCAAGAATATTATCTACGGATGCCTAGCCTGTTGCGCCGGCGGCGCAACCCTCACCTCCTGCAGTGACTTCCTCGACGAGCACACACCGCAGGCCACGCTCAGCGACGAGCAGGTGAAATCGCCCGAGAACGCCGAGGCCATGGTCGTGTCGGCCTACGCCGTCTTCACCTCGTCGGAAGACATCAACTCATCGTACTCCATGTGGAACTTCGACGTGCGCAGCGACGATGCCTACAAAGGCGGAAGCGGCACCAGCGACGGCGACGTGTTCCACCAGCTCGAGGTGCAGCAGGGCGTGCTCACCACCAACTGGAACATCAACGACATGTGGGTGCGCCTGTACAACAGCATCTCGCGTGTGAACAGCGCCATTGCCCTGCTCAACGAGAGCGACTTCGCCCTGAAGCAGCAGCGGCTGGCCGAGATGAAGTTCCTGCGCGCCTACGCCCACTTCCTGCTGAAGCGCCTGTACAAGCACATACCCTTCGTGGTGAACGAGAACCTGACCTACGACGAGTACAACACTCTGTCGAACACCGCCTACACCAACGACGAGGGCTGGCAGCTCATCATCGACGACCTGACGGAAGCCTACAACACCCTGCCCGAGACACAGGCCGACAAAGGCCGCCCCACGAAGGCAGCAGCAGCAGCTTTCCTCTCGAAGGTGTATCTCTACAAAGCCTACCACCAGGACGATGCCGGCAGCAACCGCGTCACCTCAGTAAGTGAAGAAGACCTGAACAACGTCATCAAGTTCACTGACCCCGCACTCTATGCCAACTACGGGCTGGAGGACGACCTGCACAACAACTTCCGCCCCGAGGAGCAGTACGAGAACGGTAAGGAGAGCATCTGGGCCATACAGTACTCGCGCAACGACGGCTCCACCTACGGCAACCTGAACTGGAGCTACGGCCTCATTCCGCCCAACATTCCCGGTGCCACCGACGGCGGCTGCGACTTCTACAAGCCCTCGCAGAACCTGGTGAACGCCTACCGCACCGGTGCCGACGGACTGCCCCTGCTCGACACCTTCAACGAGAAGGACTACGACCGCGCCGCCGACAACGCCGACCCGCGACTGTTCCTCACCGTGGGCATGCCCGGACTGCCCTACATGTTCAACAAGAACTACATGATGGAGGAGACCAGCATCTGGAGCCGCTCCAACGGGCTCTACGGCTACTACGTGTCGCTGAAGCAGAACGTAGACCCCGCACTCATAGGCCAGTATCTCATCAAGGGCTCCTACTGGGCATCGAGCATGAACCGCATCGTGTTCCGCTATGCCGACGTGCTGCTCATGCGCGCCGAGGCATACGCACAGCTGGGACAGGCCGACCGCGCCCTGCAGCTGGTGAACGAGGTGCGCAGCCGTGCCGCCAAGAGCACACAGATGATAGGCAGCTACCAGAACCTGTACGGGGTGAAGATGTACGTGGCCAACTACAAGGGCAGCTACAGCAAGGACGAGGCACTGAAGATAGTGAAGATGGAACGCCGACTGGAGCTGGGCATGGAGTGCGAGCGTTTCTTCGACCTGGTGCGCTGGGGCGATGCCGCCACGGTGCTCAACAAGTACTACGCCGAGGAGATAGACCACTGCGCCATCTACACCGCTGCCCACTTCACCGCCGACAAGGACGAGTACCTGCCCATACCCTTCGAGCAGATATCGGCCGCCAACGGACACTACACCCAGAACATAGGCAACTGGTAAGATTGAAGAATGAAGATTAAACGTTTTAATTGTAAATACAGCAATATGAAGACCAAGATATATCAACTGTTCTGCGCTTGCTTCGCCTGCTGTGCCATCAGCACGGCACTCACAAGCTGCAGCGACGACAACGTGAGCGACCTGCAGCTCTCAGGCGACTGCATGGTCGAGGCCTTCGCCCTCGACAACTTCCAGGGCAACATCGACCTCAGCTCGCGCACCATCGAGGTGCGGCTGCCCGAGGTGTACGACACACACGCCATGACCGTGACGGCACTCGCCCTCTCTAACGGTGCCGCCTGCGACGTGAAGCAGGGCGAGACGCTGAACATGGATGCCGCACGCGTGCTCCACGTCACCAACGGCGACACCTACCTGAACTGGACCGTCAGCGTGCGCCACGACGAGGCCCGCATCACCCACTTCGTCATCAACGACATCTACCAGGGAGCCATTGACCAGGAGGCCAAGACCATCACCGTCTACGTGCCTGGCTCAGTAGACATCACCAACCTGGTGCCCACCATCACCTACAGCCAGAACGCAACCGTCACCCCCAGCAGCGGCGTGCCCCAGGACTTCACGCAGCCCGTCAGCTACACGGTGACGAACAACTCGGCCGAGGCCACCTACGTGGTCACCGTCATCGCCATCGAGAAGCCCAAGGCCCTTTTCATCGGCTCGCCTTCGGTGATGAACGACCTCGACCCCGAGGCCCGCGCTGCCTGCCAGTGGATGCTGGGCAACATCGGCGGCTCGCTCTATGCCTCGTTTGCCGACCTGCGCGCCGGGACCCTCGACCTCACCGAGTGCAAGGTCATCTGGTGGCACTACCACGTTGACGGCGGCGTGGACGGACACGACGTGTTCATGGCCAAGGCCACCGACGCCCTCGACGCCAAGAACGAGCTGCGCCAGTACTATGAGAACGGAGGCTCGCTCTTCCTGACGCGCTACGCCACCAACCTGCCGTCGTTCATCGGCGTGACGGGCGACGACGAGTGGACCACGCCCAACAACTGCTGGGGACAGAACGAGGATGCTGCCGAGCTGTGCGGCGGACCGTGGAGCTTCCGCATCTTCGACGGACAGAACGGCCACCCGCTGTGGCAGAACCTCATTGCCGGCGACAACCCGCAGGAGGTGTACTGCACCGATGCCGGATACCACATCACCAACTCAACGGCACAGTACCACATCGGCACCGACTGGGGCGGCTATGACGACCACGCTGCCTGGGAGGCCCGCACCGGCGGAAAGATTCTCGGCGTGGGCGGCGACGGAGCCGTGGTGGCATGGGAATACCAGCCCCGCGACGGCCACGGCGGCATCATCTGCATCGGCTCAGGCTGCTACGACTGGTACTCCTACACCCTGGAGGGCGGCTACGTGGAGAATTTCCACAAGAACATTGAGACTATCACCCGCAACGCTTTCAACTACCTAACGAAATAACGCCTTATGAAAAAGATGATTAATATATTGTTCACAGGACTGGTGTGCTGCAACATCACCGCAGCCTTCACCGCCTGCAGCGACGATGACTTCGGCCCCGATGCCCCCCGGGCCTGGGCTGCCACCACCGATTTCTTCAGCAGCACCGACGACGCCGGCTTCCAGACCTACTACACCCCGGCCATAGGCCGCTGCGGCGACCCCATGCCCTTCTACGACGAGAAGGCGGGCGAGTTCAAGGTGATGTACCTGCAGGAGTACGACAACAACGGTGCCTGCTACCACCCCTTCTGGGCCGTGGCCACGAAGGACGGCGCCACATACCAGTCGCTGGGCGAGGTGCTGCCCACCGGAACCAGCACCGCACAGCAGGACGCATCGCTCGGCACGGGCTGCGCCGTCTACAGCGAGCAGGAAGGCCTGTACTACATCTACTACACGGGCTACAACGTGCTGCTGCCTAACCGCGAGGTGGTGATGCGCGCCACGTCGGCCGACTTCAAGACCTGGACGCGCGACGCCAACTGGCAGCTGAAGGGCACCGACTACGGCTACTCGGCCACCGACTTCCGCGACCCGCAGATCTTCAAGGCCGACGACGGCATGTGGCACATGGTCATAGCCTCGAAGCTGAGGTTTGCCGACTTCCGCTCCTCCGACCTGAAGACGTGGGAGCACGTGGGAGGCTTCAACATGGTGTGGGACCGCATGTGCGAGTGCCCCGACATCTTCCAGATGGGACAATACTGGTATCTCGTCTACAGCGAGGGCTTCCGCGCACCCTGGAGCCGCAAGGTGAAGTACATGATGGCCACCTCGTTCGAGGGGCTGAAACGCTGCTTCGACGACCCCGGTGCCAACTGGCCCCGCGACGGCCACGAGGGCGTGCTCGACAGCCGCGCCTTCTATGCCGGCAAGACGGCCAGCAACGGCCAGGACCGCTACATCTGGGGGTGGTGCCCCTACCGCGTGGGAACCACCATTCACGACCGCAACGTGAACGTGGGTGCCGAGGGCGAGCCCGCCTGGGCCGGAGCACTGGTCTGCCACAAGCTCATACAGCACGCCGACGGCACGCTCACGCTGGGTGCCGTGCCCGCCATGGCCGCCAAGTATAACAAGGCACAGGAGCTGAAGCCCATGGCCAGCAACGGCTACAGCAACGGCACGCTCAGCGGCGACGATGCCTACGTGCTCTACCCCCGACTGGGCACCGCCAACCACATTTCGCTGACGGTGACGACGCAGAACAACTGGGATAAGTTCGGCATATCGCTCGTGCGCGGCACCGACTCGGAGAAGTATTACACCATGGTGGTCAACCCCGAGGACGAGAACCACCGCAAGGTGAACTTCGAGCAAGAGGGCCCGCAAGGGAAGGGATTCATTGAGGGCATCGACGGCTACTGGTTTGAGCGCCCGCAGGACAACACCTACCACATCGACATCTACACCGACAACTCCGTCTGCGTGATGTACATCAACGACGTGTGCTGCTACACACAGCGCATCTACGGCATACAGAAGAACTGCTGGAGCGTGAACAACTATGGCGGCAGCATCACCGTCAGCGACGTCAGCGTCAGCCAGCAATAACGACAGTCAGTATGATGTTTTTTTCCGAGGGGGGCCGCTCGCCGAGAGTAGCTCCCCTCTCTCTGTCTTCCACACGAATGCAGCCCGCCCACTGTCGGAAAACAGCAAAATATTGTTCATATTCTGCCAATGAACGGCAGAAACCCCCAAATGGGGCTTGGCAGTCTCAGTTATTTTGCCTATATTTGCAGATTGAACTGAGACTGCCATCCTTTTTGTTATCACCGACTTAAAGCAACATTTGGAAAATATGAAGAAGACACTACTACTGATGCTCGTTGTGCTCATAGCCACAACGGCAGCTCACGCCGCCACGATGCTGATGATAGGCGGACAGAAGGCCACCACGCAGATAGAAAACGGCATCCGCGTCGGCATCATTCAGGTGGGCAAAACCGAATGCCCGCACCTGCAGCTGAGCAACACGACTGTCAGCAGCGCCTACCCCGGCATAGCCTTCAGCAGCTCCGAGGCACTACCGCTCTACATCACCGTCAGCGGCATCTGCGTCATAGAGAGCACCGGCGCCGCCGGCCTACAGACCAACCGGCGCGTCGTGGTACAGGGCAGCGGCTCGCTCTACCTGAAGGGCACCAACGGTGTGACGATGCAGACCATCAACGCCGACTCACTCATCGTCAGCGACGGCGTGGAGCTCATCTGCGAAGGCACCACCGGCATGGGCTTACTGGGCGACGGTACGGATCTCGACACCAAGCACGCCAAATACTACAACAGCGTCTCAGTCAGCGGCAGCGGTACCTCGCTCATCGTCAAGGGAGCAAGCCTTGCCATAAGCACTATCAAAGCCCTGGTCCTGAACGACGGCGCCACCATCCACAACGCCACCACCACCTTCAGCCACTACCTGAACACCACCGACTGGGTGCACATCACCGCCACCGGCCTGCCCATCGATGCGACGAACTTCCCCGACGAGGCATTCCGCAATTTCGTCAACAACAGCACCTCTTATAACCCCCACTCCGACGGATTTCTCTCCCGCTACGAGCGCTCGCTGGTGAAACGGATGGACGCCCAGGTCAAAAATATAGCCGACTTCAAGGGCATCGAGCACTTCACTAACCTGACCTATCTGAACATCAGCTACAACAACACCAATTCGCCGTATTCGCTTGACCTGCGCGCACTGACGAAACTGGACACACTGGAATGTGAATTCTCTTCCGTAAAGCCCATTGTCACCGGCTTGACGCACCTGAAACGACTGAACTGCTGCAACAACAATATTGACGAGCTCGACGTTTCCACCTGTCAGGCACTGGAATACCTGAACTGCGGAAAGAACCGCATCGCTTCGCTGGACCTGTCGGGACTCTCCAACCTCAAAACGTTCTATTGCTACAGCAACAACAGGCATCCCTTGGCCTCGCTTGACCTTTCGGGCTGTACAGCCCTGACAACCATCCACTGCTACAGCGGCCGACTGACCGAGCTGGACGTCTCCGGATGTACAGCCCTGACGTCGCTGTGGTGCTACGACAACTCGCTGACCTCGCTCAACCTCTCGGCCAATACTGAGCTGAAAGAGCTTCGCTGCGGCTACTTGGACCTTGGCACGCTCGACCTCACCAACAACACGAAACTGGAGGAGCTGGACTGTTATTACAGCCACATCTCAGAGTTGAAGCTGTCAACAAGAAACGCCAACCTGAAGAATCTGAACTGCAGCAACAACCCTATTACGACACTTAACATGCAATATATTGCCACAAACTCACTTGTGACAATGAATTGCTCGATGTGCAGCCAGCTCACCAATCTGAACCTTTCCAACCACACGAAGCTAACCACGCTGAACGTCAGCAGTTCAGGACTGACAAGTCTCGACTGTAACAAGTGTATCCGTCTGGACAGCCTGAACATGGCTGGCTGCTCGGCGATGAAGAGCCTCAATATTGGAAACTGCAACTTTTCAAGGCTCGGCCTGACTGGTGTGCCGGCGCTGACAACGCTGAATTGTCAAAACAACAAGCTTACGACGCTGGACGTTTCCATATTGCCGAACCTGACAGGACTGACGTGCACCCAGAACCAGCTGACCTCGCTGGACCTCTCGCGCAACCCTGCCCTGAAAAGCCTGACGTGCAACAACAACCGCCTGACGTCGCTTGATGTCTCGGCGTGTGAGGCCCTCGTGCAGCTGGTGTGCAGCGGTAACAGTATGGCGTCACTGGATGTCTCGGGACTCACTAACCTGACGCACCTGAACTGCCTGAGCTGTGGTTTGACATCACTGAACACTGAGGGGTGTACGGCATTAAAGGAACTACAGTGCAACCAGAACCAGCTGACCGAACTGAATCTGACGGGACTTACAGCGCTGACCAGCTTGCAGTGCTACACCAACCAGCTCACTTCGCTGGACCTGTCCCCATGCAGCAACCTGACCTCTGTCCATTGCAGTGCCAATCAGCTGACAGCTTTGGACCTCACCAGCTGCGGGCACCTTACAACGCTTTATTTATCTCAGAACAAAATCAGCGGAACGGCAACCGACAACATGATTGCTACTCTGCCCACCCTGAGCAATGGCGAGGGAAAACTATATATGATCAACCCTTCGCACGACGACGAGCAGAACGAGTGTACCGCCCTTCAGGCCAAGGCCGCACGCCGGCGGGGGTGGCACGCATTGATTTATGACAAAGACCAGGGCACCTACGGCACATGGGTTGACATCCCCCTGCCCGACGACATCCCTGGCGACGCCGACGGCAACGGCACCCTCACCATCGACGATGCCCTCGACGTGGTGAACTACCTGCTCGGCCTGCCAACCTCGGAGGACTTCCGCCTCGACCTCGCCGATGCCAACGATGACGAACAGGTCAGCATCGCCGACGTCGTCACCATCGTCAATGCCATCAAATAGCCTCGCGCGCGTGTATATGCACGCGCGTGAGTGTTTTTTTGGTTGCACCGAAGTGCAGTTTGCCTGCACCGCTGTTCATTTTCAACTCATTTTTGTCTCAAAGTATTCATTTTCGACACAAATTTGTCTCACCGCTGTTCAGTTTGGTTGCACCGCTGTTCAATTTGGTTGCACCGAAAAAAAAGGAGGCGGACGCTCGGTCGGATTTGCCGCTCGGCATCCCGAAGGGTGACGCTTGGCTTGTCCAAGAATCCGACCGCAACGAATATAAGGACTTGCAGTCCGATTATCGCATTGCAAATGCTTATACTCAACGCGACTGGATTGCAAATCCAGTCGAGCCCCCTGCGTATCACGAGAGGCCTCCGCATGAAAAAATGGAGGCCGCATTTTTTCACGAGCGGCCCGCTTTTTTTCACGAGCGGCCCGCTTTTTTTTGTCCCAGGCCCTGGGACATTTTTTACTCACCCTTCACCACTCATCAACAAACACCGTTTACCAACAATCCTCCCTCCACCCTCCACCTTCCACCCTCCACCCTCCACCATATTCTCGGTGCAACCAAAAAATCGCTCACGCGCGTGCGCCGCGCACGCGCGCGCGAGAGATGCGCCCTCTGTATTGAAATAGTACCGCAAAAAACGTTCATTGCACAGCAAAAACGTTGCGATGAACGATTTTTCTTAACTTTTGTAACATTATTCTTTCACCGTGAGCAGCAAAAACAGTAAATTTGCAGCACAAAATTAATCATAACTAAAAACGCAACGCAAATGAAAAAACTCTTCATGACCCTGCTGGCCACCCTTACCTGCACCCTGGCCGGTGCACAGAGCAAGCCGATGATGCTGGGCGAGAACCACGCCATGCTCCGCCTGGAGCAGGGCACCAAGTACGTGCTGCTGCCCGTGGAGGAGAAAGCCGAGAATGCCAACGTGCGCATCATCGGCAGCGACAACCAGTGTCGCCGCCGGCCCAACGTCAGGCTGGCCGTTGACAACGTCGACTACTACGTACCTTTAGAGATTCAGGACGGACAGCTGCTCGACATCATCTTCCACGGCGACCGCCGCCAGACGGGTGCGGTGAAGGACTTCGCCTGCTGGAAGGAGCTGAAGTACAGCAACACCTTCGACACCACGAACCGCGAGCGCTTCCGCCCCCTGTACCACCACACGCCCCTCTACGGCTGGATGAACGACCCCAATGGCATGTTCTACAAGGACGGCGAGTGGCACCTGTGCTACCAGTGGAACCCCTACGGCTCGCAGTGGGAGAACATGACGTGGGGCCACAGCGTGTCAAAGGACCTCATACACTGGCAGTCGCTGGGAACGGCCGTCGAGGCCGATGCCGTGGGCACCATCTTCAGCGGATCGTGCGTGGTCGACAAGAACAACACCGCCGGCTACGGCAAGGATGCCATAGTGGCTTACTACACCTCGGCAGCCGAGGCACAGACGCAGTCGATGGCCTACTCGACCGACGGCGGACGCACATTTAAGAAATATGAGAAGAACCCCGTGCTGACATCGGGCGTGCCCGACTTCCGCGACCCGCACCTGTTCTGGCACCAGGAGACGCAGCGCTGGATCATGCCGCTGGCCGTGGGACAGGAGATGCAGTTCTACTCCTCGGCCAACCTCAGGGACTGGACCTACGAGAGTTCCTTCGGCAAGGAGTACGGCAACCACGGCGGCGTGTGGGAGTGCCCTGACCTGATGCGGCTGCCCGTGCGCGGCACCGGTCAGGAGAAGTGGATGCTCGTCTGCAACATCAACCCCGGCGGGCCCTTCGGCGGCAGCGCCACGCAGTACTTCGTGGGCCAGTTCGACGGGCATAAGTTCACCTGCGAGTCGAAGCCCGAGGTGACGAAGTGGATGGACTACGGCAAGGACCACTATGCCACCGTCAGCTTCGACAACGCCCCCGACGGCCGCCACGTGGCCATCGTGTGGATGTCGAACTGGCAGTATGCCGGTGCCGTGCCCACGAAGCAGTTCCGCTCGGCCAACGCCCTGCCCCGTGACCTCCACCTGTTCACCGACGGACAGGAGACCTACTGCGGCGTGCTCCCCTCGCCCGAGGTGGACGCCCTGCGCGGCCAGAAGCTGAAGAAGCTCACCGACGCCTGCGAGCTGGTGGTCGACGTGCGCGGAGCCATGGAGCTGACCCTGCAGAACCTGAAGGGCGAGCAGGTGCTGATGAAGTACGACGCGCAGAAGCAGACCTTCAGCATGGACCGCACGAAGAGCGGCGACGTCAGCTTCAGCGAGGCATTCCCCTGCACCACGGTGGCACCCACCCACGGACAGCTGAAGCAGCTGCGCATCTTCATCGACCGCTGCAGCATCGAGGTCTTCGACGCCGAAGGGCGCATGGCCATGACCAACCTGGTGTTCCCCTCCGAGCCCTACAACACCATCAAGGTGAAGGGCGGCAAGGCCACCATCTACGAAGTGAAGCTATAACTAAAACAACGGAAAAACCAAAACTATCATGTCAAAGACTAACAAAATGGCCATCGTCCCCGTGATGCTCTGCTTCTTCTGCATGGGCTTCGTGGACCTGGTAGGCATTGCCTCTAACTATGTGAAAGAAGACCTCAGCCTGAGCGACTCCGTAGCCAACGTGTTCCCGTCGCTGGTGTTCTTCTGGTTCCTCATCTTCAGTGTGCCCACGGGCATGCTGATGAACAAAATCGGCCGCAAGAAGACGGTGCTGCTGTCGCTGGTGGTCACCGTGCTGTCGCTCCTCATCCCCCTCTTCGGCGAGAGCTTCGGCACCATGCTCGTCGCCTTCTCGCTCCTGGGCATCGGCAACGCACTCATGCAGACCTCCCTCAACCCCCTCGTCTCCACCGTCATGGGCGGCGGCAACCTCGCCTCGACGCTCACCTTCGGACAGTTCGTCAAGGCCATTGCCTCCTTCATAGCACCCTATCTGGCCATGTGGGGAGCCACGAAGGCCATCCCCGAGCTGGGCTACGACTGGCGCATACTCTTCCTCATCTTCCTCGTCGTGGGCGTGCTCTGCACACTGTGGCTCTTCGTCACGCCCATACAGGAGCAGCCCATCGAGGGTCGTCCGTCTACCTTCGTCGAGTGCTTCAAGCTGCTGGGCACACCCATCGTCCTGCTGTCGTTCTTCGGCATCATGTGCCATGTGGGCATCGACGTGGGCACGAACACCACAGCACCGAAGATCCTGATGGAGCGCCTGGGCATGACGCTGAACGACGCCGCCTTCGCCACCTCGCTCTACTTCATCTTCCGCACCATAGGCTGCCTCACCGGCTCCTTCTTCCTCCGCGTGCTGCGCATGCGCACCTTCTTCATCATCTCGGTGGTGATGATGGCCCTGTCCATGTGCGGACTCTTCTTCGGACACGAGAAGTGGATGCTCTACACCGCCATCGCGCTTGTGGGCTACGGCAACTCCAACGTCTTCTCCATGTGCTTCGCCACGGCTCTCGAAGCCATGCCGCAGAAGCAGAACGAGGTCAGCGGACTGATGATCATGGGCCTCTTCGGCGGAACCATCTTCCCCCTGCTCATGGGCTTCATGAGCGACGCCATGGGACAGGCCGGCGCAGTGCTCGTCATGGCCGTAGGCGTGGTCTATCTCTTCACGTATATTAAACAACTAAAAACCGCATAGTTTATATGGAAAAACGTTATGTAGTAGGACTCGGAGAAGTCCTGTGGGATGTACTTCCCGAAGGCAAGAAGCTGGGCGGTGCCCCCGCTAATTTCGCCTATCATGCCGGCCAGTTCCTGGGCCAGGACAACACCATCGCCATCAGCGCACTGGGCGAGGACAAGTTGGCCGACGAGACCATCGAATCGCTGCGCGAGCACGGTCTGAACGACCTGCTGCCCCGCGTACCCTACCCCACCGGCACCGTGCAGGTGACGCTCGACGAACAGGGCATTCCCACGTATGACATCAAGGAGAACGTGGCATGGGACAACATTCCCTTCGACGACGACATTGCCGCTATCGCCCGCTCCTGCCGCGCCGTCTGCTTCGGCTCGCTGGCACAGCGCAACGTGGTGAGCCGCACCACCATACAGCGCTTCCTCGACGCCACGCCCGCCGACTGCGTGAAGATATTCGACATTAACCTGCGTCAGCAGTTCTATTCGAAGGAGGTCATCAAGGAGAGCCTGCAGCGCTGCAACATCCTGAAGATCAACGACGAGGAGCTGGTGCTCATAGGCCGCATGTTCGGCTATCCCGGACTGGACATCGAGAACAAGTGCTGGCTCATCCTGGGCAAGTACAACCTCGACATGCTGGTGCTCACCTGCGGCACCAACGGCAGCTACGTCTTCACCCCGGGACAGATGTCTTTCCAGGAGACGCCGAAGGTGAAAGTGGCCGACACCGTGGGAGCCGGCGACAGCTTCACCGGCTCGTTCTGCGCCGCCATACTCAGCGGAAAGCCCGTGACCGAGGCACACAAGCTGGCAGTGGAGGTCAGCGCCTTCGTCTGCACACAGAACGGCGCCATGCCAACGCTCACACCCGAGCTGCTGGCAGCAGGAAGATAAAGGGATTGACCTACGAGATGTAAGGGGTGTAAGACGCCGAAAGCGTCTTACACCTTTTTATGTCGGAATTTCTCCTCGACCGACTGGAATACGACGAACAAGACGGGCACGATGAAGAGCAGGGCTGCCGTTCCGATGACCATTCCGCCGATGGTGCCCACGCCGAGCGAGCGGTTGCCGTTGGCTCCCACGCCGGTGGCCAGGGCCAGGGGCAGCAGTCCGAACACCATGGTGAGCGACGTCATGAGAATGGGTCGCAGGCGCACGGCCGCCGCGTCGATGGCTGCCTCGGCGATGCCCATGCCCTGGCGGCGGCGCTCAGAGGCATACTCGGTGAGCAGGATGGCCGTCTTCGACAGCAGTCC
Source organism: Prevotella sp. UBA3837 (assembly GCA_002392835.1). Taxonomy (GTDB): domain Bacteria; phylum Bacteroidota; class Bacteroidia; order Bacteroidales; family Bacteroidaceae; genus Prevotella. The sequence continues at coordinate 7,707 of DGHX01000154.1, read as the reverse complement.
GATGAGCATGATGAGGCCCGTCTGCATGTAGATATTGTTCTCGAGCCCCCACAGGCGTGCGAAGAGGAAGGCTCCGGCCAGGCCGAAGGGCACGCTCAGGATGACGGCCAGCGGTATGAGCAGGCTCTCGTAGAGGGCGCAGAGGATGAGGTAGATGAAGACGATGCAGATGATGAACGTCATGGCGCTGCCACCCTGGGCGGTGGCCTCCTCGCGCGTCATGCCTCCGAAGTCGTAGCCATAGCCCTCGGGCAGCGTCGCCTCGGCCACCTGGCGTATGGCCTCGATGGCCTGCCCGCTGCTGTAGCCGTCGGCAGCCGTGCCACCCACCTGTATGGAGGGGAAGAGGTTGAAGCGCGACAGCGTCTCGCTGCCGTAGATGCGCGTCAGCGTGATGTACTGCGCCACGGGCGACATCTCGCCGCTGCCATTGCGCACGAAGATATTGTTGAGCGACTCGGCATCGAGCCGGTACTCGGGCGATGCCTGCACCATGACGCGATAGAGCTTGGTGAAGCGCACGAAGTTCGAGGCATAACTGCCGCCGACGTAGCCGCCGATGGCTGCCAGCACGTCGTTGGGGCTGACGCCGTGCCGCTTGCAGAGGGCAGCATCGACCTCAATGCGATACTGGGGGTAGTTCAGCGAGAAGTTGGTGAAGGCGCGGCTGATCTCCGGACGCTCGTTGAGGGCGGCGATGAGGCGGTTGGTCTGCTGCAGCAGCTCGTCGATGGTGCCGCCGTGCTTGTCCTGCACGTGCATCTCGAAGCCGTTGATGCGCCCGAAGCCGGGCAGCATGTTCTGCGTGTTCACCTGAATCTGGGCATTGCTGATGTCGGCCGTGCGGCGGTATATCTCTTCTACAACGCTCTGCACGTCGTCGCCCTCGCCAGTGCGCTCGCTCCATTTCTTCAGCTTCAGGGTGAAGTTGCCATTCGACGATGACTGCTCGAAGTTGTTGCTGTTGCCCGCAATGAGCGAGTAAATGCGCAGCTGTGGCAGGTCCTTGATGCGCGCCTCTACCTGCTTCATGATGGAGTAGGTCTCGTACAGGCTGCTGCCGGGTGCCGCCTGCACGTTGATGAACACGGTGCCCATGTCCTCGTTGGGCACCAGGCCCCGCTTCGTGTGCTGCATCATCCACCCCAAGGCCGCGATGGCCACGACGACGAGCAGCAGCGCGGGCCAGCGGTGGCGCAGCTGCTGCGCCACGCGACGCTTGTAGCCGCGGGTGAGCTTGGTGAACGTTCGGTCGAAGGCATCGTGCAGCCGCGTAGACGTGGGTTTCATGATGAGCGCGCTGAGGGCTGGCGACAGCGTGAGGGCATTGAAGAGCGAGATGGCAACGGCGATGGCCATGGTCAGTCCGAACTGCGTGTAGAACGTGCCCGTGACGCCGCCCATGAAGCATACGGGCACGAAGACGGCCATGAAGACGAGGGTGGTAGTGACAAGTGCCGACGTGACGTTCTTCATGGCTGCGGCCACCTGGTCGGCAGGGCAGCCGCCGGTGCCTGCCCGGGCGCGTATCTTCACCTCGACGGCCTCGACGACGACGATGGCATCATCGACGACGGTGCCTATGACAAGCACGAGGGCAAAGAGGGTGAGCATGTTCAGCGAGAAGCCGATGGCATAGATGACGGCAAGCGTGGACACGAGCGAGACAATGATGGCGATGGCAGGGATGACGGTGGCGCGCCAACTGCCAAGGAAGAGCCAGACGACGAAGACGACGAGCAGGAGGGCCTCGAGCAGCGTCTCCACAACGCTGGTGATGGAGGCGTCGAGGAAGTCCTTCTTCGACTCGATGTCCTCGATGACGATGCCCGGCGGCAGCGACTGCCTGATTTCGGCCACCTCGCGGTCGATGGCCTTGATAATCTCATTGGCATTCGACCCGCTGACCTGGTTGATGGATATGTTCACGCCGGGACTGCCGTTGGTCTCGCCGATGATGTTATAGTTCTGCGACCCCAGCTCCACGCGGGCTATGTCGCCTATGCGCAGCACATCGCCGTTGGGCAGCGAGCGCACCACCAACTGCTCGTAGTCGCGCTCCTCCTCGTAGCGCCCACGGTACTTCAGCACATACTGGAAGGCGTTCTGGCTTTCAGCGCCCAGCGTACCCGTGGCCACCTCGATGTTCTGCTCGTCGAGCACACGGCTGATGTCGGCAGACACCAGGCCGTAGTGAGCCATCTTCAGCGGGTCGAGCCAGATGCGCATGGAGTAGTCGGCACCCATGACGTTGACCTCGCCCACGCCGGGGATACGGCTCAGACGCGGCTCGATGTTGATCTTCGTGTAGTTAGCCAGGAAGGCACGGTCGAAGGTGCTGTCGGGACAATAGACGGCGAGCTGCTTGATGTTCGACGTCTGGCGCTTGCGCACGGTCAGTCCGCTCTTCACCACGTCGCTGGGAAGGCGGCCCTGCACGGTGGCGGCACGGTTCTGGACGTTGACCATGGCCATGTCGGGGTCGGTGCCCTGGCGGAAGAAGATGCCAATGGAGGCGGTGCCGTTGTTCGATGCCTTCGATGACATGTACATCATGCCCTCGACGCCGTTGATGGCCTCTTCGAGCGGCACGATGACGCTCTTCTGCACCGTCTCGGCGTTGGCACCGGTGTAGCTGGCCATGATGCGCACGGTGGGGGGTGCTATCTCGGGAAACTGCTCCAGCGCCAGGCGTGTCAGGCCGATGATGCCCACGATGACCATGAGTACCGAGATGACCCCGGAGAGGATGGGACGGTCTATAAATGTCTTAACGTTCACCTCTTTGCTATTTACGATTTACGGATTTACGATTTACGGATTTACGCTTTTCGGCTTCACCTCAACACCGTCCCTGAGCAGTCCGGCTCCTTCGGCAATGATGGTGTCGCCCTGGCTGAGACCGTGCTCCACGATGTACTCACGACCGTTGTGCTGATTGAACAGCTCCACCTGTGTGGCCTTTGTCTTGCCGTCGATGACGCGGTAGACGAATGTGCGGTTCTGCAGCTCGTAGGTGGCCTCCTGCGGAATGACGATGCAGTCGCGGCGGTGGGTGGGCACGACGATGGTGGCGCTGCCGCCGTTGTGCAGCAGATGGTCAGCATTGGGGAAGGTGGCGCGCAGGGTGATGGCTCCGGTCTGTGCGTCGACGGTGCCGCTGACGGCGCTGATGCGGCCCGCCTGTGGGTAGTCGCGGCCGTTGCTCAGCCGAAGCCTTACCTCCGGGGCCTGGCTGATGAACTGGTCGATGGAGCCGTACTGCGCCATCAGGTCGAGGGCCTGGTTCTCGGTGATGCTGAAGTAGGCGTACACCTCGCTGTCGTCGGCCACGGTGACCAGCGGCTCGCTGATGCTGCTGCTGACCAGCGACCCCACGTGCCAGGGAATCATCGACGCCACACCGCTGACGGGGCTCTTCACCTCGGTATAGCTCAGGGCGTTGCGCGCGTTCAGCTCCTGCGCACGGGCCTGGGCAAGGGCCGCCTCGGCCTCGAGCAGCGCATTGCGCATGGCCTGCACGCTGACGTCGCTCACCACATGTCCCTCGTGCAGCTGCGTCTCGTTGTCATAGTTCATGCGGGCCGTGGCCAGACGGGCCTCGGCACTCTTGCGGGCGGCGACGGCCACCTCAAGGGCAGCGCGGTAGGGCACCTGATCGATGACGAACAGCGTCTGCCCCTTGCGCACCGCAGCACCCTCGCCGGTGAGGATACGGGTGATGCTGCCCGACACCTGCGGGCGCACCTCCACTATCTGCCGGCCGGTGAGGCGGGCGCTGTACTGGCGGCTGAGGGTCATGTCCTTACGGCCAACCACCAGGGTACGGTACTCGGCCGGTTTGTCTTTCGCCTTCTCACGCTGGCCTCCGCCACAGCCGGCGAAGAGCAGACAGGCCGCCACAATGATGCTCGATATGGATAGGTATTTAGTCATTCGTAACGCAGTGTTTAGTTTTTGCATGCAAATTTAGCCATAAAAATGGAATGACGGGCAAAGACAAAGCCTTTTTTTGCGCGTTTGCCATTTTTTAACTATTTGCAGCAAATAATCGCGAAGAAACATGCGTCATTCGCAATTATTTGCTATCTTTGCAGCCAAATTGTTACAAGCATGAAACCACACACCATCATACTTCTCTGCACTCTGCTGCTGACGACAGCGCTGAACAGCCACGCGGAAAGCGAGGTCGACATCACCGACCGCTTCACCGGTCACTGGGGACAGAACGAGCAGGTGACGCGCAACGACGACGGAACCATCACCTTCATCGCACAGACGTGGGGAGGGCTGAGCTACTACGTCGACAGCGACTGGAGCGCCTACAGCCGCCTGGTGTTCGAATTCGTGCAGCCGCCAACGGTCGACGTGCAGCCCATCGTGCTCTACCGAAGCGGCGGCAACGAAAGCCACTACACCCGGGCCGGATGCACCGAGGCATACATAGACCTGAACCCCGACAAGGCACAGGGCGTGAGGCAGGTGGCGCTGCAGACGGCAGCCAACGGCACGCTGCACGTCAGGCGCATATACCTGATAACCAACGGGTCAGGAGAAGGGGGCGGAGACTCGGGAGGCGGCGGAGACTCGGGAGGCGGCAACGAGGAACAGGACGCACGCCTGGTGGTGAACGAGCTGATGCAGTCGAACATCGACCTGCTGATGGACGACCTGAACGACTTCCCCGACTCATGGGTGGAGCTGTACAACGCAGGGACCACGGCGGCACAGCTCAGCCGCTACAGCCTGGGACTGACGCCCGATGCCGGCGAGGCATGGCCACTGCCACAGGCAACGGTGAAGGCGGGCGGACACCAGCTGGTGTACTGCGACAAGGTGGGCAAGGGGCTGCACGCCGACTTCCGCCTGGAGTCGGGCAAGGGCGGCAGCGTGTACCTCTTCCGCGACGGACAGCTCATCGACCAGCTGACCGACCTGAGGAAGCAGCCCGCGCCGAACACAGCCTACGGACGGCGCACCGACGGCAGCACCGACTGGGGCTACCAGCTGCAGCCCTCGCCGGGAAAGGCCAACACAGGCCACGTCTGCGAGGCCGACCACCTGCTGCCACAGCCGCTGTTCAGCCACAAAGGGCGCGTGGTGAGCGACGCCCAGGCCTTCAGCCTCACCCTGAGCATGCCCGAGGGCTGCCCGCAGGGCACCGCCATCTACTTCACCGTCGACGGTACCGAGCCCACCACCACCAGCCACCGCTACACAGGGCCTATAAATATCAATAGTACGCGCGTAGTGCGCGCACGCGCGATGTGCGACGGATGGCTGTCGTCACGCTACGAGACGCAGAGCTACATCTTCCTCACACGCCAGCAGACGCTGCCCGTGGTGTCGATAGCCACCGCCGACAAATACCTGAACGACAGCCGCATTGGAATCTTTCCCAACAACAGCAGCGAACGCCACAACGACTGGCGGCGGCCCATCAACATCGAGTACTTCGAGACCGATGCCGACAGCAGCTGCATCAACCAGCTGTGCGAGACACGCATAGCCGGAGCCGCCTCGCGCGGCGCACAGATGAAGTCGATGGCCATCTACGCCCACAAGCGCTTCGGCGAGAAGCGCTTCAACCACGAGTTCTTCCCCGACCAGCGCCCCGGCTTGACCGACTATAAGTCATTAGTGCTGCGCAACGCCGGCAACGACTTCGACTACCTGTTCATGCGCGACGCCATCGTGCAGCGCACCATGGCCCTGCACGCTGACCTGGACTGGCAGGCCTGGCAGCCCACCATCATCTACATCAACGGCCAGTACCGCGGCATGCTGAACCTGCGCGAGCGCGGCAACGAGAACAACGTCTACACCAACTACAACGGGCTGGAGGACGTGGACCTCGTTGAGAACTGGAACGACCTGAAGGAAGGCACATGGGACAACCTGAACGCCTTCAAGGCCTTCTACGAAGAGAAGGGGCACACCATGGCCGAATACGAGCAGTGGATGGACTGCCACGAGTTCATCAACCTCATGGCCATGAACCTGTACTTCAACAACTTCGACTTCCCCGGCAACAACATCATCATGTGGCGCCCGCGCGCCGACGGAGGCCGCTGGCGCTGGATAGCCAAGGACTGCGACTACGTGATGGGCCTCTACGGACAGGGCAACGCCAACTACAAGACGCTGGAGTGGCTCTACAACCCAGGCTACGACGGCCAGCACAACTGGGGCGCCAACGGCAGCAAAGCGACGCTGCTGTTCCGCAACCTTATGGAGGACAGCGATTTCCAGCGTGAGTTCATCGACCACTGCGCCGTCTACATGGGCGACTTCCTGAACCTGCAGGGCATCAGCGCCGTGTGGGACCCCATGTACGAGCTGATAAAGTTTGAATACCCCAACCACCGCAAGCTCATCAACCAGTGGTGGCCCAACTACGACAGCGAGCTGAGCACGGCGCGCCAATGGGTGAGCCAGCGCACCGCGCAGTTCTACCAGCAGCTGGCCGACTTCTACCACCTGGGCAGTCCCGTGGCGATGAGCATAGTAGGCAGCGAGGCCGACAACCAGCACGCGGGCATCACCTTCAACGGCGTGCCCCTGAGCCGCGGGGTCTTCGACGGGAAGTTCTTCGCAGGGCGCGACATACTGCTGCAGGGCACGCCCGGCGACAGCCTGGAGGTGACGGGATGGCACGTGCAGCAGGTGAACAGCAACGGAAAGACCACGACCAGCGACATCAGCGGCCCCATGCTCAGCCTGACGATGCCGCAGTGCCAGCGCCTCATCGTCACGCCCATCCTGCAGGCAGCCAGCGGCATAGGCACCGTGACGGCTGCCACAGTCCAAGCCCCCGCCGCCGTCTACTCGCTGTCAGGCCAGCGTCTGTCAGCACCGCGCAAGGGTCTGAACATCATCGGTGGCCGCAAGGTGATAGTGAAATAATAAGCTGAGATGATAGAGCAATTATACTATTGTACGCGAAAGAGAGCAAATACCGCGAGGCTAATAGGCCTCGCGGTATTTGCTTTCGTCCTTGTCGTTCAGCATGGAGAGGTACGACTGGTAGCGGCTCTGCGCTATGTAGTGTTGCTCAACGGCCTGCAGCACGGCGCAGCCAGGCTCGTGGGTGTGCGTACAGTTGCTGAAGCGGCAGTTGCGCGAGAAACGGAATATCTCCTTGAAGTAGCCGCCTATCTCCTCCGGCTCCATGTCGAAGGAACCGAAGCCCTTGATGCCCGGCGTGTCGATGAGGTAGGAAGCCCCCTCCATGGTTCCCGAAGACGAAGCCCCCCCTACGGCCCCCGAGGGGGCTTCTATAGTTTTGCCGGATGTTGGGAGGGAAAGGTCTATAGTAGCCCCCTCGGGGGCCGAAGGGGGGGCTTTTGGGGTCCCCGATGGGGCTAAGGGAATCATCTCGCTGAAGGTGGTGGTGTGCTGCCCCATGTTGTGTGCATCGCTCAGCTCGGCGGTGCGCAGGTTGACACCCGGCACCAGGCGGTTGATGAGGGTCGACTTCCCCACCCCGCTGTTGCCGCTGAGCACCGACACCTTGCCGTGCAGCAGCGGGAGCAGGCGGTCCAGCCCCTGGCCCGTGGCTGCCGATATCTGCAGGCACTGATAGCCGATGCCCTCATAGAGGCTGACCATCAGCTGCTGGTAGTGCTGCTCATCGGCACTGAGCAGGTCGGTCTTGTTGAACAGCAAGACGACGGGCACGCGGTAGGCCTCGGCCGAGGCCAGGAA
>DGHX01000107.1:985-4908 GCA_002392835.1 Prevotella sp. UBA3837 | reverse complement strand
AACCGCGGTAAATCGGAGATGACCGTATGGATGCCCGCAGACTTTTGACCGCCGTGGCAGCACTGCTGCTAGGCCTTGCCGACGTGAAGGCGTCGGGAGAGTTCACCATCGACGTGGAGCCGGGTGCGTTCACCATTGAGCAGGCCCTGCAACAAGCGCGCCTGACCGTGGCGCAGTGGCATGGCGGCTGGGGCATTTTGAGACTGAAGCCAGGCGTGTACCGCCTGTCGCAACCCATCGTGATCCGTCCCGAAGACGAGTCGCTGTCGATAGTGGCCACGGGGGATGTCGTCATCAGCGGCGCCATGTCCATCAAGGGATGGCGGCGACAAGGCAGGCTCTGGGTGGCCGACGTGCCCGAGTTCAACGGACGGCCGGCGGAGTTCCGACAGCTGTGGGTGAACGGCAGAAAGGCAGTACGGGCACGCGACGTGGCCGACTTTGAGCAAATGAACAGGATTATCTCGGTGGACAAGCAGAAAGAAACCATCTACGTGCCGGCAAATGCCGTGCGCAAACTCGCCACCGAGCTGAAGAAAGGCAATGGGAAAAGGGCGGAGATGGTGTTGCACGAAATGTGGTGCATCGCCAACCTGCGCATCAAGGACATACGGATGATGGGCGACAGTGCGGCGGTGACTTTCCACAATCCTGAAAGCCACGTCCACTTCATGCATCCCTGGCCATCGCCCATGGTGACACCCGACGGCAAGCACAACTCCGCATTCTATCTGACGAACACGTCCGGCATGCTCGACGAGCCGGGGGAATGGTATCTCGACACCGACGCCCACCGTCTCTACTACTACCCGCTGCCAGGCGAGAACATGCTGACGGCCAGCGTGGAGGCACCTATGCTGGAGAACCTGGTGCGCGTGGAAGGCACGCCTGACAGACCCGTCCGCAACGTCTTGTTCCAAGGCATCGCCTTCGAGCATACGACGTGGCTGCGGCCCTCGCTCAAGGGTCATGCGCCACTGCAGGCAGGGATGTACATGACCGAAGCCTACAAGATTCGCCCACAATGGCGGCGACCCAACGGCGACCACGGGCTCGACAACCAGGGCTGGGTGGGACGTCCCGAGGCGGCGGTCTATGTAAACGGAGCCAATGGCGTCGTCTTCAAGGACTGCTCCTTCAGCCATCTCGGATCCACGGCGCTCGACTATCACCAGTACACATCGGGCGGAAAGGTAGAGAACTGCACGTTCACCGACATAGGCGGCACGGCCATCCTGGCAGGTGCCTTTGCCACAGAGGCCCACGAAGCCCACCTGCCCTACGACCCAAGCGACCGAAGGGAGATTTGCACAGGACTCACCATCAAGGGGAATAGCATCAGCGATGCGGCCAACGAAGACTGGGGATGCGTGGGCATCGGGGCAGGCTACGTGCGCGGCATCGTCATCGAGGACAACGAGATAAGCGATGTGTCTTACACAGGAATAAGCCTTGGATGGGGATGGAACCAACAGCCGTGCGCCATGGCCGACAACCGCGTGCGCCACAACTACATTCATCACTACGCACGCCACATGTACGACACGGCCGGCATCTACACCCTGGGCTGCCAGCCGCACACATTCATCGAGGAAAACGTGGTGGACAGCATCTACAGTCCAGGCTATGTGCACGACCCGGAACACTGGTTCTACCTCTATACCGACGAGGGTTCAAGCGGCATCACCGTGCGCAACAACTGGACGCCAACGGAGAAATACCTCAAGAATGCCAACGGACCCGGCAACACCTGGGACAACAACGGCCCGCAGGTGTCAGACAGCATCCGCTCACTGGTCATCGCCCGCAAAAGACAATAGCCGCCCTTCGTCCGCCTAAGGTTACCCGAAGAAAAAGGAAAAGCCCCGCTTTCATCCGCCTAAGGTTATCCAAAGAAAAAGGAATAGCCCCGCCTTCATCCGCCTAAGGTTATCCAAAGAAAAAGGAATAGCCCCGCCTTCATCCGCCTAAGGTTACGTAGGCTGCGGTATCTCCGCAGCCCCTAATCCCCCTTAGGCCTTCTTCATCCGCAAATGCAGCTGATAGACCGCCGGCAAGAAGATGAGCAACCCGAACACCGACGCCAGCAAGGCCCGCCCCGAAGAGCCGAACAGCTCGGTGAGCGTGATGTCGGGATTGTTGACATAAAGCCGCGCCAACAGGCAGCAGGCTCCGTTGTTCACCACATGCAGCACAATGCCCGGCACAATGCTCCGCGTGCGCTCATAGAGCCAGCCGAGCAGCAATCCGATGAGGAAGGCATGGGGCATCTGGGCGGGATTCATGTGGGCCACCGCAAAGACAAGCGCAGAAATGGTGATGGCTGTCCATCGGCCTGTCCGCTCTGATTGGTCGTCGAGCAGTGAGCGAAGGATGGCACCGCGGAAGACAATCTCCTCAGACAGCGGCACCAAAACACTGATGACGAAGATGCCGCCCCGCTCGCCAATGAGCTTCATGATGTCGTTGCCGGCAATGTCGGGCAGGAATGTCAGGTGTTCTTCCAGCCACATGGAAGGCAGCAGCACGCCCAGAGAGCCAATGACGGTCCATGCCAGCACCCCCAGCGGACGGGTCTTCAGCCAGTTGCCGCTCACAGGTGTCCACTTGCGCCCTAAGAACCACGCGATGACCATCAGCGTGAACAGCAGCTCTATAAACAAGAGCTGCTGGCCGTCCATGTCGGTGGCGGCGGGCTTTCCCATCACCATGCCCACGCCTGTGACAAGGGCCATGGCCACGAGTTGCAGCAGGAAAAAAAAGGCGAAGTAAAGCACGATGTTCTTTGTCCTATTCATCTTTTCATTGTTTTTTGTTCCTTGTTTTGTTCTTTCTAATCACAGGTCGCCATGTTGGCTCAACACCTGGCGGGCGTGTTCTGCGTCCATGCGCAACTGCTGCTGCAGTGCCTGCGGACTGTCGAAGGCCTGCTCGCTGCGCAGACGCTCCACGAACGCCACCGTCAGCTGACGGCCATAGAGGTCGCCCTCATAGTCGAGAATGTTCACCTCCAGCGTCTGCGCGTGCTGTCCGTAGGTGGGACGCGTGCCGATGTTCATCATGGCGGGAAGCCAGAGGTGCTTCTCATCGTCGGCCAAGGCCACGCGCACGGCGTAAGCGCCCGGCTGCGGAACCAGCTTGAAGGCGCTGTCGGGCACCACGTTGGCCGTAGGAAAACCCAGTGTGCGACCCACGTGTTCGCCGCCCACAACCGTTCCGCTCAGCGTGTAGAAACGGCCCAGACAGCGCGATGCCTCGCCGACACGCCCCTCGCCGAGCAGCCGTCTCACCAGTGAGGAACTCAGCTGCAAGTCGCCATCGGTGAACACACTGTTCTGCCTTACCTCCATGCCCAGCTCGCGACCGTAGCGCACATAGTCGGCAAAGCCCTCCTCACGGTTGTGGCCAAAGCGGTGGTCGTAGCCGATGCTGAGGACGCGCACGTTCAGCTGTTCAAGCAGTATCTGCTGCATGAACTGGCGGGCCGAGAGTGCTGCCATGTCAGTGTTGAACGGCAGGACAGCGCAGATGTCGATGCCCGTCTGCCGCAGCAGTGCCAGTCGCTCGTCGAAAGTGGTGAGCAACAGCGGATGCCACTCGGTCTGAAGCACCTCGCGCGGATGACGGTCGAACGTGACGGCCATCGACAGCATACCATCCCGACGGGCGTCGTCGCACAGACCACGCAGCAGGAACTGGTGGCCGCGGTGAACGCCGTCGAAAAAGCCGATGGTCGCTGCCACAGGTGTCTGAGGCCGGGGACCTTTACCTATATATAAAATGTCCATGTCAATCTTCGTCTGCCAGATAACGCCACTCGTCGCCGTCGGCCACATGCAGCGTCCTGATGCCCATACGCTGGGCGCTCTCACAGTTGGCCGCCGAGTCGTCGACGAACAGGGTACGGCTTGCATCGATGCCCG
>DGHX01000107.1:0-777 GCA_002392835.1 Prevotella sp. UBA3837 | reverse complement strand
AGTGTTTCTTCAGCCTGCGAAGACGTTCCACGCGCCGCTGCGGCACGCCCTTCAGCAACTGCTGCCATGCCCACACCACCTGAGTGTCGCTAGCCGTACAGCCCGGAGCCCTGCGGCGCACCTCTTCGCAGAACGCCTTTGTGGCGATGCGCCCCGTCTCAAGGTCATGGAAAAGGTCCTCCTGACGGCATTCGTCCACGTACTGCGCAATGGCACCGGCACCGATTTCATGCCAGGCCCTGACGCAGCGCTCCTTGTCGAGGTCCACCAGCACGCAGCCAAAGTCGAACACAATATTGTCAATGTCTTCCAGTATCTCCTTCATGAGCCATTCTGTTGTCTGTTAAGTAACGCGCCAACCGCCTTTGCATCACGATGTTGCGCGCCCGAGGTGCAAAGGTACGAATAAGCGAGCAAAATAGAAAGAAAAACAGAATTTATTCCTCTTTTCCTTCCCATTTTCGAGCGAGAGTACCTTCTGCAAAGGTACGAATAAGCGAGCAAAATAGAAAGAAAAACAGGATTTATTCCTCTTTTCCTTTCCATTTTCGAGCGAGAGTACCTTCTCCAGAGGTACGAATAAGCGAGCAAAATAGAAAGAAAAACAGAATTTATTCACCTTCCGGCTTCCTTTTTTCAAGCAAAACCACCTTCTCTGGAGGTACGAATAAGCGGCCGCATCCCCACCCGTCCACAACTTTTTCCTGAAAATATTTGCATAATTCCTCAAAACCTCGTATCTTTGCACACGATTTCGGACTTGTAGCTCAGTTGGTT
>DGHX01000008.1 GCA_002392835.1 Prevotella sp. UBA3837 | reverse complement strand
ATTTGTACCAAGTTATTTTTTAACGGTTACTTAACTCCTTTAACTCCCCAGAATTGAGCGAATGCGAAACTTGAAAAGTATCATTATATAATGAGCAGATGGCTTGTCATATTCCTCGTCGTCGTCGGTCAGCAGGCAGCAGCCCAGACCGACAGCGGAGCGCTGTACGCCCAGGCGAGCGGTGCGACCTTCTGCTCTGGCACCCTGCCTGTGCTGCACATCGACACCGCTGACAGCATCAAGTCGAAAGAGGAATACGTCGACGGCACATACTATCTCGACAACATGGGCCAGTGGCAGTTCGAGAGCATTGGCTCGGCTTCAGAGCCGCTGCCCGTGCAGATACGCGGCCGCGGCAACTGGACATGGACGGGGGCTTTTGCCAAGAAGCCCTATAAGATAAAGCTGGGCCAGAAACAACCCCTCATGGGCATGGCCTCCAACAAGCACTGGGCGCTGCTGGCACATGCCGACGGCACAAGGCCATTCTTCCGCAACGCTGCCGGCTTCTTCCTCAGCCGAAGGGTGTTGAAGGGCTTCACACCATCGCAGCAGCCCGTGGAGCTGATCCTCAACGGCAAGTATCAGGGGCTGTACTTCCTCACCGAGACCATCCGCGTGGGCAAGAACAGGGTGAACATCACCGAGCAGGCCGACAACGAGACCGACCCGGAGCTGATCAGCGGCGGATGGCTGGTGGAGCTCGACAACGGCATCGACGAACAACAGCTGCGCTTCTCGACGCGGGGAACCGACCTGGGCTATTTCCTCGTCACCTACAGCTCGCCCGAGGAGCTGTCATTAGCACAGCGCAGCTATCTGCGACAGCAGATGCAGCGCGTGCTCGACACCGTGTACTGCGACGACAAGAGCAGCACCGACTGGGAGCAGATCATCGACATGCCGACGCTGGCATCCTTCTACCTCGTCAACGAGGTCATCGACAACGTGGAGGCCTTCCTCGGCAGCTGCTATCTGCACAAGGACCGCGGCCAGGAGAAGTGGCTGTTCGGCCCGGTGTGGGACATGGGCCACGCCTTCAGCAGCACGCATCCGAAGGATGAGTATTGCTACATCTACGACAACGGATGGTCGCCGGGCATCATCAACGAGATAGTGAAGTTCCCCCGCTTCCAGGAGGAGGTGCGCCGCCAGTGGCCGCAGTTCTACCCCGGGCTGGTGGGCGAGCTGAAGAAATATCTCATCATCTACGCCCAGCGCATCAAGCGGGCAGCACAGCTCGACGCGCTGCGGTGGCACTACGCTGCTGATATCGACCAGCAGCTGAGCGACTGTCTGCTGTCGCTCGACGTGAAGTGTCGCTTCCTCCAGCAGCAGTTCCAGCAGCCCGTCAGCAGCATCGGCGCCATTGCCACAACGGAGGCCACAGGGCGCGACGCCGTCTACTCCCTTTCCGGCCAGCGCCTGCAGCAACCACCCCGCAGGGGACTGTACATCAGGAACAACCGAATATACAAGTAAAAACCATACATACACAATGAAAACAGGTAAGATAATAGCAGCGTTGTGGTGTGCCCTCGTCATGCCACTGGCCACCATGGCACAGGATGTCTATGTGAATGTTGAGACCAAGGGCGTAAACCGCTTCATCAACGAGGTGCACTACACCCCTGAAAGCAGTAGCCGTGTGGCTGAGTACAAGTCATTGACCACGACTCCCGACAACTGGCCGCAGCCGGCCACCATCAGCGTCAGGCATACCGACGGCGACAGCCTGACGCTGTTGCTCAGCACCGACCGCACCTTCACCGACCCCGTGGTGACGGGCATCAGCGGCAGCCAGGACGAGGTGAGCGTCTACAACCTCATTCCCCGCAGTACCTATTATTATAAAATAATGAGTCTGGCCGACACCGTCGTCACCCAGGGACACATCTACACCCAGGGTCAGGTGCGCCACATAAAAGCGTCGCCGGGCGGATTCAACATCCGCGACCTGGGTGGATGGCCCGTTGCCGACGGGCGCATCATCGGCTACGGCCGACTGTTCCGTGGCAGCGAGCTCAACGGCGTCCACGTAGCTGACAGCGCCGCCATAGCCGACCTGCGCCAACTGGGCATCGGCGCAGAGATTGACATGCGCTACACGGGCGAGAACAGCGGAGCCGGGATATCGGCATTCCACTTCACCACCGAGGCCGACGACCAGGGCGACTACCTGTACACCAACAACCTGAGCATACAGACCTACAGCTTCACCTACGACTCGTTCACCAGCCGCCTGCGCCGCATCGTGCGTTTCATCAACCGTCAGCTGCAGCAGGGAAAGGCCGTGTACATGCACTGCGTCTGGGGCGCTGACCGCACAGGCCTGGTGGCGATGTTGTTCGAAGGACTGCTCGGTGCCGACTACGACGTGCTGATGAAGGACTATGAGCTGAGCTGCTTCGTTGGCTTCGGGCGCACCAAGGCCGACCGCGAGGATGTCATCAACTATATCATGAAGCAGGAGGGCACCACCATGCAGCAGAAGTTCAACAGCTACTTCGTCAACACCGTGAAGCTGCCTCAGGACGAGATAGACCTCTTCACTGAGCTCATGCTCGACGAGGCTCCCACCGCCGGCTCCTGCTCAGGCACGCTGCCCGTCGTCTACGTCAGCTGCGACGACAGCATCAAGTCAAAGGAACTGTATCTGCCCGCCACCGTCTTCATCGACAACATGGGCGACAGCCGCTTCCAGAGCGTGGGCAGTGCCGACAGCTTAGTGAGCGTGCAGATACGCGGCCGCGGCAACTGGACCTGGACGGGTGGCTTCACCAAGAAGCCCTACAAGCTGAAGTTCGACAAAGGCCTGCCGCTCTTAGGCATGGGCAGCAACAAGCACTGGGCCCTGCTGGCACATGCCGACGGAGGTGTGAAGTCCTACTTCCGCAACACCGCAGGCTTCGAGCTGGGACGGATGGCAGGACTGCCCTTCACACCCCACCAGCAGCCCGTGGAGCTGGTCCTCAACGGCGAGTACCAGGGGCTGTACTTCCTCACCGAGACCGTGCGCGTGGGCAAGCGGCGAGTGAACATCAGCGAGCAGGCCGACTTCGAGACCGACCCAGACCTGGTGAGCGGAGCATGGCTGGTGGAGATTGACAACAACGACGAAGACTCGCTGCACCAGATACGGCCGCTGCTCGACGGCACCGAGCTCACCCGATTCGTCATCACATGGCACTCGCCAGAGGAGCTGTCACCAGAGCAGCTCGAATACATCAGCCATGAGTGGGACGAGGTGCTGCGCACCGTCTACTGCGCCGACAAGAGCTCAACGGAGTGGGAGCAGCACTTCGACCTGGATGCGCTGGCCCGCTACTACCTGGTGAACGAGATGATAGACCACGTGGAGGCCTTCCTCGGCAGCTGCTTCATGTACAAGGACAAGGGCGAGCAGCAGTGGAAGATGGGACCTATGTGGGACCTGGGCCACGCCTTTAACGACTGGCACCCGAAGGACGACTTCATCTGGCAGTACAAGCACGAGACGGAGGAAGACTGGGAACCCTGCATACTCGAGGAGATGGTGAAGTTCCCGGCGCTGATGCAGCGTGTGCAGGAAATATGGATGAAGGAGTCCGCCGCCATGTATGAGGCCATCGACGACTATCTGCAGGAGTTTACCTTCTATATTGCCGATGCCACCGTCAGCGACCGTCAGCGGTGGCCCATGTACGGCACGCCCGACGTGCAGGCATCGCTCAGCGCCGTCATGGAGCGTCTGGAGCAGAAGCGGCAGTTCCTCACCGCAGAATGGGGCGACCCCATGGTGATTGACGCCATCAGCACCCTCTCTGCCGCCGACAAGCAGCCCGCCACACTCTATAACTTGCAGGGCCAGGCCGTGAAGCAGCCAGGGCGAAAGGGGCTGTACATCAGACAGGGACGGAAGATAGTGAAATAATCATTTCTTTTTCTACCACAGATTACGCAGATTTCACTGATTTAGGCTATGCCTGTCAGATTATAGAAAAAGATTACACAGATTGCTTTCGTGCATTCATCTGTGTAATCTTTTTTTAGTGAACGTTAATAATAATATGGTGTGATTTTATTTACAGACCCCACCCCCAACCCCTCCCCTTGAAGGGAGGGGAGCTGCTACCGCCTTGCCCGCCGCTTGGGACTCCGTAGGCACTCCCCTCC
>DGHX01000100.1:9995-13428 GCA_002392835.1 Prevotella sp. UBA3837 | reverse complement strand
CCTATCCACAGCTGCCCGAAGAACTGGTCGAACTGGTCGGCCATGTTCACGTCGTAGTAAGCCTCGAGCATGCTCAGCAGCAGCGACTTGCCGAAGCGGCGCGGACGCACCAGGAAGAGGTAGTTGCTGGCCATTTCAAGCCGGGGGATATACATGGTCTTGTCGACATAGTAATAGCCCTGCCGGCAGATGAGGCCGAAGTCGGCAATGCCGAGCGGCAGCTTCTTGGTCTTCTCGTCGTAATAGTCGTACATAAGCGTGTTCCTTTCTGAGCTGCAAATTTACGCAAAAAAGCTGGAAGTACAAAATCTTTCAGCTTTTTTGTTGCCATCGGCATGGTTTGTCGCAGAAAATGAGTATCTTTGCACCGTAAAACATGAACTGCCTGCATGAAACGCACCATTATGAGACTTGCCGCCCTGTCGTGTGCCGCCGTCTGCCTTGTGCTGGCGGCGCTTATAGGTGCGTGCGGCGGCGTGCCTACCGCCTGCTGCTGCAGCTGGAGCAGTCGTTCTGCCACGGCCGGCTGGCCGAGCAGGACTTCTCGCTCGCCGACAGCCAGGAGCGCTGCTACCGCGAGTCGGAAGAGCCCATAAAGCATGCCAAGACCCTGCTGTTCGTGGGTAACCTATATGAGATAACAGGTAACTATCCCGCAGCCCTTAACAATTAAATTTAGAAAGTTTTTAACGAACAAGAAAGCAACCAATTATATCATTAAACAACATGAATAAAATTATTACCTTATTATTTCAAAGCTTGACTGTCTTACTTTTGATGGTAGGAACAACTGTTAATGCACAAGACACGAAGTCATATCAATTTGAGTATGACGGTGCAGTCTACACTCTGTATTACTATGAAAAAGACAATGTCATTGTTCCCGAAAAAGCTGTTCTGAACAGATATATAAAAGAAGCATTTCAGGAGAAGCGTGCTTTTTCTGTCCCAACTGCTATAAGAGAAGAGAAAACAGACAACGATGTAATGCAAACTTTAGAATTCCCTGTTAAAGAAATTTCGCCAAGTGCCTTTGAGGAATGTCAAAATCTAACTGCTCTGACTGTTCCAGGAGGAATCAATACAATTGGAAATCGAGCATTTTTTAGATGTTCGTCTTTGTCGAAAGTAACTATCGGTGAGGGAATCAAGGTTTTGGGCAGTCAATATGATGATTACATAGAAGGCGGCGTTTTCGGGGACTGTACAGCTCTTACTTCAGTCGAATTACCTTCTACACTAATCGCAATGCCTGGGGCCTTTTCTGGTTGTACTGCACTGTCATCTATTGTCCTGCCAGCCTCTGTGGAGAATCTTGATGGTGCTTTTGCTTACTGCACCTCCCTTACCTCCATCAAAATACCCAAGTCTGTTAAGTTATTGAATGCAACTTTTTCTTATTGCAAGTCTTTGGAGTCTGTTGTCATAGATGATGCGGCTATTGTCGAAAGCGAACGTGCCTTTGAGAACTGCAAAAAGCTGAAATCTGTTAATCTAGGCAATGCCATCACCTTAATAGGTAATGGTATGTTCAAGGATTGTTCTTCAATAGAGAGCATTATTCTCCCTACCAGTGTGAATACTATTGACAAGTTTGCTTTTTCTCAGTGCACCACTCTACAGAGCATTACTATGCCAGCTGTAGAGTCCATTGGCTCCAATGCTTTCCAACTTTCAGGGTTGACTGAAGTACATTTCCCTAATACATTGAAAAAAATAGGTGGAGCTGCCTTTAACGGAACCAATATAACTACTATTGAGCTGCCACAGTCTTTAGAAACCATTGAAACAAGTGTGTTTTCATCATGTGCAAATCTTACGACGGTTATATTACCTGCGTCCATCAAATCAATAGAAAAGTATGCGTTCCAGAAGTGTACTTCCTTAAGCAAGTGCTATTCGTATATAGAAGAACCATTTAATACAGGTGAAGACGCTTTCTATAGCGGATACAACAAGCCCCTCTACGAAACACTTTATGTTCCAAAGGGTACTTTGGATAAATATAAAGGGATGAGCGGGTGGAGATTTAGATACATTGTAGAAATGGAAAACGAATCGGGTATCAGTTCATCGACACAAACAGCCAACATTAACTCGTTATATTCATTAGGCGGTGTGAAACAAAGTAAGGCGCATCAAGGTCTCAATATCTCTCGGGGTAAGAAATGGATTAAAAAATGATTGTTGTGCCAAGCAAACAGATGGGCTATTCCTCATATATAAAGTTTCTGTTAGTGTTTCATAGAGTATAAATGTACTGGGTCTTATAGGTAATCTGAAAGATCAATAAGTACTTATTTCAAGACACAGTCTTGAATACATCACCATTTCCTTCCTTAAAGGGCAAAAGCATTTGCAATGTTTTTGCCCTTTAAACGCTTTCACTCTCTTTACATACATTTCCGCCGTGCCTGCTCCTGCCGTTATTGTTATTGTTGCCACCCTTTTTTGGTGGGACGACAGACATTGCAACCGAGTTGCAAAACAAACCTCGTAACTTTGCACCCAGAATACAAACAAAAGGAGCATAGTTATGGAAAAACATCACGAACATCATCATCACGGATGCCCGCAGGACTGCCTAAGCGAGCACCACGAGCACCACGAACACCACGAACACCATCATCATGAGCACGGCGAGGGCGGCCTGCGCCGCCAGCTGCTGCTGATTGTTGCCACAGCCGTGCTGCTGGCGGGAGCCGTAGTGGTTGAGAAGCACTGCGCGCTGCCCACGTGGCAGCTGCTGCTGGTCTATCTGGTGCCCTACCTGCTGATAGGCCACGAGACGCTGAAGGAGGCTGCCGAAGGCGTGGCCCACGGCGACTGGTTCAACGAGCATTTCCTCATGTCGGTGGCCACCATCGGCGCACTGGCCATCGGCTTCCTGCCCGGGGCCGAGACGCAGTTTCCCGAGGCCGTCTTCGTCATGCTCTTCTTCCAGGTGGGCGAGCTGTTCGAGGGCTACGCCGAGGGGCAGAGCCGCAAGAGCATCAGCCACCTGATGGACATACGGCCCGATGTGGCGCACGCGGAGCAAGAAGGGGAGGCGCTGCGCGACGTGCACCCCGATGAGGTGGCCGTGGGCAGCATCATCGTGGTGCGGCCGGGCGAGAAGGTTCCGCTCGACGGTGTCATCGTCGAGGGCACGACGACGCTGAACACCATGGCACTGACGGGCGAGAGCGCACCGCGCGATGCCACCGTCGGCGACGAGGTCGTCTCGGGCTGCGTCAACCAGCAAGGCATGATACGCATGCGCACCACCAAGGCTTACGGCGAGAGCACCGTGGCGAAGATTATCGATCTGGTGGAGCACGCCGCCGAACACAAGTCGCGGAGCGAGGCCTTCATCAGCCGCTTCGCCCGCATCTATACGCCCATCGTGGTGCTGGCCGCCGTGGTGCTGGCCGTCGTGCCCCCGTTGGTATCG
>DGHX01000100.1:1816-9882 GCA_002392835.1 Prevotella sp. UBA3837 | reverse complement strand
CTGCTGTTCCTGGTGGTCAGCTGTCCCTGTGCGCTGGTCATCAGCGTGCCGCTGACGTTCTTTGCCGGCATCGGCGGAGCCTCGCGCCGCGGCATCCTGGTGAAGGGTGCCAACTACATGGACGTGCTGGCCCGCGTGGGCACCGTGGTGTTCGACAAGACGGGCACGCTGACCCATGGCCAGTTTGTGGTGGAGGCCGTACACCCCGACAGCTACAGCCCGCACCAGCTGCTGCACCTGGCTGCCCATGTGGAGCACTACAGCACCCACCCCATAGGGGCCGCGCTGCGCGATGCCTTCCCCGACGAGGCCACCGACGGCTGTGTGGTGAGCGACGTGGCGGAGGTGGCTGGCCAGGGCATCCGTGCCCGCGTGGGTGGCCGCATGGTGTGCGTGGGCAACACGAAGATGATGGATGACATCGGCGCGCAGTGGCACCAGTGCGACCATGGCGACGAGGGCACTGTCATCCACGTGGCTGTGGACGGCCAGTATGCCGGACACATTATTATAAATGACAAGGTGAAGGGCGACAGCGCTGCTGCCATCGCCGCGCTGAAGGCGCAGGGCGTGACGAAGACCGTCATGCTCACCGGCGACCGCAGCGAGGTGGCGGGGCGCGTGGCTGGCGAGCTGGGCTTGGACGAGTGGCATGCCGGGCTGCTGCCTGCCGACAAAGTGAAGTTTATTGACGATTTACGGATTTTCGATTTACCATTTGATAGTTCTGCTGACTCCAGTGAGCGCAGCCAAATCGAAAATCGAAAATCCTCACTCCGCAGCCAAATCGAAAATCGAAAATCCGTAAATCGAAAATCCTCTGTTGTTTTCGTGGGCGACGGCATCAACGATGCACCCGTGCTGGCCCGTGCCGATGTGGGGGTGGCCATGGGTGGCCTGGGCAGCGACGCCGCCATCGAGGCCGCCGACGTGGTGATCATGGACGACAAGCCCTCGAAGGTGAGCACCGCCATCGCCATCGCGCGGCGCACCATCGCCATTGCCCGTCAGAACGTATGGTTCGCCATCGGCGTGAAGGTGGCCGTGCTGGTGCTGGCCCTCTTTGGCGTCGCCACCATGTGGATGGCGGTGTTTGCCGATGTGGGCGTCACCGTGCTGGCCGTGCTCAACGCCATGCGGGCGCTTTCTTGAGAGGCGCCAGTCAGAGCAGGGGGGGCAGCTCGTAGAGGCGTGTGCCGTTGCTGCCCTTGATGAGTATGAGCCGTCCTTCGGGGCGGTTCTGCTCTATCTCGGCCTTCACGGCCTGCACGTCGCTGAACTTGCGGTAGCTGCAGTCGGTCTGCGCAAACTCAGGCCCTACCAGCCACACCTGCTCCATGCCGCTGGCCTGCAGGTAGTCCACGATGCGCTGATGCTCCTCGTGGCTCACCTCGCCCAGCTCGCGCATGTCACCCAGGATGAGCATTTTTTGGTGGAGGGTGGAGGGTGACGGGTGGAGGGTGAGAGCCACGAAGTTCTCCAGTGCTGCCATCATGCTGGTGGGGTTGGCGTTATAGGCGTCTACGATGAGGCTGTTGTGTGCCGTCGTCACCAGCTGCGAGCGGCTGTTGGTGGGCTGGTAGCTCTCCAGCGCGTGGCATATCTGCTTGCGGTCCACGCCGAAGTTGATGCCCACGGCAATGGCTGCCAGCAGGTTGTCGATGTTGTAGTTGCCTATGAGCTGCGTCTGCACCTTGTGCCATTTCTGCGATGCCCCCGCCTCCTCGAGCTCCATCAGGGGCCGGCGCCAGCGGAACTTCAGGAAGGGCGTGTCGCTGCTGATGACCTCGCCCGATATGCACATGTACTGCTTCTCGGGGTCGGTGCTGTAGGGCGTGAGGTATATCTCCTCGTCGTCGCCGATGAGGTCCATCAGGTAGTCGTTGTCGGCATTGATGAAGATGGGTCCCGGCGAATGTGCGCGCAGGAAGTCGTACAGCTCGCCCTTGGTCTTGATGACGCCTTCGAACGAGCCGAATCCCTGTAGGTGAGCGCGTCCCACATTGGTGATGAGCCCGCAGGTGGGCTCTGCCGTTTCGGCCAGCGTCTTGATGTCGCCGGGGTGGCTGGCACCCATCTCTATGATGGCAATCTCGTGTTCGGGGCGCAGGCGCAGCAGCGTCTTCGGCACGCCCACGTCGTTGTTGAAGTTGCCCTCTGTGGCCAGCACGTTGTACTTCTCGCTGAGCACGGCCTTCACCAGTTCCTTCGTCGTGGTCTTGCCGTTGGTGCCGGTGATGCCTATGACGGGAATGTTGAACTGTCGGCGGTGCTCGCGTGCCAGCAGCTTCAGGGTCTGCAGCGTGTCGCTGACGGCTATGAGGCGCTGGCGCAGCGAGGCATCGGCCTCGGCCAGTGCGGGGCAGTCATTACTGACGATGGCCAGGGCGCAGCCCTTCTGCAGGGCCTGCAGGGCGAAGCGGTTGCCGTCGAAGTTGTCGCCTTTCAGTGCCAGGAAGATGCTGCCCTCGGGGCAGTCGCGGCTGTCGGTGGTGATGCACGGGTGCTGTTGGTACAGTCGGTATAGTTCTTTGATATCCATTGCTTTATTTAGGAGTGAAAGGAGTTAAAGGAGTTAAGGGAGTTAAAGGAGTTAAAGGAGTTAAAGGAGTTAAAGGAGTTAAAGGAGTTAAAGACGACAGACTTTACCCTTGTTTTTTCCATCAGAGGAGGAATTTTGGTGGAGTCTCGGAGCAGCAAGACTATCGTCTTTCGCTCGAGCTTGCTCGCTTCGCTTGCGAAGAACTCCTTTAACTCCTTTAACTCCCTTAACTCCTTTAACACCACTAACTTCATTACATTATTATTTTATTTCCAGTGCTATGGGGCCTTGCGGCAGCTGTGCGGGCAGCGTTACGCTGACGCTGTCGCCGTGCAGGCGGTATTTCAGCCTGCGCCCGTTGCTGAGCAGGCGTATGCTGCGCTGCGGCAGGTTCTTGGTCCAGGTGAGCGTGGTGGCTGCTGCAGGCTGTGTGGGACAGTAGAGTGCGTAGCGCGTCAGCCCGTCTTTGGCAGCGGTGAACCACAGGTCGCCCTCGTGGTAGTGGGGCGTGGTGGTGGTGCCGTAGATGGCCTTGCCGTTCTGCCGCAGCCACTGCCCTATGTCATGCAGGCGGCTGACGGCCTCGGCGTTGATGATGCCCTCGGGGGTGGGGCCTACGCCCAGCACCATGTTGCCGCCCTTGGCCACAATCTCGATGAGCGTGCTGAGCACCTGCGTGGCCGTCTTATAGCGTGCCTTCGGGGTGTAGCCCCAGTCGTCGGTCAGCGGTATGCAGCTCTCCCAGGGGTGGCTGAGCTGCTGTTCGGGAATGGTGCGCTCCGGCGTCTGGTAGTTCTCGTAGGGTCCGCGAATGGTCCGGTCCACGATGATGATGCCGGGCTGCAGCCGTCGGGCCATGGTTGCCACGGCGGGCATGTCGATGTCCTGTCCGCGGTTGTCGGGCCACACCCATCCGCCGTCGAGCCACAATATGTCCACACGCCCGTAGCGGCTCAGTATCTCCTCCATCTGGCGGTGTGTGAACTGCTTGAACTGCTGCCAGCGCCAGGGGTGCTGCTCCACAGGGTAGTTGACGTTTCGCCCCTTCTTGGCGTAGACGTCCCACCAGTAGAGCTGCGAGTGCCAGTCGGGCTTTGAGAAGTAGGCCCCTATGGTGAACTGCTCGTCGCGGAAGGCATTGAAGACATGCTGCAGCACGTCGCGTCGCTCATCGGTGCTGAAGGCGTGGCGGGCTATGGTGAAGTCGGTCTCGCGGCTGTCGTACATGCAGAAGCCGTCGTGGTGCTTGGTGGTGAAGATCATGTAGCGCATGCCTGCGTCGCGGCATACCTGTGCCCACTGCTGTGGGTCGAACTGCGTGGGCCGGAATTGGTCGGCCAGTCCCCAGTACCAGTCCAGATACTGCTGGTAGGTGCAGGTGGTGTCGCGCCTGATCCAGGGCTCGTCGCAGATGCTCCACGACTCCACGATACCTGGCACGGCATAGAGCCCCCAGTGCAGCAGCACGCCGAACTTCAGGTCCTGCCACCCGTGCAGCTTCTGCAGCACCAGCGTGTCAGTGGGCCATTCGTAGCCGTCGCTCTGCTCGTGTATGTTGCTGGTCTGTGAAAATACCATTGCGGACGACATTACAACGGCGACCAGCGTTGTCAGCATCTTTTTCATAGTGGTGGAAGGTGAAGGGTGGAAGGTGGAGGGTGGAGGGAGGATAGTTCCGGGACGCTATGTCTCGGTATAGTCGACATATTCGCCCTCGTCCTTGGTGAATATCTTCTTGTTGCGCTCGTCGGGGTCGCGGCGGTCTATGATGGTCACGCCGTCCTGGGTGTGGGTGGTTGTTGACTGCCCGTAGCCACTGTCCTGCTGTTGCTGCTGCCGCATGTTCTGCGTAAACTGCTTCATCTGTTTCCGGATGCGCAGCACGAAGAGCCCTACGCGCACGATGCCCACAAGGAAGAAGGCGGCGAGTATCAGCAGAATCACTTTCATGGCTCCGTGGTGGTGTTAGTATTGCGCTTGGCCGTTACGACCGACAGCGTGATGTACCATGCGATGATGATGGCCAGCCCGCCGAGTCCGAAGAAGATGATGAGTGGCACGCAGCTGGCCACGAACAGCCACTTCAGCTCGTTGCCTTTCCAGCCCCATGTCTTGAACTTCAGCGCAAACATGGGAATCTCGCTCACCAGCAGGTAGCAGCTCAGCAGCATGAGCACGAGCAGCAGGGGCTGCAGCGACGGTATGGCGTTCAGCTGGTGGCCCCACCCCACGATGAGGCTTCCCCAGAACAGGGCATTGGCCGGCGTGGGCAGCCCTATGAAGCCCATGGTCTGTCGCTCGTCGAGGTTGAACTTCGCCAGCCTGAGTGCCGAGAAGGCCGCCATGAGGAATGCCAGGAAGGGTGTGTATGCAAGCAGTTTTGCCACGACATGTCCCATGGAACTTTCCGGCAGGTCGACCAGCACTGCGGCGCTGGCTATCACCAGCTTGTTGAAGAGCATGGCCGCGGGGGCTACGCCGAAGGTGACGACGTCGGCCAGCGAGTCGAGCTCCTTGCCTATGGGCGAGCTGACGTGCAGCAGACGTGCCGTCATGCCGTCGAAAAAGTCGAACACGGCACCGGCGATGATGGCCCACAGCGCCTGTTGGTAGGCTCCGTGCACGGCAAAGGCGATGGCTATGCAGCCCGAGATGAGGTTGCAGCAGGTGATGGCGTTAGGGATATGCTTCTTCAAGAGTTGAGATTTGAGAGTTGAGATTTGTATATAGTCTGTCCATTAGGCATTAAGCATTAAGCATTAAGCATTAAGCATTATGCATTATGCATTAAGCATTAAGCATTGAGCATTACGCAAGTCGTGCTATGACGGTCATGTCGCCCGTGGTGGCCTGTCCCATCTTCACGCAGGGCTTGGTGCCGAGTGGCAGGTACACGTCAACGCGCGAGCCCAGCTTGATGAAGCCCAGGTGCTCGTCGATGTAGCACTCCTCCAGATCCTTGGCGTAGGTGACGATGCGGCGGGCCATGGCTCCGGCAATCTGGCGCACCAGCACCTGCTGGCCGTCGGGCGTCTCAATCATCGTGTCGGCATGCTCATTCTCCTCGCTAGCCTTCGGCAGCCAGGCTTTGTGGTAGTTGCCGTCGAAGTGGCGCACGAACTTCACCTGCCCGTCAACGGGAAACCAGTTGGCGTGCACGTTCAGCGGGCTCATGAAGATGCTCATCATCAGCCGGCGGTCATGGAAGTACTCGTTCTCATCCACCTCTTCTATCACCACAATCTTGCCGTCGGCGGGTGCCACCACCACCTTCTCCGTATCCTCGGGGAAGTAGCGTATGGGGCAGCGGTAGAAGTTCAGCACCAGCAGCCATGTCACGCCGAAGATGGCAGTGAACACGGCAAAGGGAATCCACGAATCGCATGAGCGCCACAAGATGACCGCTATAGCCACAATGGCGAACAGACTGTAGAGTAGTTCGTTGGTGCCTTCACGGTGTATGCGTATCTTCTTAAGTTTCTTTATTCTCTTTCCCATGATATTTATTTCCGACAGCTTTCGCTAATCGGCTGCAAAGTTACTGCTTTTTTGTCAATTAACCAACTTTTAGCTCATTCTTTTGCTGTTTTTAGGACATTGTTGAATAATTTTTTGTATTTTTGCAGCAAAAACGCGACGACACATGAAACGACCACTACTTATTCTGTTCATGAGCCTGCTCACGCTGAGTGCTGCGGCGGGCCAGCCCGTTTGGTGGGGCTACTGGAACAGCACCATCGACGCAGTCCCGGCAATGAGCTGCCAGGGAACGAACAGCTTCGGCCTGCGTCTGAACGCCATGAACAACGCCCGCCTGGCGGGCACGCAGGCCCACGGCCTTCGCTTCTGCATCAGCGACAAGAGCGCAGTGGAGCGTGCCTGGGCCTGGGTGTCGGTGTCAAAGTTCAGCTGGGGCAGCACGCAGCCCGACGTGGTGCTGCACGAGGTGGACGTGACCACGCTCAGCGACATGCAGCACGACGGCCGTCCGGCCGAAATCCTGTTCCCCGAGCCGGTGGCCCTGCTGGGCACGGGGCGCTATGCCAGCGTCTACGTGGGCTTCACGCTGCAGGTGGCCGGTGGCGGCGCACCCTGCCAGGTGCTCGCAGCAGGTCCGCAGCAGGGCACGGTGGCCCAGTCGTTCCTGTTCAACTGGGAGAGCCGCGAGTCATCAGTCGGCCCACTGGCCATGCAGATCCTGGTGAGCAGCGATGCCCTGGCCGGGCACGGCGTGGCCGTGGTGCCTGCTGCCGAGGCCGAGACGATGCTGCTGGCCGGCGAGGACTATGAGCGCAGCCTGACGCTACGCATGGACGGCACCACACCGGTGGAGAGCGTCGACCTGCAGGTGCTGCTCAACGGCGTGCCGCAGCCCGTGCAGCACTGTCAGCTTCCGCAGCCCGTGGCCGAGCTCGACGCCACCTTCACCCTACCCCTGCAGCTCAGCGTGCCCACCGCTGCCGAGGCCTACGACTGCCAGGTGGCCGTGACCAGCGTCAACGGCCAGCCCAACGGCAGCAGCAGCGGCAGAACCCGCAACACGCTCATTGCACTGAGCCGCCAGCCGCTGAAGCGCTCGGTGATGGAGGAGCTGACGGGCACCTGGTGCCCCAACTGTCCGCGCGGACTGGTGGGCATGCAGCTGCTGGAGGAGCAGTTTGCCGACCGATTCGTGGGCATAGCCATACACGGCGGCGCTGCCGACGAGCCCATGCGGCTGCCCGTGTACGACGGCAGCCAGTTTGTCAATGGCCTCGGCGCACGCATGGGCGGACGTCCCTCGTGTGCCATCGACCGCATGGCGGAGTGCGACCCCTTCGGCGGCGTGGCCTCCTATAATAACTATGGTGCAGACCGTGTGGTGGAGTATGCGCTGCAGCAGCCCACCGTGGCCGACCTCGCCGTCAGTGCACAGTGGCAGGGCGACGATGTCAGCATCGACGTGGCCACCACCTTCCGCTATTCCGCCACCGAGGCCCACCACCAGCTGATGCTCGTCATCACCGCCGACTCGCTCGAGGGCGAGGGCAGCGAGTGGCTGCAGGTGAACACGCTGGTGGGCAAGACCGACTATGACAGCCTCCTCAGCGAGTTCATCAACGGCGAGCGCTACATGCGACTGAAATACTGCCACGTGCCCATCTGGGCCGAGGGGGTGGAGAACGGCATCGAGGGCAGCATCAGCGCGCCCTTAGTGGCCGACCAGCCGCAGCACCTGCTGCGCACGGTGCCCATGTCCGACAACGCGCTGCTGCAGCGCCGCGACCTGCTGCACGCCGTGGCCATGCTCATCGACGTCAGTTCGGGCCATGTGGTGAATGTGGCCAAGGCGCACGTCGGCACGGGCAGCAGCGGCATTGTCACGCCCAGCACCCAGCACCCGCAGGCCACCACCCAGTGCTTCACCCCCGACGGGCGGCGCATCAGCCATGCGCCACGGGGCACCCTCGTCATTGAGCGGCGGGCCGACGGCACCGTAAGGAAGGGCCTGAAATAATGTACTCAACTTTCGCAAGTTGGGGAG
>DGHX01000100.1:0-1791 GCA_002392835.1 Prevotella sp. UBA3837 | reverse complement strand
AGTTAAAGGGAGTTAGAGGGAGTTAAAGGACGATAGTTCTTTCCCTGACAATTCCGCTCCTTGGCAGATTGGAGGGAAAAAGGTAATGTCCTTTCGCTCGAGCTTGCTCGCTTCGCTTGCGAAGAACTCCCTCTAACTCCCCCATAACTCCCTTTAACTCCCCCAAGTTGAGCAAATGCGAAACTTGAATAATGTATTATTTGTTTACCACCTTTCTGCCTCCAATAATGTAAATGGGGTATAGCCTTCACGCGCGCGCACGCACGGGATACGCGCGTGAGTGGATTTTTGGTTGCACCGAAGGAAAGTGATAAGTGATGAGTTAATAAACCAAAACAAGTTGTTTTGCTGAAAAAGCGGCCCGCTTTTTTTCACGAGCGGCCCGCTTTTTTTCACGAGCGGCCCGCATTTTTTCACGAGAGGGCCGCACAGAAACGTCCCAGGCCCTGGGACATTTTTTAAGCTGCCATTAGGATTCATTAACTATTTTAATATAGATGTTTTTGCGGTGCAACCAAAGATGAATACTGTTAACTGCTTGATATCCAGCTTAGGTGCAACCAAAATGAACAGCGGTGCAATCAAGATGCTTCCGGTGCAATCAAAACGTATTCCGGTGCCGCTCGGCTTTGCCGCTTGCTACCAACGGGACGCAAGAACCAAAACGCATTCCGGTGCAACCAAAACGGACACCGCTAACTATCTGATATTCAATTTAGGTGCAACCAAAAAATCGCTCACGCGCGCGACACGCGTGCGCGCGTACGCGATCGAAAAACAAAATGAAGATAACCACCCTCACAAATAAACCACTCGGTAGAGCCAACGGAAGAGGAAGTACATGGCCGTGCCGGCGATGAGGCCGGCGATGGCGTCGATGGCATAATGCGCCTGGATGTAGAAGGTGGCGAAGAACATGAGCAGCGACAGCACGGCCAGCGGCACGAACAGCGCCCACGAGCGGGGACCGTGGCGCAGCGTGGCTCCGGGATGTGCCTCCCAGGCCAGCCACAGCAGCACCACCGAGATGCCCACATGGCTGGAGGGGAAGGCGGCCGTGGGCCGCTCGCCGGCATTATGGGCCTGCTGCACCAGTCCGTGGAACAGACCGTCGGAGCCGGGGATGGGCAGCGCCTCCTGGTGGTTGAGGAAGTAGTGGCCCAGATCGGGGAAGACACCCTGCGCCACCTGGTCGATGCCCACCGCCTCATAATAGAACTGCGGCCCCACTACGGGCACGAAGATGAAGATGACGTAGAACAGGAAGAATGACGCCAGGATGACAAAGGCACAGTAGGTGAAACGCTCGTAGCGGCGCATGAAATAGTAGAAGGCCACGGCGCCGATCATGGGGTAGTAGCTGAAATAGCCCAAGCAGAGCAGCTCGCTGAGCACCGGCGAGGTGAAATGCTGCGAGAAGAGCAGCGCCGGCTGACAGCCGAAGAGCGTCTGCTCCAGGTTGGCGAAGACATGGTCGAGGTTCAGGAAGATGCGGTTCAGCTCGTAGGTGTCGGGGTACCACCAGCCCAGCAGGCACATCTGCGCTATGACGCGCAGCACGGCCGTCAGCCGGCAGGGCTTGAAGCGGTACAGCTGCCACAACAGCAGCGTCATGGCCACGGCCCCCACCCTACCCAAGAGCATGGGCATGGGGTTCACCAGCTGACCCCACTGCACAGCCATGAACAGCAGCGTGAACAGCGCATAGGCCAGCATGACCCACTCAAACAGCCAGAGTCCCTTCTTGTTCGTCATTTCATCTGTTTCAATAATGAGATTGTAATTAGTAAT
>DGHX01000080.1:10517-13380 GCA_002392835.1 Prevotella sp. UBA3837 | reverse complement strand
GGGTTTCACCCCTGCCTGTATTCTGTCACCCCTTCGGGGTTTCTATAGCAGAATCATATCAGGCGAGATGTGTAGAAAGAGTAGTCCCTTGTAGGGGAGGGGTTGGGGGTGGGGTCAGTATCCATCCATTCGGTAGAGGCAAAGTACCCCGTAATTTGTGACAAAAAAAACGCCGGTATGCTTAGCCCGACACAAAACCCCACTGAGCGGCTCGCTCCTCCAGAAAAAGACTTGGCGGCTGACCCCCATCTGGGATTGCAGCCGCCAAGAAGCGTTGTGCGGTGTCGCCATGCGACACGATGCGACGGGGTTAGAAGTCGTAGTCCTCGTCGTCGCCCCAGACGGAGCGTTGGCGTGAGAGGTTGCCGCTGGTGATACCTTCGCCGACTTCGGGAGACGTGCTCTTTTTAAATCCGTTCTCGACGGGGCTGTTGGCCAGCAGGCTCATGGTGGCGATGGCCGTTACGGTGGTTTCGGGCTTCTGATATATTGCTTTCATGTCGTTGTCCTCCTATACTTATTTGATGATTGTTTTCTTGCCGTTCACGATGTACAGGCCCTTCTGGGGAGCTGCCACGCGCTGGCCGTTCATGTTGTACACCTGGCCGTCGAGCTCGATGGTGGTCAGGGCCTTGATGCCCGTGGCCTCGTTGCGGAAGCCAATGAACGAGCGGACACCACTGGTGGCAGTGCCGGGCAGGTAGGCGGTGTTGGCACCCACGGTGAAGGCAGCCGTAGTCTTGTAGAAGCCCACGCCCTGCTCGCCGTTCAGCAGCACATAGATGGGAGCGTTAACCTCAGTGTCCACCAGCACACCCTCCAGGGCACTCTCGGCAGCATCGGCAGAAGCAACGACGGGAATGCTGTAGTTGCCCTCGTCGCCCTTCAGCAGCACGCCGGTCTCGGCGGGAATGGTCGTCACCTCGTCGAAGGTCACGTCGTCGCCGTTCTCAACAGCCACGTAAGCGGTCAGACCCGTCTCGCTGAAGTCAAGAGCCTTGTCAGTGTAAAGGGTGGCGTAGCCGGCAGCAGAGATGGACTTCTCAAACTTAGCAGGAGTAAGAGTCATATAGTCCATACGGGCGTTGTTATTGTAGTTGCCCTCATTACCATTGAAAGCTATCGAATACCCCTCAGGAACAGCGATGTCGCACTTCAGAGTTGTGTTGCCATTGGTTGCTGTATGAGTATAAAGTTTCTCGGAGAGTGTTCCGTCGCTGCTGCGTGTGTAAACATATACTTCGCTTGCAGAAGCATTGCTGTTTGCACAGCCTATAATGAGCGTGTATACACCTTCTGCCAGTGCGGGAGTGTAATGAGTAGACCCTCTGGAAATACGCAGACGGGCATTGCCGGAATAAGACGCACTCTCTTCGGTAAGATATAAACCTCCTGTCCTTGTCAGGTTCTCCATCTCAAAGAAATAGGCGATGTCGGCAGGCTTATAGACCACATTCTTAGAACCGGCCTCTGTTGCTGTTTCCTTAAAGGTATTTTCGGAAGTGACATACCACTGTCCATCAACCTGTATGTACTTGTTCCAAATCAAATCGGCAGTCTCGCCCTCGTAAGGATTTGCAGTGGCTAATGTGGCCAAAGTATTGTTGCTCTCGTCCACTGCATTGACGGTATAGGCGTACTTGCCGTACTTGGTGTAGGTGATGGTCATTTCGGCTTTGCCATCGCTGGTGACTTTCACGCCGCCGCCATCATTGGCATATACATATTTATAATCACCATTGTAGTAAGTTGCAATGTCATCGGAGTTTGCATTCACGGTCGTGCCAACCTCGCCGTTGCGGACTGCATCTTCTTTCACCGTAGCGCCATTGTTGTCAACAAAGTGAACGGTATAGTCGGCGTATGCAATAGACTGAGTGGTCTCGGTAATGACGATGGACTTCAGCTGCTCCTGCTTTTCAGTCGTGTGCCGTCCTCCTCTTTGGAAGCCAAAGGCTACTGTTGAGTAATCTGGATTGGTCAGAGCGATATTAGACTGGGAAACGTATGTTTTAGCACCGTCTTCTGACTTAATGGTGAATGATGTCAGCGTATTTGTAGCAGTGTTGATTTCTGTTTCAATCTTCAACCATGTACAATTGGCGATGTCGGTCCTGTATGTTCCTGCATTAAAAGTTGTTGCAGAACTCATCGTAAGGCCAGTGAATGAGTATCCGTGAGTTTGATTCTGATCATTCTGCAATACAACAATATTTCCAAAGCGGAAATATATGCCGCAATTGTCAGCCAAATAACGACCAGTATTCGACCTTCCCCTCCACACAGCAGTCACATTAATGATATTGCCTGATGTAGGAGATATGGTCTTAGTGTTTGCGAAGTCGCTGTTGTCTGTGCCTGAATACTCCACATAAGAGTTGTCATCGGCGACGGTCAGGGTCTTGCCTGTCCATTCTGCGGCGCTGGTCTCAGTCCAAGGTGCTTTGGTTGTTCCGTACTCTAAAAGAGTTGTGGTCGTCTGTGCCCACGCACTTCCCCCCACGCATAGCATTGCAGCTGCGAGGAGTGTTCTTAGTAATGTACTTTTTCTTTTCATGTTAGTAAGTTGTTAGATGAATGAATTTTATTTTAGTAGAATTTTAGCTTGTGAAAATGATTATATGTATGTGCGCACTCACGTGCGTGTAGAAATCGGCTGCAAAAGTACTGAAAAAGAATGAGATGGCAAAGCGTTGAGACCCACTTTTTGTTTTATTAAGCTAATTTTTAATGTTTTTTCTCAGAAAACATGGTTGGGAAAAGAATTGCAAAGAATTAGAAAGAAGAGTCCACTTGAGAAATAGGGTGTTCAATATGATGTACCACAAAAATGACAGGAATGAAGTTACTGACCCCACCCCCA
>DGHX01000080.1:9258-10409 GCA_002392835.1 Prevotella sp. UBA3837 | reverse complement strand
AAGGCGGCAGCAGCTCCCCTCCCTTCAAGGGGAGGGGCTGGGGGTGGGGTCTGTAACTTTAAAAATATAGGTACATGATAATGAACAACCTACTTGAGAAAGCCCCAAAGGGGCGGCAGAGTACAGCCGGGGGTGAAACCCCCGGTAAGATGGGGGACATGCAAGCCCCGAAGGGGCGACGGAATACAGGCAGGGGTAAAACCCCTGCAACGGGCCACGGTCTTGTGTGTTGGTGGCGTTATTGCAGGGGTTTTACCCCTGCCTGTATTCCGTCGCCCCTTCGGGGCTTTCCCCGTGTTCTGCTTACCGGGGGTTGTACCCCCCGGCTGTATTCCGTCGCCCCTTCGGGGCTTTCCCTGCGTTCTGTTTACCAGGGGTTGTACCCCCGGCTGTACTCTGCCGCCCCCTTTGCGGCTTTCTCAACCGTACAGGTCGAATTGTTTCCTATTCTTTCTAATTTTTTTCGGTACGCCGCAGACCACAGTCTTTCTTTCTCGCGTGCCGGATACGCGCAGCCGAGGTTCACATCTGCAACATTGATACCGACAGTCTCCTCGCGCGCGCGTGCGGGATACGCGCGTGAGTGATTTTTTGGTTGCACCGGGGAAGAAGTGATGAGTGTTGAGAGATGAGTGTTGAGAGTTGAGTTAATAAACCAAAACAAGTTGTTTTGCTGAAAAAGCGGCTCACTTTTTTTCATTAGTGGCCCACTTTTTTTCATTAGTGGCCCACTTTTTTTCATTAGTGGCCCACTTTTTTTTCTGTGCGGCCCGCACAGAAATGTCCCAGGCCCTGGGACGTTTTTCTAAGCGGTCATTAGGATTCATTAACCATTTTAATATAGATGCTTTCGGTGCCGCTCGGCTTTGCCGCTTGCTACCAACGGGACGCAAGAACCAAAATGTATTTCGGTGCAACCAAATTGAACGCTGGTGCAACCAAATTGTATTCAGGTGCAACCAAAACGCATTCCGGTGCAACCAAATAATCACTGACGCGCGTGTATCGTGCGCGCGTAAGGGGGGACATTCTGGTTGCACCGCAGGCAAAAGTTCGCATGCGACCGCTAAAGCGGGCTTTCAAAATAGGGAGTCCAATTTGATGTGTCCAAGAAACAAACCATTGGAAAGATACAGACCCCACCCCCGACC
>DGHX01000080.1:6199-9114 GCA_002392835.1 Prevotella sp. UBA3837 | reverse complement strand
TGCCCGTAGGCCCTCCCCTCCCCTTAAAGGGAGGGGAGCGGCTCCGCCTCCGATGTCCGTAGGCCCTCCCCTCCCTTGTAGGGGAGGGGGCGGGGGTGGGGTCAGTGACATCATTATTGCAAGGTTGCTGGGTGCATCAAAATCCGGCACCCTACTTTCAAAAACAAAAGAAAACCGAACACAACAACACCTAATTCGTGTTAAAAACGGGGTGGGGGACTATGCCGTTTCAATTTTTTTTTGTAAGTTTGCAGACCATTTCTATTCATGCATAAACGGAAAGGACAACGATGAAGAGAATACTGTTTTTCGCAGCCCTGTGCTGCGCCAGCCTCTGCGCCGTGGCGCAGTCGCACTTCGGTGAGCGTCCCCGCCTGGTGGTGGGCGTGGTGGTGGACCAGATGCGGTGGGACTACCTGGGCCGCTACTACGACCGCTTCGGCGACGACGGCTTCCGCCGCCTGATAGACCGTGGCTTCTCGTGCGACAACTGCCTGATCAACTACGTGCCCACGGTGACGGCCATCGGCCACGCCTCGGTCTATACGGGCACCACGCCGGCCTTCCACGGCATCTGCGGCAATAACTTCTATATCGACGGGCACAAGACCTACTGCTGCGCCGACAGCACGGTGCGCACCGTGGGCAGCGAGAGCCCGAAGGGGCAGATGTCGCCACGAAACATGCTGGCCACCACCATCGGCGACCAGCTGCGCCTGCACACCGACTTCCGGTCGCGCGTCATCGGCATCAGCTACAAGGAGCGCGCCGCCATACTGCCCGCAGGCCACGCGGCCAATGCCGCCTACTGGCTGGACCTGAAGAACCGCTGCTTCATCAGCAGCACCTACTACATGGAGCAGCTGCCGCGGTGGGTGCAGGAGCAGAACAAGAAGCTGGCGAAGGACAAGACGTTCAAGCAGATGGGCGAGGACATAGGGCTCTCGCCACACTGCGGCACCATCACCACCGACATGGCCATTGCGGCGCTGAAGAACGAGAAGCTGGGCAAGGGCGACCAGACGGACATGCTCTGCGTGAGCTACTCGCAGACGGATGTCATAGGACATAAATATGGTACGCGCGGAGAGCGCACCGACCAGGCTTACCTGCAGCTGGACCGCGACCTGGGGCGCCTGCTGCGGGCCCTGGACGAGCAGGTGGGGCGCGACAACTACTTGCTGTTCCTGACGGCCGACCACGGTGCCGCCCATAACTGGCAGTACATGCAGGAGCACCACCTGGCCGCCGGACCGTGGAGCAGCGGCGAGATGAAGGAGCGCATCTACGAGGCCATAGACAACGACTCGGGCAGCGGCCAAGGGTATATAGGCGACATCATGGACTACCGCATCTTCCTCGATTGGGAGAAGATTCGCCAGATGGGGCTCATCACTGCCGACCTGCCGCACATGGTGCTGGCCGAGGTGCAGAAGGAGCAGGGCGTCACCTTCGCCGCCGTCTACGACGACCTGGCCACGAGCGCGCTGCCGCCGGTGCTGCGCGACCGCGCCCTGATGGGCTACTACCCCGGACGCTCGGGCGACATCATCTTCTTCCCCCGGCCCGGCTACTATGAGTACGGACGGTGGTCGAGTCCCACGGGCACCACGCACGGCGAGTGGAACCCCTACGACGCCCACATACCCTGCCTCTTCTACGGGTGGCGCGTGCCCCACGGAGCCACGAGCCGCGAGGTGCACATCACCGACATAGCACCCACGGTGTGCCAGCTGCTGCACATACAGCAGCCCGACGCATGCACCGGGCAGAGCATCACTGAGATAACGAAGTAGTGTCTGAAGGGTCTTAACCACAGATTACGCGGATTACGCGGATTCTTCTTTTGCCTGCGGCGCTACATGAATATTCATGAATGGCCACGAATTACTCGTAAAAATAATTCATGAAAAATTCGTGTCTAATTCGTGGTCATTCATGTAGCGCCGCAGGCAAAAAAACTCTTTTAACGATGAATTATCGTGAATTGAACACGAATTACTCATATTTTTTTCTTTTAACGTGAAGTGCGCCAGAAGCGGTGGGTGATGTCGTCCATGGTGCCGTCGGGGCGTATGCGGTAGAGACGCTGGTTGGTGGTGGGCGACTTCAGCGGCCCCAGGTGGCGGATGTATGGCCCCACCTTGATATAGTCGAAGTCCGTCACGCTGACGGCGGCGGGAATGCGTATGCGGCCGCTGTACCACGCCACATGGAACTGCGGGTGCTCCTCGTGCAGGTACTGCGCCAGCAGGTTCACGCCTTTCGCGTCGCCGTCGCCGCCCATGAAGGCGATGCAGGTGATGTCGCGGCCGTATTGTGCCACGAAGTCATCGAGGGCGGCGGCATCGAGGGGCATGCCGATGTCCTCCCACAGGTAGCGGCTGTGACAGCCCGGGCAGCGGCACGGGCACCCGCTGATGTTGATGGCCAGCGTCACCTCGTCGGGAATCTCCTGGAAGACGATGCCGGTATTGACGTATTTAAGCATAACTGGGAGTTAGGAGTGAGGAGTGAGGACTAACTCCTCACTCCTCACTTTCTCAGGCTGTTGCGTAGAAACGGCGGGCGGCCTCCTCCTGGCGGGCCTGCGAGAAGTTGGAGACGCGCTTCAGGTAGCCGATGATGCGCGTCATGTAGTCGATGTTCTTCGAGTGGCAGACGGGGCACTCCTTCAGGTAGCGCTTGTCGATGTGTCCGCAGTCGTTGCACACCGTGTTCGGGATGTTGAAGGTGAAGTAGTTGCAGCCCTCCTTGGCGGCCACCTTCAGCAGCTGCAGGTACTGCTCCTTCGAGAGGTGCTCCTCCAGGTTGCAGTGCAGGGCGCTGCCGCCGGTGAGGTGCTCGATGTAGGGTCGGCCGTGCAGCTTGAACTTGTCGATGACGGAGAGCGAGTCGTCCTCGACGACGTAGAA
>DGHX01000080.1:1613-6133 GCA_002392835.1 Prevotella sp. UBA3837 | reverse complement strand
TGTAGCAGTCGCGGGGCACGAAGTATCCGTCCTCGCGGTCCCACTTCGCGTGCTTCACGCCCACGTTCTCGGCGGGAATCATCTCGCAGTTGAACATCACGTCCTTCGTGCGGTACTGCTTGTTGTACTTCTCAATGAGTCCGAGGATGCCCTGCACGAACTGCTGGTACTGCGGGTTGGGCGTTATCTGCAGCCCCATGAACTCGGCGGCCTCCACCAGTCCGTTGATGCCGATGGTGAGGTACTGGCGTCCGATGTTGATGTATCCGGCGTCGAAGAGTGGCAGCATCTCGTGCTCCTGCAGCACCTTCAGGTTCTCGTTGTAGGCCAGCTGCACCTTGTGGCAGAGGTCGATGATCTGTCCCAGGTAGTCCAGGTAGTCCATCTTGTGGTTCACGGCATACTGTATGCAGCGGTTCAGGTTGATGGTGAGCACCGACTTCGAGCCCGTGGAGACGCCTCCGGCCCCGAGGGTGTAGCTGAAGCCGTTGTCGGTGATCTCGTTGCGCAGGCGGCAGCAGGAGGAGAGCGAGTCGGCGTTGTCGCTCATGTAGGTGAAGAACGAGTGGCCCTCGGCGTACATCTCGGCGGTGAAGTCGCCCCACTCCTTGTCCTTCGGCTCGCCGTTCTCGTCGGTGAGCAGTGCCATGGTCTCTACGGGGAATGTGAGCAGGGTCTTCAGGCGCTCCTGGTTGAACCACTTCATGAAGCGCTTCTGCAGCCAGGAGAGGCCGTCCCAGTCGGGCTGCGAGCCGTCGGGGAAGTAGAACTCTCCGAAGATGCTCTCGAAGTAGAAGCGGTCGTAGTAGGCCACGTTCCAGAACACGGCCTGGTAGTTGCGGGCGCCGGTGGGCTGGTTCAGCGAGTAGACGATCTGCTCGAAGTAGTCGGTGATGACCTTGTCCAGCGTGCGGTGCTTCAGCGACAGGTCCACCACCTCGTCGGCGCGCTTCCAGTAGTCCTGGCCGTACTCCTTGCCGATGAAGTAGTTCATGTACATCAGGAACTCGGGCGTGGCGCAGGCACCGGCGAGCATGGAGCTGACCATGAACACCATGTTCACGAAGCCGCCGCAGAACGACTTCAGGTTGGTGGGGGCGGTGCTGTTGCCGCCTATCGACTTCGTGCCGCCGATGAGCCAGGGGTACATGGTGATGGAGGCACAGTAGTTGGCCAGGCTCGTCTCGTCGTTCTTATATATAAAGTGGTGTGTCAGCTTGTCGATGTATTCGTCGGCCAGCTGCTTGCCGTACATCTTCTTGATGCGGTCGGTGAGCAGGCGGCGGTTCAGGCGGATGAAGTTGCTCTTAGGCAGCTCGCCCACCAGCGTGGCTATGTTCTTGTGTTCAACGTTGGCGTTGGCGTCGTACTTCGAACTGGTGGCGGCGTTGGCACTCTCCATGTACTCTGAGAGGAACATCATCTTCTCAAGGGTTTCACGGTCCTCGCTGTGCTCCTGGCGGTAGAGGATGAACGACTTTGCCACGCGGTAGAAGCCCTCGCGCATCAGCGACTCCTCCACTTGGTTCTGAATATCCTCCACCTTGATGTCGTCGTGCATGTCTAAGTGGCTGATAATCTTCGAGATGGTGCCCAGGTCGGCACGCTCGTTTACACTCTCGAATGCCTTTACGATGGCATTCATAATCTTGTCGAGCGAGAAGGCGTCTTTCGAGCCGTCGCGTTTTGTGATGGTGAAGTTTTTGATTTCCATGTATTTGTCTCCTTTTTTGTCCTATGCTCTGCTACAGTAGGTTCGCCGTTTTGGAAAACTTTTCTGTTTTAGGCTCATCAAAAGTTGTCCGTTTCGGATAACGCTATTCGGCTGCAAAGTTACAAAAAGTTCTGAAAAGCAGCAAGCGTTTATATGTAAAAAAAGTATAAAAGATGAAAGGGCGCGTGGCGGTTCGGTTTTTTTTCGTATCTTTGCACTTGCTAAATATAGGAGAATCAGAACGTGAAGAAACTACGGATATGTTATGCCTTCGCCGCCCTGCTGCTGTTGCAGACCATGGGCGTGGCGCAGGAGGCCGACGAGCAGCCGCCCGTACAGGAGGGCAGTACGGCGACGGGCACCGCCGTCGCGGAGACGGCACAGGCGGCCGACAGCACGGTGCTCGTGGTGCCATACCCCGAGCTGGTGATGCAGCGCCTGGACACCATCGTCGACGACTCGCTCATGGAGACCACGCAGCTGGGGCTGATGGTGTGGGACCTGACCGACGACACGCTGCTCTACGAGCGCAACGCACGCCAGCTGATGCGCCCCGCGTCGACGATGAAGGTGCTCACCGCCGTCGCGGCACTCGACCGCCTGGGGACGAGCTATAAGTACACCACATCTTTATATTATAAGGGAACGGTGGCGCAGGGACAGCTGCGCGGCGACCTCATCTGCCGCGGAGGCATGGACCCCCTGTTCAGCCGCGCTGACATGCTCGCCTTCGTCAGGGCCGTGAAGGGCCTGGGGGTGACGAGCCTGAAGGGCCGCATCATCACCGACGTGTCGATGAAGGAGGCCGAGAAATGGGGTGAGGGCTGGTGCTGGGACGACGATAACCCGGTGCTCTCGCCGCTGCTCGTCGACGGGAAGGCGAACTTCGCCGCACAGCTGATGAAGGAGCTGCGCGCTGCCGGCGTTGCCACCGGCGGTGCCACCGTGGTGCAGGGCGCGCTGCCCCGCGACGCCAAGCTCATCACCGAGCGCAGCCACGCCATAGAGGAGGTGATAAAACCCATGATGAAGGAGAGCGACAACCTCTGCGCCGAGGCCACTTTCTACCAGCTGGCGGCCAGCGGCGGCAAGCGTCCCGCCACGGCGAAGGAGGGACAGCGGCTGGAGCGCGAGCTATTAGACAAGATCGGGCTGGACGGCGACAGCTACCGCCTGGCCGACGGCAGCGGACTGTCGCTGTACAACTACCTCTCGGCCGAGGCACAGGTCATGCTGCTGCGCTATGCCTGGAGTCATCCTGAGACCTATACCTTCCTCACCTCGTCGCTGCCCATAGCCGGCGTCGACGGCACGCTGAAAAGCCGCATGAAGGACACACCCGCGCAGGGCAACGTGCGCGCCAAGACGGGCACCGTGACAGGCCTGTCGTCGCTCTCCGGATTCCTGAATGCCCCCAACGGCCACCGCATCTGCTTCAGCATCATCAACCAGGGTGTGCGCCGAGCCGCCGACGGCCGCCGCTTCCAGGACCGCATCTGCCTGGCACTCTGCCAGCCATGAAGAAAGAAGAGACAACAAAAGCATAACGGCTCACGACATAACGCCATAACAATATCACGGGATTCCGGCCTTCTGGGATTCCGCCCTTAAAAACAAATAACCATGGAAGGAACAATGAACCAAGAGAACCTGAACCAGGCCCAGCAGGAGGCTGTTCAGCAGGCACAGGAAGCCCTGGCAAAGGCCCAGGCAGAAGCCCAGCAGCATGTTGCTGAAGAGCAGAAGGAGATGGCGCAAGCCGCCGCAAAGGAGCACCTGAAGACGGTGGCCGGCCAGGAGCTGAACCGCGCCGTGTCGCACGCGCTCCCCGATGAAGTGAACCAGCTGCGGTGGGCAGGT
This sequence comes from Prevotella sp. UBA3837, assembly GCA_002392835.1. Lineage (GTDB taxonomy): Bacteria > Bacteroidota > Bacteroidia > Bacteroidales > Bacteroidaceae > Prevotella. The sequence goes on along the minus strand of DGHX01000080.1, from coordinate 2,559 downwards.
CTGCGCGCCGTGCCCGTCATCGGGTCCATCATCCAGTGGGTTGACAACATCCAGTGGATACGCAACCTCTTCGGTGGCGGAAAGAAATAAAAAGGAACGCTTCCGGGGAGTAGCTGCTCAACCCATAGTACCGCTAAAGCGGGCTAAAGCCGCCTCCGGCGTTTCCCGGGAGTGAGAGAGTTAGTGGGCGTCAGTCCATCGGATAGTGGACTCCCCACTGGCGGCGCAGCCGGTCCATGAGCTGCATGACGTAGAGTGTCTCGTCGAGGGGCATCTCCTGCGGCTCCGTGCGACCGGCCAGCAGGTCGCGCCGGCAGGCCAGGAACTGATATTCGTAGCCCGTAATCTGCCGGGGCACGTACAGCGTCTCCACGTAGGTGCGTTCAGGGTGATGGCGGCCTTCTCGGCTATCCAGCCGGTACCAATGATTCCTACTCGCATCGGTTTATATTTTTGAGGGAGTTAAAGGGAGTTAGCAACTCCCTTTAACTCCCCATGATTATGCCTCCTGCTCCACGGCGCGGAAGCTGCAGAGGGCGTCGGGCGTGAAGGCCTTGATGTAGGCAGCCTTGCCGGTGATGTCCTCCTCGGCCATGCGCACATAGACGTTGGCACTCTTCAGGAAGAGGTCGGGACGGGCGGCGGCATCGCGGATGATGAGCAGGCTCATCACCAGCTCGGCCGTCATGTCGTACAGACGGCGGGCCAGGAAGTCGAAGGCCTCCTGGTTGTCCAGGGCCTTGGCGGTGTTGAGGGCGTCCTCGTAGAGGGCGATGACCTTTTGGAGTGAAGAGTGAAGAGTGAAGAGTGAAGAGTTTGCTGCCGCCACTGTGGCTGTCTCCTCATACATTTCACGTATCTTGGTCAGCATAAATCCGTTGCTGATGTAGCGGATGGCGGCCACCACCTGCAGCTGCGTCGTTCCCTCGTAGATGGAGAAGATGCG
>DGHX01000080.1:974-1474 GCA_002392835.1 Prevotella sp. UBA3837 | reverse complement strand
TCTGGTTGGCATACTCCGAGTTCATGCCCTTGGCCAGCGGCGTGAAGGCGTCGGCCAGGCGCTGGTACTTCTTCAGCTCCTGCTTCTCCTCGGGGGTGAGCTTGCGGTCACGCTCAATGTCCTCCAGGCACTTGTAGATGTCGACGTAGGCGGCTGTCTCGTACAGCAGCGAGCGGCCGGCGTCGAGCTTCGCCTTCATGCGCGAGAGCATATCGTAGACGCCGGGGAACTCCTGGATCTTCTGTCCGAACTGCTGACGCTCCTTGGCGTAGGCCGTGGCCTCGTTGTAAGCCTCCTGCGAGAGACCGACCGACTGGGCGGCGATGCCCAGGCGGGCGCCGTTCATCAGCGCCATCACATACTTGATGAGGCCCAGGCGGGTGCTTCCGCAGAGCTCTGCCTTCGCGTTCTTATAGGTGAGCTCGCAGGTGGGGCTTCCGTGGATGCCCAGCTTGTGCTCAATGTGGCGCACGTCCACGCCGCCCTGGCGCTTGTCGTAG
>DGHX01000080.1:0-773 GCA_002392835.1 Prevotella sp. UBA3837 | reverse complement strand
CTTCAGCATCACGCGCTGCAGGTCGCTTCCGGCATCGGGCTCGGTGAGGTCCATCGACATGCCCTCTCCGGCGCAGACGCGGGGGATGTACTTCTGGCGCTGCTCCTCAGAGCCGAACTCATAGAGGGTGTCGATGCAGCTCTGCAGGCTCCAGATGTTCTGGAAGCCGGCGTCGGCGGCCGAGATGATCTCGCTCAGCATCGAGAACACGGCGTTGGGCAGGTTCAGGCCACCGTAGCGGCGGGGCATGGAGACGCCCCAAAGGCCAGCCTTGCGGGTGGCGTCGAGGTTCTCGAAGGTCTTCGAGGCGTAGATCATGCGGCCGTTCTCCAGATGCGGACCTTCCAGGTCTACGCTCTCCGAGTTGGGCTCGATGATGTTGGCGGCCACGTCGCCGACGATCTCGAGGAGCCGCTTGTAGTTTTCGATCGCATCCTCATGGTCGACGGGGGCATCCGCATATTTGTCCTTGTCGGTGAAACCGCGCTCCTTGAGCTCCACGATGCGCCGCATCAGGGGATGGTTCAGGTAGAATGCGATTTCAGGACGGTCGGTATAGTAATTTGCCATAGCTGGTTCCTCCGGTTATTTGCTGTTCTGCTTGTAATATTTGATGAGTTTCGGAATCACTTCCTCCACGGTGCCCACGATGACGTAGTCCGCGATCTTGTTGATCGGCGCGTCCGGGTCGGAGTTGATGCTGATGATGATACTGCTGTCCTGCATGCCGGCAATGTGCTGGATCTGCCCGCTGATGCCGCAGGCGATGTAGA
>DGHX01000040.1 GCA_002392835.1 Prevotella sp. UBA3837 | reverse complement strand
CTAATTTGTTTCAATATGTCTCATTCGCAATATTTTTTAGGCTAAAATTAGGCGGTTTCTGAAACAAATCATAACTTTGCAACAAAATTTGGACCCTGTTATGAAAACTTATTATCGTTATTTGTTACTCATGCTGATGCTGACGGCCTCGCATGTAGGCCGCTCAGCTCAGCAGTTCGTTTTTTTCAATGAAGGCGACTTCTGTCTGAACGCCAAGTTCCCCGTGCTCATCTATCTGGACGACAACGACGAGCGGGGTGTGAGCCGTGCCGCGCACGATCTGGCCACCGATATTGAGCGCGTGTGCGGGTTCCCTGCCACTATCACTGCCGACGAACAGTCGCCTGTCGTGGTCGGTACGCTGGGCCACTCCAAGGCCATCGACAAACTGGTGCGCGAAGGTGTCATCAACAAGAAGGACCTGATGGGGAAACGCGAGAAGTTTATCATCACAACCAAGGGCAGCCAGCTGGTGATTGCCGGCAGCGACCGCCGCGGAACCATCTACGGCATCTACGAGCTTTCCCGTCAGATGGGGGTGTCTCCGTGGTACTATTGGGCCGATGTGCCCGTGACGCATCACGAGTCTATCTATATTAAAAGCGGCACCTACACCGACGGTGAACCGGCAGTTCGCTACCGCGGCATCTTCCTCAACGACGAGGCGCCTTGCCTCACGTCGTGGGTGAAGAACACGTTTGGCACCAACTATGGCGACCACCGGTTCTATGAAAAGGTGTTTGAGCTCATCCTGCGTCTGCGTGGCAACTTCATGTGGCCCGCCATGTGGAACTGGGCATTCTATGCCGATGACCCCGAAAACAGTAAAACCGCCGATGAAATGGGCGTTATTATGGGCACGTCACACCATGAGCCCATGGCCCGCAACCATCAGGAATACGCCCGCAATCGCCGCGACTGGGGCGCCTGGAACTACCGCACCAACCGCGACAATCTGGACCGTTTCTTCCGCGAGGGCATTGAGCGCATGAAGGGAACGGAGGACGTGGTGACCATCGGAATGCGCGGCGACGGCGACGAAGCCATGAGTGCAGAGGCCGACACACGTCTTCTTGAGGACGTCGTAAAGAGCCAGCGGCGCATCATAGAACAGGTGACAGGCCGACCGGCAAAGGAAACACCGCAGGTGTGGGCCTTATATAAGGAAGTGATGGACTACTACGATGCCGGCATGAAGGTGCCCGACGACGTCATCTTCCTCCTTTGCGACGACAACTGGGGAAACGTGCGCCGCGTGCCCATGACAAAGAAAGAGAAGAGCCATAAGGGCGGTTGGGGACTCTACTACCATGTGGACTACGTGGGTGCACCGCGCAACTCGAAGTGGCTCAACGTCACCCCCACGCAGAACATGTGGGAACAGCTCTCGCTGGCCGCGCAGTATGGCATCGACCAGATGTGGATTCTCAACGTGGGTGACCTGAAGCCCATGGAGTATCCCATTCAGCTTTTCATGGACATGGCGTGGAATCCTGAGCTGCTCAATATAGAGGATTCGGCGGGTGAGAGCGCCACTGCCGTGGCCGACATCCGTCCGCATACGCTCGCCTTCTGCCGCGCCACGTTTGGCGAAGAACAGGCTGCCGAGGCTGCACGTCTGCTCAACCGCATCTCGAAACTCAACGGACGCTGCACCGCCGAGATGCTCGATGCCTCGACCTATGCGCCCGATGAGTGGGCTCAGGTTGTTGGCGAATACACCGAACTGGAGGCTGCTGCCCTCGACCAGTTCGCGCAGTTGCGCCCCGACCAGCGCGATGCCTATCGGCAGATCATCCTTTTCCCCGTGCAGGCCATGGGAAATGTATACCGCCTTTATCAGGCCGTGGCCATGAACAGACGCCTTGCTGCGCAGGGCAATCCAGACTGCAACCTCTGGGCCGACCGCGCCGAGCAGGCTTTCCGTCGTGACTCTCTGCTCTGCCGATACTACAATGTGGAGATGGCCGGTGGCAAGTGGAACGGCATGATGACGCAGAAACACATCGGCTATCGTTCCTGGAACGATGACTTCGGACCGCGCGATGTGATGCCTAAAGTGGAGCGAATCTCCGATGAAATGGGCAGAAATGTATTCTCGGAAGTGGACGGAATGGTGGCCATCGAAGCCGAACACTACTACGAGAAACGCGATGCGGCCGGCCTCACATGGACGCTGATGCCCGACATGGGCCGCACGCTGAGCGCCTTGAGCCTGCAGCCCTACACACTGCCCGTGCCACAACAGGACGGCCCGTCGCTCACCTATCGCTTCAGCACACAGAATGCCGTGGCTCGCGTCTACATTATATTAAAGTCCACCCTCGACTTCCAGAACACCGGCGGACATCGCATTCGTGCCACCCTCGACGGCGGAACACCCTTCGTTTGCAACTACAATCACAACCTGAACGAGAAGCCCGAGAACATCTATAGCATCTACTATCCAACCGTGGCGCGCCGCATTGTGGTGGCCGACATGGCACTCTCGGCACCTGCAGGCAGCCATTCGCTCGTGGTAGAGCCGCTCGATCCGGCCGTCGTCGTAGAGAAAATCGTGGTGGATTGTGGCGGATTCAACAAGCGGAGCTATCTGTTTGGAAACGAGAGTCCGCGAAAACGCGAATGAAAAAACCCGGATTTTTTTCTTCGAATCTGCCAGTTTCGAAGAGATTCTTCTAGGTTTTTATCTGCCACATCCGCCAGTTTAGTGAAACAAGCGTGTCGGGAATGTCAGCTAACAATAGTGAAACCATGAAAAAGAAACGATATACCCTCTTGATGGTGCTGCTGTCTATGGCCGCAGCACTCATCATGCGTGCCGACGTGAGCCGCCTCTACACCAGCGACCGCCTGTCGAGCTCTCTCACCGACTGTGTGGTTCAGGACAAGTATGGCTACCTCTGGATCGGCACCGAATACGGACTCAACAAGTTCGACGGCTACCGTTTCACCAACTATTTCAGCAGTGTGAGCGACACGATGACCATTGTCGACAACGAGGTGGTGAAGGTGCTTGCCGACGGCGAGGGCCGTCTGTGGGTGGGCAGTTCGAAGGGTCTGGCCCGCTACGACTATGAACACAACAACTTTGTACGCTATCGTTTCCCCGACAATCGTCGTCCGCGCGTCAACTCACTTATGGTAAACAGCAGCGGCGACCTGCTGATTGGCACGGCTGGCTATGGTCTCTACTTCATCCGAAAAGGCCAGAGTACCATCACCCATTCCGACAGTTACCGTCGTCGCCGGCTGGATGATTTCTACAGCAGAATATACGAAGACGAGCAGCATAACCTGTGGCGCAGCAGCCACGAAAGCACTTTTACGCGTGTCAGCGTGAAGAATGGCGAGGCCGTCGCCATGAAAGACTTCCAGTCACCTTTCGGTGCCCCCATGTCGTTTATTGGAACCGACGACGGCGGCATCCTCATTGTCTGCATGTATGGCATACTCCGTTACGACTACGCAACGGAAACAGTGACCGACGCCGGCTACGATGTCA
>DGHX01000166.1:2870-3586 GCA_002392835.1 Prevotella sp. UBA3837 | reverse complement strand
CTAATTTGTTTCAATATGTCTCATTTGCAATATTTTTTAGGCTAAAATTAGGCGGTTTCTGAAACAAATCATAACTTTGCAACAAAATTTGAACCCTGTTATGAAAACTTATTATCGTTATTTGTTACTCATGCTGATGCTGACGGCCTCGCATGTAGGCCGCTCAGCTCAGCAGTTCGTTTTTTTCAATGAAGGCGACTTCTGTCTGAACGCCAAGTTCCCTGTGCTCATCTATCTGGACGACAACGACGAGCGGGGTGTGAGCCGTGCCGCGCACGATCTGGCCACCGATATTGAGCGCGTGTGCGGGTTCCCTGCCACTATCACTGCCGACGAACAGTCGCCTGTCGTGGTCGGTACGCTGGGCCACTCCAAGGCCATCGACAAGCTGGTGCGCGAAGGTGTCATCAACAAGAAGGACCTGATGGGGAAACGCGAGAAGTTTATCATCACAACCAAGGGCAGCCAGCTGGTGATCGCCGGCAGCGACCGCCGCGGAACCATCTACGGCATCTACGAGCTTTCCCGTCAGATGGGGGTGTCTCCGTGGTACTATTGGGCCGATGTGCCCGTGACGCATCACGAGTCTATCTATATTAAAAGCGGCACCTACACCGACGGTGAACCGGCAGTTCGCTACCGCGGCATCTTCCTCAACGACGAGGCACCTTGCCTCACGTCGTGGGTGAAAAACACGTTTGGCACCAACTATGGCG
>DGHX01000166.1:0-2814 GCA_002392835.1 Prevotella sp. UBA3837 | reverse complement strand
AACACGTTTGGCACCAACTATGGCGACCACCGGTTCTATGAAAAGGTGTTTGAGCTCATCCTGCGTCTGCGCGGCAACTTCATGTGGCCCGCCATGTGGAACTGGGCATTCTATGCCGATGACCCCGAAAACAGTAAAACCGCCGATGAAATGGGCGTTATTATGGGTACGTCACACCATGAGCCCATGGCCCGCAACCATCAGGAATACGCCCGCAATCGCCGCGACTGGGGCGTCTGGAACTACCGCACCAACCGCGACAATCTGGACCGTTTCTTCCGCGAGGGCATTGAGCGCATGAAGGGAACGGAGGACGTCGTGACCATCGGAATGCGTGGCGACGGCGACGAAGCCATGAGTGCAGAGGCCGACACACGTCTTCTAGAGGACGTCGTCAAGAGCCAGAGGCGCATCATAGAACAGGTGACAGGCCGACCGGCAAAGGAAACACCGCAGGTGTGGGCCTTATATAAGGAGGTGATGGACTACTACGATGCCGGCATGAAGGTGCCCGACGACGTCATCTTCCTCCTTTGCGACGACAACTGGGGAAACGTGCGCCGCGTGCCCATGACAAAGAAAGAGAAGAGCCACAAGGGCGGTTGGGGACTCTACTACCATGTGGACTACGTGGGTGCACCGCGCAACTCGAAGTGGCTCAACGTCACCCCCACGCAGAACATGTGGGAGCAGCTCTCGCTGGCCGCGCAGTATGGCATCGACCAGATGTGGATTCTCAACGTGGGCGACCTGAAGCCCATGGAGTATCCCATTCAGCTTTTCATGGACATGGCCTGGAATCCTGAGCTGCTCAATATAGAGGCTTCGGCGGGTGAGCGCGCCACAGCCGTTGCCGACATCCGTCCGCATACGCTCGCCTTCTGCCGCGCCACGTTTGGCGAAGAACAGGCTGCCGAGGCTGCCCGTCTGCTCAACCGCATCTCGAAACTCAACGGACGCTGCACCGCCGAGATGCTCGATGCCTCGACCTATGCGCCCGATGAGTGGGCTCAGGTTGTTGGCGAATACACCGAACTGGAGGCTGCTGCCCTCGACCAGTTTGCGCAGCTGCGCCCCGACCAGCGCGATGCCTATCGGCAGATCATCCTTTTCCCCGTGCAGGCCATGGGAAATGTATACCGCCTTTATCAAGCCGTGGCCATGAACAGACGCCTTGCTGCGCAGGGCAATCCAGACTGCAACCTCTGGGCCGACCGCGCCGAGCAGGCTTTCCGTCGTGACTCTATGCTCTGCCGATATTACAATGTGGAGATGGCCGGTGGCAAGTGGAACGGCATGATGACGCAGAAACACATCGGCTATCGTTCCTGGAACGATGACTTCGGACCGCGCGATGTGATGCCTAAAGTGGAGCGAATTTCCGATGAAATGGGCAAAAATGTGTTCTCAGAGGTGGATGGAATGGTGGCCATCGAAGCTGAACACTACTACGAGAAACGCGATGCAGCCGGCCTCACATGGACGCTGATGCCCGACATGGGCCGCACGCTGAGCGCCTTGAGCCTGCAGCCCTACACACTGCCCGTGCCGCAACAGGACGGCCCGTCGCTCACCTATCGCTTCAGTACACAGAACGCCGTGGCTCGTGTGTACATTATATTAAAGTCCACCCTCGACTTCCAGAACACCGGCGGACATCGCATTCGTGCCACCCTCGACGGCGGAACACCCTTCGTTTGCAACTACAATCACAACCTGAACGAGAAGCCCGAGAACATCTACAGCGTCTATTATCCCACTGTGGCGCGCCGCATTGTGGTGGCCGACATGGCACTCTCGGCTCCTGCAGGCAGCCATTCGCTCGTGGTAGAGCCGCTCGATCCGGCCGTCGTCGTAGAGAAAATCGTGGTGGATTGTGGCGGATTCAACAAGCGGAGCTATCTGTTTGGAAACGAGAGTCCGCGAAAGCACGAATGAAAAAACCTGGATTTTTTTCTTCGAATCTGCCAGTTTCGAAAAGATTCTTCTAGGTTTTTATCTGCCGCATCCGCCAGTTTAGGGAAACAAGTGTGTCGGGAATGTCAGCTAACAATAATGAAACCATGAAAAAGAAACGATATATCCTCTTGATGGTGCTGCTGTCTATGGCCGCAGCACTCATCATGCGTGCCGACGTGAGTCGCCTCTACACCAGCGACCGTCTGTCGAGCTCTCTCACCGACTGTGTGGTTCAGGACAAGTATGGCTACCTCTGGATCGGCACCGAATACGGACTCAACAAGTTCGACGGCTACCGTTTCACCAACTATTTCAGCAGTGTGAGCGACACGATGACCATTGTCGACAACGAGGTGGTGAAGGTGCTTGCCGACGGCGAGGGCCGCCTGTGGGTGGGCTGTTCGAAGGGTCTGGCCCGCTACGACTATGAACACAACAACTTTGTACGCTATCGTTTCCCCGACAATCGTCGTCCGCGCGTCAACTCACTTATGGTAAACAGCAGCGGCGACCTGCTGATTGGCACGGCTGGCTATGGTCTCTACTTCATCCGAAAAGGCCAGAGCACCATCACCCATTCCGACAGTTACCGTCGTCGCCGGCTGGACGATTTCTACAGCAGAATATACGAAGACGAGCAGCATAACCTGTGGCGCAGCAGCCACGAAAGCACATTTACGCGTGTCAGCGTGAAGAATGGCGAGGCCGTTGCCATGAAAGACTTCCAGTCACCTTTCGGCGCCCCCATGTCGTTTATTGGAACCGACGACGGCGGCATCCTCATTGTCTGCATGTATGGCATCCTTCGTTACGACTACGCAACGGAAACCGTGACCGACGCCGGCTACGATGTCA
>DGHX01000067.1 GCA_002392835.1 Prevotella sp. UBA3837 | reverse complement strand
CGATGCCGACGGACGCTTTGAAGTCAGCGTGCAGACGCCTTCTGCGGGCGGTCCCTACACCATAACCTACAGCGATGGTAAGCCGCTCCGCCTCGACAATATCCTCATCGGCGAGGTGTGGATTTGCAGCGGACAGTCGAACATGGAGATGCAGATGAAGGGCTTCAAGGGCCAGCCTGTGGAGGGCGCCGCAGAGGAACTGCTGCAGTGCAACGACACCCAGCTGCGCCTGTTCTACGGCAAGCGCAAGGCCTCGCTGACACCCTTGGCCGACCTTGCCGGCACCTGGCAGGAGGCCAGTGCCCCTTCTGTGCGCGAATTCTCGGCCACGGCCTATTACTTCGGCCGTGCCCTGCGCCGCTCATTGGGCGTTCCCGTGGGACTCATCTGTACGGCATTCGGCGGCTCTGCCTGCGAGGCCTGGATGAAAGCCGACTGGCTTCGCGCCTTCCCGAGGGTGACGCTGCCCTGGACCGACGACGACGTGAAGAAGCTCAACCAGCGCTGTCCCACCGCCCTTTTCAACGGACAGCTCTCGCCCATCATCGGCTTTGGCATGCGTGGAGTCATCTGGTACCAGGGCGAAGACAACGTGCCGCGCTACGACTACTACGCTCCGCTCTTCGCCCGCATGATAGAAGGCTGGCGCGAGGAGTGGAAACAGGGCGCCTTCCCCTTCTACTATTGCCAGATAGCCCCCTACGATTACACGCTCATCGACTGGGATGTGAACAGCGCCCTGCTGCGCGAACAGCAGGCAAGGGTGGAGCAGACCGTGGACAACTGCCGCATGGCCGTCCTCATGGACTCCGGACTTGAGTATGGCATTCATCCGCGCAAGAAACGGCAGGCCGGCGAACGTCTCGCCCTGTTGGCGCTCAGCAACACCTACGGCGTGAAGGGCTTGCCCGACTTCGCCGCCTACAACGGTCAGGTGGAGTTCCACGGTGACACCGCCGTGGTGGCCTTCGACCGCAGCAAGGAGTGGGTTTACTTCGAGAACGGGCCCCACAGTCAGAATTTCGAGGTGGCCGGAGAAGACCGCGTGTTCCATCCCGCCGAGACCTGGATTGAGCGCAACCGCGTCTACGTCAGGTCGAAGGAGGTGGAGAAACCCGTCGCCGTGCGCTACGCTTTCCGCAACTGGGCCGTGGGCGACTTGATGTGCGACGGACTGCCCGTCAGCAGTTTCCGCACCGACGACTGGTAAGTTCGCAAGAAATAATCGAGATTTTTCTCCGGCAAATTGACGATTGGGTCTGACGATATCATCAAACAACGAGCAATGAAACAACGTTTTATCCTTCTGCTTTTCACTTTTCTCGCCATTTCATCGGCATTTTCTGCTGTCCGGCGCGGCCGTTCGTCGGCCGACTATGTGCCGGAACCACTCGTGTGGAACAGTCAGAGCGACAACAGCAGTGCGTCGATGCCGTGTGGCGGCTGCGACATCGGCATGAACGTATGGGTGGAGAATGGCGATGTGCTCTTCTACGTTTCGCAGAGCGGATGGTTCGATGAGAACAACACACTGCTGAAGGCCGGCCGCTGGCGCCTGCATTTCGACAAGTCGCCGTTCAACGGTTCTGACTTCCGACAGACACTTTCGCTCGACGAAGGCTGCATCACCGTAGAAGGCGGCGGTGTCAGCGTTCGTCTATGGGTGGACGTCGAGCAGCCCGTCGTGTTTGTAGCGTTGTCAACGCGACAATCGGGACAGGTTATGCTCAGTTACGAGAACTGGCGTTATCGCGACCGACCGCTAACGAAGGCCGAATGCCAGCAGAGCAGCTACAAATGGGTGTTACCCGAAGGTACGGTGACGCGTGCCGACAGCATCGTGGCCTGTGAAAATGATCTGAGTTTCTTCCATCACAACCGTCAACAGACAGTTTTCGACTTCACACTCCAACGCGAAAACCTTCAAACCGTTGCCTCACATATTGACAACCCGCTTGCCGGACTTCTCATGGGAGGCAAGATGTACGCTCCCGGCTTCCGTTTCACAGGAACAACCGACGGAACCTATGCAGGAACAGACTATCGCGCTTGGAAATATATTGCTGAGAACAGCAGAAACTGCGGCTTGATGATAGACTTGCGCTACCTGCGGCACGAGCAATACCAGTTAACAGCTGTTGACGGTTGCGGCACAATCGGGCCGTTTGTGTTCCAAGATGTCAACATGGCTAAGTCAGCACGACTTTGCCGACAGTGGTGGCACAGCTACTGGCAGCGCAGTTGGATTCAGACCGACAGCAACGACCCTGCACTTCTTTCCGTCTTGCGCAACTACGAGCTGATGCGGTTCATGATGGGTTGTAACGCCCGTGGACGCTGGCCTATGAAGTTCAATGGCGGACTGTTCACCTTCGACCCTGTTTTCGCCGATGAAACCGCTGCTTTTACGCCCGACTATCGCAAGTGGGGCGGCGGCACCATGACGGCACAGAACCAGCGGCTCCTCTACTGGCCGTTGCTGAAAAGCGGTGACACCGACCTCATGACGGCGCAGCTCGACACCTATCTGAGAATGCTGCCCACGGCAGAACTGTGGACGCAGCACCACTGGGGCCATCGCGGCGCTTGTTTTTCCGAGCAGATAGAAAATTCTGGTCTGCCCAATCCCGCTGAGTATGGTAAGCACAAAGACGGCGACGACTGGGGCGTGGAGCGCAACGCCTGGCTCGAATATGAATGGGACACGGCGCTTGAGTTCTGCATGATGGCCCTGCTGGCTCATGAGTACGGCGGCCTCGACATCCGCAAATATGAGCCGATGATTGAAAGCTGCCTCCGTTTCTTCGACGAACACTACCAGCTGTTGGCACGCCAGCGCGGTGCCAAGGCGCTCGATGCCGACGGCCACCTCATCATCTACCCCGGCTCAGGTTGCGAAACCTACAAGCAAGCCTACAATCCTTCGAGCACCATCGCCGCCCTTCGCACCGTTGCCACCGCCTACCGCCGCTATCTCTCCCGTGGCTTGTCGTACGCTGAGGCACCGCCTCAGCCCCCTGCTCCCTTGTATGCCGACAGCTTGTTGCAGCGCCTGCCCCCCATCCCGTTGCGCGTCGTGCAGGGCGACACCTGCATTGCCCCTGCCGTGGTGTGGAGCCGCATCCAGAACGTGGAGACGCCCCAGCTCTATCCCGTTTTCCCCTGGCGCGTCTATGGCTGCGGTCGTCCCGACCTCCACATAGCGCGCAACACCTACCTGAAAGACCCTCACGCCCTGGAAATGCGCAGCACCAAGGGCTGGAAACAAGACAATATCTGGGCCGCCTGCCTCGGACTCACCGACGAGGCCCGACGGCTGAACGCAGAGAAGCTGTCCCCGGGACCCTACCGTTTCACCGCCTTCTGGGACCCAGGTTTCGACTGGGCGCCCGACTTAAACCGCGGTGGCGCGGCCATGATTGGCCTGCAGGAGATGCTCTTGCAGGAGACACCCGATGGCGAGCTGCTGCTCTTCCCCGCCTGGCCTCGTGAGTGGAACGTCCGGTTCCGCCTGCATGCCACCGGCGGACGGACAGTGGAGGCCGCCATCGTTGACGGAATAATAACAGAAAAGAAAACACTGCCATGAAAAACTTGTCACTTATCACTTATCACTTGTCACTTATCCTGATGCTCGCTTTCTGCCACACAGTGAGCGCACGGCTGACCGTTACGAACCAGACATGCAACTACCAGCGCGGCATGGCCGTGGTGAATGACGAGGCCAGAGTGGGGTGGCAGCTGGCCGCCGACGCCAATGACGAGCGGCAGACGGCCTATCAGATTGTGGTGCGCGAACGCATTACGGGGCGCAAGGTCTACGACTCCAGGCGTGTCGACAGTCAGCAGAGCCAGCACATTCTGCTGCCAAGGCTCGCCTACGTCAGTCAGGGCTACGAATGGAAAGTGAGGGTGTGGGACGCCCAGGGCAAGGCTTCGGAATGGAGCAGCGGACAGACGCTGCGACTGGCGGTGCCATGGGGACGCGACGCCAAGGCCAAGTGGATAGGTGCCATCACGAGAGAAGAAGCTCGCATTCCGCAGGGCCGGTGGAGCAACGAAGTGTTTAAGAAAGACTCATTCCAACAGAAATGGGCCGGTGTGGACACCTTGTCGGCAAAGAGCATCTGTCTGCGCGGGCGCTTCACGGTGCGTGGATTCGTGCCCATCGGCGGCAGTCGTGCCAAGATAGATGCCCAGCTGGCCATCTGCGGACTGGGCCACTATGTGGTCTACCTCAACGGCGAACGCATCGGAACCGACGATTTCGCCCCGCTCTGGAGTGAATACAGCAAGACCACCTATTATAATATATACGACGTGACGGAGCAGATACGCGGCGGCATCAATGAAATCGTGGTCGTCCTTGGCAACGGTTTCTACAACGTGCAGCGCGGCGACCGCTACAGCAAACTGCAGGCATCGTTTGGGCCGCCTAGTCTCTTGGCGCAAGTCGATGTGGTGGCGCGGAAAGGTGTGCGCACCACCTTTGTCACCGACGAGTCGTGGGAAGTGATGCCCAGTCCGGTGACGTTCAACAGCATCTACGGCGGCGAGAGCTACGACGCACGGCTCATGCCCCGTCTGCTTTTCAAGGATCCGTTGACGCAGGGCAGCGGTTTTCCCCTGGCTAAAGTGATGGAAGGCCCCAGCGGAGAACTGCGTGTGCAGGAGGCGCCGCCGGTGCGCATCATGGAGCGTTACGACGTGGCCAGGCGGCTGCCTTTCAGCACCGACTCGCTCGAGGCGGCATCGAAGAAGACACGGCGCACCGTGGATGCCTCGGTCATGCTCTTTGACATGGGGCAGAACCTGGCAGGATTCCCCGAGCTGACCGTCAGGGGCAAGGCCGGACAAAAGGTGACCATGCTCGTGAGTGAGGCGCTGACGCCGCAGGGCGTCTGCGACCAGTCGCAGACAGGACGCCAGCACTACTATGAGTACACCCTGAGAGGCAACCCGTTAGGCGAGAAATGGCATCCCTCGTTCTCCTACTATGGCTTCCGCTACATACAGGTGGAGGGTGCCGTGATGGAGGGCGATGCCAACCCCGAAGGGCTTCCTGTGATACGGCGTCTGCAGAGCTGCTTCGTCTATAACAGTGCGCCCGAGGTGTCGTCGTTCGAGTGCAGCAACGACCTTTTTACCCGAACCCACCGCCTGATAGAGCGTGCCGAGCGCAGCAACATGCAGGCCGTGCTCACCGATTGTCCGCACCGCGAGAAGCTGGGATGGCTCGAACAGGACCATCTCTGTGGGCCTTCGCTGCTCTATAACTACGCCATGGGCGCCTATATCCCGAAGATTATCCGCGACATCACGGACACGCAGAAGACCAATGGTATGGTGCCGACGACGGCGCCACAGTATGTGTCCTTCGGCAATCTGTTCGACGACTCGCCCGAATGGGGCTCCACGCTCATCATTCTGCCCTTTATGTACTATGAGCACTATGGCGATTCCACGCTCATCACCCGCAACTACGGGGCCATGCGCCGCTATGTGGACTACCTGACATCGCGGTCCGACGACGGCATTGTCAGCTACGGTCTCGGCGACTGGTACGACTATGGCCCGTGGCGTGCGGGATTCTCGCGCAACACGCCTGTCCCGCTCGTCGCCACCGCCCACTACATCTACGACCTGCAGCTGCTCACCCGTGCCGCCCGAATGACAGGAAACAGTGCCGACGAGCGCCATTATCAGTCGTTGCTCACCACCGTCACCGATGCCTTCAACCGCCATTTCTTCCACCCCGATTCTTGTTACTACGGCAGCAATAGTCAGGCTTCCAACGCCCTGCCTTTGTACCTCGGCATCGTTCCGTCTCCGCAACCTTCTCCCTCCCTGCACCCCCTCCCTAAACAGGGAGGGCCGGGGAGGGTCTTGGAGGGGCAGGGGTGGGTTCCCGGTGTTCTCCAGAACCTCATCGCCGACATCCGTGCCCACGGCACACGACTCACCACCGGCGACGTGGGCAACCGATATCTTTTCCAGGCCTTAGCGCAAAACGGACAGAGCGAACTCCTCTTCTCCATGCTCAACCACTACGAGACGCCCGGCTACGGCTACCAGCTCAGGCAGGGTGCTACGACGCTCACCGAGCAGTGGGATCCCCGTCAGGGCTCGTCGCAGAACCACTTCATGATGGGGCAGATAGACGAATGGCTCTTCCGCACTGTCGCCGGCATCGGCCAGCAGCAGGGAACCGTGGGCATGCAACAACTGGAGATAGCCCCCCAGCTTGTGGGCGACCTCACATGGGTGAAAGCAAAGACCGAGACCCTCTACGGCACCGTTGCCGTCTATGCAACGCACAACAGCATCACCGTAGACGTGCCTGTGGGGTGCACCGCCCGCATCTTTACCCAAGGAAAGTGGCACGAGGTGGGCAGCGGACATTGGGAGTATTGACCCACCCCCTGCCCCTCCCCAAGGGAGGGGAGAAGTATCTTTCTCAGAAGTGAGAGGTATCTTTCTTAGAGGTGAGAGGTGAGAGGTGAGTGGTAAGAGGATACTTTTTGGCAATGAAAAGATGGCGTGCACACGATTCTCTCACCTCTCACCTCTTACCACTCACCTCTTACTTCCCCCCTCCCTTGGGGAGGGGCAGGGGGTGGGTTACCCCCATGCCACAATGGCGACGATGACCAGCAGGTGAAGCAACTGGTCGAAACCGTAGACCATCCAGTAAGGTTTCTGCTGCTGGTCGGCAAGAACTGTGAAGCGTGCCGTCAGTCTGCCTTTCAGTGTGTCGATGGCAAAGTGGGTAATCAGTTCGAACCCCATCAGCATCATAGCCCGCATGATGTCCGTTCCTGCAATCAACAGACAGATGCCCATCAGCAGCGCATGTATGGCTGCATGACTGGCAATGGGCCACAGACGCCGACCGTCGGCCTTGGCACGAATCATCGTGGGCGACGTCAGGCAGAAGTCTGCCAGATAGTGGCAGAAAAGAAGGGCAATAAGTAGTGTCATATATTCCTGCGTCTTTGCCATACAGCCATCGCCATACGGCTCTGCAAAGATACTCATTTCGCCAGAGAAAACCAAGACATTAACGTCTTTTTTAGGTGTACATTCGCTCCACTTCAGATAAGTAGATGAGCAAATATAGTTTATTCAAGTTTCGCATTCGCTCAACTTCTTGGATCCGCTCGGTCGGATTTGCAATCCGACCACTATGAGTATGAGCATTTGTAATGCGGAAAACGAAAGCGGATTACAAATCCTTATACTGAATACTGCCGGATTACAAATCCGGCAGAGCGAGAGGTGAGAGGTAAGAGGTAAGAGGTAAGAGGAATGCGGGCAAGCCCAGAATAGAA
>DGHX01000163.1:36531-36728 GCA_002392835.1 Prevotella sp. UBA3837 | reverse complement strand
CCACGGAAGTTTTCATCTGCGCCATAATTATTTATGAGAAATTCATGTTTAATTCATGGTCATTCGTGTTGCGCCGCAGGAAAAAAACTTTTAACGTGAATGGCCGCGAATGGTTTTTCTTTTAACACGAATTACCATGAATTACACACGAATTACTCATGAATGATTTTTTAACACGAATTGCCATGAATTACACA
>DGHX01000163.1:36215-36436 GCA_002392835.1 Prevotella sp. UBA3837 | reverse complement strand
CATGAATTACACACGAATTACTCATAAATTATTATTCATGGATAATTAGTGGTTCATTCATGGTCATTCGTGTTGCGCCGCAGGCATATAAATATTAATGAGTAATCGTGGCCATTCGTGTTGCGCCGCAGGAAAAAAACTTTTAACGTGAATGACCGCGAATGGCCGCCAATGGGTCGTGAATGGTTTTTGTTTTAAGGTACCACAAGATTTTGTGTGGG
>DGHX01000163.1:31735-36046 GCA_002392835.1 Prevotella sp. UBA3837 | reverse complement strand
CCTCCCTTGTAGGGGAGGGGTTGGGGGGGGGCAGTAACTACCCACACGAAATCTTGTAGAACCTGTTTTAACATGAATTGCCGCGCCGCAGGGACAGGGCTTCCGCGTTATGCACGCAGTGCTATGCGCCGGTCTATGCGTCGGGCAGGGCGCTGACCTGCTCTTCTATCGAGTTCAGACGAGTATTGATGATTTTCAGCTCCACCTGGCAGGTCTTGACCTGTTCCTGCGTGGTGATGGCTTCTATCGTTTGCCGAAGTGCATCTATGCTGTTAACCACAGCGGTCAGGTCGTTCTGCAGGCTGACCTTCTGGTCGCTGTCGGGCTTGCCTTGCAGTTCTGTTACAATATCGTGGCACCGAGTCTTGGCATCTTCGGCTCCTTCTCTCAGTGCCTTCTTGTCGTTGGTGGGGTCGTAGACGGTGATGACCTTTGTGAGGAGCTCTGTGACGTCGGCTATGGTGATGTCGCCGTTGCCGTTGACGTCGGCTGCTGCGGTGTCGAAGGTGTCTGATATGGGCTTGCCGATGATGTAGTTCGCCAGGTCAAGGACGTCGCTCATGTCGATGCCTCCGCCGTTCACGTCGCCGCTGCCGGCGGGAATCTCCTCTATGTGCTGGAACCTGCCCCAGACGGTGTGAGCCTGGTAGGCGGCCTTGGCGCCGGCGGGCACGATGAGGGTGGCATTTTCGTAGGTGGCGTCCGAGAATGCCGTTTCAATCAGTTCAGGCGGCGTGGGTCGGAGCACCGTGATGTTGCCTCGCAGGGCGTTGTTGTTGAAGGCATAGTGGTATATCCCTTCTACCGTTGCCGGGATGGTGACGTTCGCCAGCGTGCTTGCGTAGAAGCTGTAGGCTATGTACTTGATGCCGCTGGGCACTGTGAAGTCAGTGAGGTAGCTGGCGAAGAGCCATGCTCCGTACAGCTCCGTCGCCGACTGTGGTATGACGGTGGCGGGGCAGGCCTGCACGAGCACAATGCTGTTCATAATGATGGCGTTGCTGCCCTCGGGCGAGTGGTAGACGGTGTTGGCCGGGTCCACGGTGATGGTGGCCAGGCTGGCGCAGTCGGCGAAGGGTGCCAGCCCGAGGCCGGTGACGCTGGCGGGTATCTGCACTGATGTGAAAGCGGCACCGGCGAAAGCCTGTGCGCCGATTTCGAGGACACCTTCGGGGATGATGCATGCATCGATGGCCTGGTCGGTGTTGTTAAAGTCCGTCAAGCTCTCGCAGTTCATGAAGGCCCCGTCGCCGATTCCTCTGAGCTGACCGGGGGTGGCCAGTGACACCCACTGCAGGTTGGTGCAGTTATGGAAGGCTAAGTCTCCTATGAGGTCCACGTCAGATAATGTGATGCCCCGGATGAAGTTGCAGCCCTCAAATAGGTTGGCGGCTATTCTCGTTGACGGTTCATCGCCCCATGGTACGGCTTGGATGGTGAACATCAGGTAGGTGCCTTCGCTGTCGAAGGCATCTGTTGCGATGCTCTGCAGGGTGGTGAACAACCTGAGAAAGTTAATACCTGTGCAACCCTTGAAGGAGCGTGCACCGATGCTCTTTATCCCATAGGTGAGGTTGAGCGAGGTGAGTGTGGTGCAGCCCATGAAGGCCTCGTCGGCGATGGCGGTGACAGGGTAGTTGTTGTTGCCCACGAGGAGCTGGTCGGGGATGTCGGCCTGGGTGATGCGCTCTATGTAGCCCACCACCTGGAGGGCGGTGTGGTCGCTGTTGAAGGCGTAGCGCAGGCCGTCCTTTACGAAGGAGGCGTCGGCCACGATACTGAACTGACTCCAGTAGCTGTTGGCCTGATAGGCGCCCTCCGTGCCTGCGGGCACATGCAGGGTGATGGTGCTCTTGTCAGCGGGGAAGGGGTCGCCATAATTGATGACGTCTGGCGTGATGGGGTTCGTCCAGTTCACGGTGACACTCTGTAGTGCGCCTTCGCTGCTGCAGGTAAAGGCACCCTGGCCGATGTGGATGATGGAGGCGGGCAGGACGACCTCTTTCAGTGCGCTGCAGTCGGCAAAGGCGGAGGAGTAGATGATCTGCACGCCGTCGGGTATGACGCATGCGTTTCCTGCGTATTCAGCCGCCTGGGCCTGGTCGCCAATTTCCTTCAGCTTCTGGCAGCCGGCGAAGGCACCTTCGTTGATGA
This sequence comes from Prevotella sp. UBA3837, assembly GCA_002392835.1. Classification (GTDB taxonomy): domain Bacteria; phylum Bacteroidota; class Bacteroidia; order Bacteroidales; family Bacteroidaceae; genus Prevotella. The sequence goes on along the minus strand of DGHX01000163.1, from coordinate 33,892 downwards.
TCTTGAGCCGGGAGGCGTTGGTGGCCCATCCTACCCACTCCAGGTTGCTGCAGTTGCTGAAAGCATGGTACCCTATGGATTCCACGTTGGCTCCTATACTGACACCCCAGATGAAGTTGCAGTTTTCAAAACGAGGTATAGTCTGCTGCTCGCTGCCCTCGGTTACGGCATCGATGTATACTATCAGGTGGGTGTCGTTGCTGTCGAAGGCATCGGTAGCGATGCTCTGCAGGGTGGTGTACATGTGGGCCATGGTGATGTGGGCGCCGCTGAAGGCCTCGGATGCAATGGTCTTCACCGTCTGGGGAATATTGAGGAAGCTCGGCAGCCTTGTGCAGCCCTTGAAGGCGCGTGCGCCGATGGTCTCTAACCCTGTGGGGAGCTGGAGCGATGTGAGGTTGGTGCAGCCCATGAAGGCCTCGTCGGCGATGGCGGTGACGGGGAAGAGGGTGCTGATGCCTGCGTTGATGGTCTCTGGCATGCTGAGGGTGGCGAGGTTGTTGTCGTCAAGCCCGATGGCCTGGGCATAGGGATTGCCGTTGGTGTCGAACTGGCACAGGTAGCGCACGCCCTGGTAGGCCATGATCTGGCTCATTTCGATGTTGAACTGCTTCCAGTAACTGTGCTCGCTGTAGGCGAAGTTGCCTAAGGGCACGTGCAGGGTGACCTCGCTCAGCTCGCGTTCATTTACATAGAACGGATCGATGTCGGGCGTGATGGGAGTGTCCCAGTGCACATACACATCTGTTATGCCGCTGCAGCCGTTGAAGGGCGTAATACCAAAGTTGTTCACCCCGGCGGGGATGTCGACGGCGGTCAGACCTGTGCATCCCTGGAAGGCATAGTCGCCGATGGTGGTCAGCGTCGTGGGCAGGGTGACGCTGGTGAGGCCGGGTATGTTGGAGAACGACTGATTACCCAGCGTGTGGATGCCCTCGCCGATGTGGACGCTGCTTATGCCGCAAAAGCCTTGGAAGGCGTTGTCGGCGATGGTGTACGGCCCTTGCTCGTCCCTCGGCTCAATGTACAGTTCGACTCCGCCGCAGTTGATGAAGGCTGTGGGGGCGATGACTCCTCTGGTGGGCACGTAGACAATGGTCAGTGAGGAGCATCCATCAAAAGCATTGCTGCCGACGTGCTCTATGCCGTCTGGGATGACGATGGTGTTAAGGTAGCTGCTGCTGCACCCCGTGAAGGCATTAGCTCCGATGTTCGTCACACCACCGAGGGGTATGCCTCTCAGGCTGGTGCAGGCGGAGAAGGCCTCATCGCCGATGACCTGCGGCAGGCGGTCTATCTGTGTCAGGTTCTGGCAAGCGTAGAAAGCATATTCGCCCACGGCGGTGATGCCTTCGCCGATGTAGATGCCTGTCAGCTGTACATTTCCTTGGAACAGATTGTCGGCGATGTCCTTGTGCTCACCCTCTGAGGCGTTGATGTAGAGCTGGAAGGGCGACACACCGGTTAAAGCGTTGCTGCTGATGCTGCGCACGCTGGTGGTCATGGTCAGGCGGAAGAGCGACATAGTGTTCAGCGCGTTCTCGCCCACGGCGGTGATGCCGTCGGCCAGCTGCACCTTGCCCACGCCCTCGCAGCCGGAGAGCAGGCCGGCGGGAACGGTGGTGTTGTCACCATTGGGGCGAATGGTGTAGGTCACATTGTCGGGGTTGCAGCCGCTGAAGGCCGTGGCGTCGATAGACGTTGTCGTGGTGTAGATGTCGGCATTGACCAGACTGGTGCAGCCCTCGAAGGCCGAGGCGCCGATCTGCTTGAGCTTTGGTGAAGTGCCATTAAAAGTAATCGTCTTAAGATTTGTGCATCCCTTGAAAGCGCTCGTTCCTATGGTTAACATCGTACTGGGGATGGAAACCATAGTAATCTTGGTGTTGTTGGCGAATGCCGAAGCAGCAATAGTCTCCACGTAGAAAGTCTGGGTAGTTGTGCCGTTGTTATGTTGTACTGTTTCGGGAATACTCAGTACTGTAGCAATCTGGAGCATACCTTTTACAACGGCATATTGGGCGTGGTGGGTACCAAATATGGATGGAGATGGCGTTTTCTCCCAGTACAAATCGTAGATGATACCGTTGATGGTTTGGTTTTCTGCGACGATTCCCGCCTTTGCCCCCACTGGCATCAGCAGCAGTGCGAGCAGCA